>JBGCEP010000034.1:0-3818 GCA_045106415.1 Oligoflexales bacterium | reverse complement strand
CTTTCCTCTCCACAAGCTTTGATAACCGTACAGCTCACGGCCTGACGCTCTATATTGATGGCAGCATTGATATCACGGTCATGGTAGCTCTCGCAGTGTGAGCACGTCCAACTGCGTTGAGCGAGTTTGATATCATTTTTTTGCAAACAACTCGGATTTGAACACATCTTGCTCGATGGAAAAAATCGATCCATCTTTACGATATTGTTGCCTCTTTACTGTGCCTTATAATCCAGCTGCCGTGTAAACTCATAAAAGCCCATATCGGCAATCGATCGAGAAAGCTTCGAGTTTAATCGCGTTGAGCTCTCTACGCAGGTCTTGTTCAGAAGTCTTCTCTCCAGACTCATAGAGCTTTTGCCAACGATTCAAAGCCCAATTGTACGCAAAACGAGCCGTGCCAGCGGACTGTGCAAAAAAAGTCCGCTGGCAGTTATTTGGTATCAGTGCAATTTTATGAGCTTTGATCATGGATTTATGCGGCCTGTTGTGTCTTTCTTGTATGACGCCTACGCCCATAGAGACGCGCAGAAAACACCGTCATAAGTGTCACAACATCACGGGCAAGTTCTTCTTCATGTGACTTAGCCGCCGCCTCTTCTTCTAAGATGCAAACTTTCGCGCCGAAAGCATCGCAAATTTTAAAAATCAGTTCACTGCCAAAGCGTAGGAGGCGGTCTTTATGTGTCATTGTAAGAGATTCGACTTTTCCATTGAGGAGCAGTTTTAAAAGCTTATTTAAGGCTTTTTTTTATAGTTCATGCCAGATCCTAAGTCTGAAATCACCTCAAAACTAGAATCTGAAGAAGAAGCTAAATGCTGAGAAAGCCTCTGAGCTTGGCGTTGTAAATCCATTCGTTTATCTGAGGACGACACCCGAGCGTATCCGAGTCGAATGCGATCTTTTTTTAGAATGGGTCAAACGACATCAGTTGCTTCCATGTGTAACGGCGATGGCCTCCAGGAGTTCGCTAGCCTGGCATCAATGCTTGTGAACGATCCCAACGTCGTAAAGTTGAAATAGAAACACCCAGCACAAGTGCAGCTTCACCTATTGATACACATGTCATGACAGCCTCAGTCATTGTTTTCGGAGGACTTCATACGCCTACTCACTGGTGAGATCAACAGAAATGATTAGGTTTTTAGTCAACTGCTGCAGCCCCGTTCTTTTTATGGCATCAGGTTGAATTTGTGGTGGTCAGTTGTGGCTTTTTTTTAAATAACTGGTCTGTGAGTAAGTTTGAAATTTTTCAATCAAGTCCTCAGTATTTTGAGCAAAAAAGAGGTTTTTCCTATAGAAGTACAACTCGTAAAAATCTCAACCATTGTTTTTGGGAGGCTCATACATGCGCTCTATAGAGAATTCAATAAAAAGCGTCAAACGTTTAAAAAGCTTTTTGCGGAACCGCTATTCATAGATTTTTCGTTAGCTGAAGCATCTCTTTATGGTCTAGGCTAGGGGTCGAATTTGGCCTTTGTTCTTGTGTTTATTGCTATTTGTTGCTCAGTTTTGAAAAAACCGTTGGGTTTCTATCACCTTTTTTATGCCATTTCCGTGATGTTTTTTTGGTTTTTTATGTCTATTCTTAGGTTTTTTCTCTAATTTCAATCGTGGTTGCATCACGTCTGACATGATGAGTCAAGTCATCTTTTCAATTGTGAGGTTATGAAATATTTGTATGTTTTTCTGCTAGCTTTAGCTCAGAAAAATTTTCTAGGAGCATTAGAAAAAGGTACCCCACAAGGGGTTTTTTGGTTTTTTTGAATTTTATAAATTTAGATAGTTAAATTGTCTTGGATGTCTTCATGTGTCTATATTTCTAGATATTTTTGCACAAAAAATGCTAACGAGCATGACCAGTGATCAATTCTTTTTCTTCCTTCTGAGGCTTATCTGGTCAAACTTAGGAAAAAGAGAAGGTTGATATTGGTTTTAAATGAATCTATCAAGTGTTTTTTATTTGACGTTAAAACAACCTTTGATTTTCTGCGCCTTATTATACATGGTGTATAGATAGCTTTTGTGATTGTGATTTGTCTTTTGAGGAGAGGTGATATGAGTCGTCATTTAAAAACAGTTGCTGTACATGCTGGAGTTGAACCTGAAGCAACAGTTGGTGCCGTCGTTCCTCCTATTTTTCAGACATCGACCTTTGCACAAGAAAGTCCTGGAGTTCATAAAGGATATGATTACTCACGAGCAGGGAATCCCACAAGGACTGCGGTTGAAGATGCTCTGGGTGCATTAGAAGGTGCTCGTTATGCGTTAAGTTTTGCGTCAGGGTTGGCCGCTGTGCAAGCAGTGATTCATCATTTACAGCCAGGGGATCGAGTTTTGGTTGGAGATGACGTTTACGGAGGGACTGGACGGCTGTTTAGAACTCTTTATGGAAAGTTTCAAATTGAGTTTGAGTTCTTAGATTTGAATGATGAAGCTGCGTTAAATGAAGCTTTGAAAAAACCATGCCGTATGCTTTGGTTTGAAACTCCAAGCAATCCGATGCTTAAAATTGTTGATATTAAAAAAATGGTAGAAAGAGTCTCGAAAGAAACTCTGGTCGTTGTTGATAACACGTTTGCTTCCCCTATTTTTCAGAACCCTCTGGCGTTTGGTGCAGATATTGTTTTGCATAGCTGCACGAAGTATTTAGGTGGTCACTCTGACTTAGTGGGAGGGTGTGTGATGTTGAATGATGAAAAATTATACGAAGCATTGAAATACATTCAATTTGCGGCAGGGGCTGTGCCTGCTCCTTTTGAGAGTTATCTTTTGCATCGTAGCTTGAAAACACTGGCTGTGCGTATGGAGGCTCACGAAAAAAACGCTAGAGCTGTCTCTGATTTTTTAGTTACACATAAAAAGGTAAAACATGTTTATGACCCCGCTTTGCCTTCACACCCAGGGCATGATGTGGCTCAAAAACAAATGTCAGGTTTTGGTGGGATGCTGAGTTTTGATTTAAATGGAAGTTTTCAAGATGTTCAAAGCTTTGTCGGTAAGTTGAGAGTGTTTCTTCTTGCTGAAAGTCTGGGTGCTGTTGAGTCTCTTGTGAACCACCCTGAACAAATGACGCATGCTTCTGTTCCTGAAGCTTTGCGCAAAAAGTTAGGGATTGGACCTACATTGTTGAGACTTTCGGTAGGAATTGAGCACCAAGAAGATTTACTTCAAGATCTTGATCAAGCTTTGTCGGCGTTATAGCTCTACTTCTATCCATGAAGTGAGTGATTATTAAAGGATGGATAACACTTTAATGTTATAAGCGGATCGTAAGTCCAAAAGAGTGTATTCAAGAGCGATCTGCTTTATAAAAAGGCCATTTTTTTGCCATATGGCGGCTCATGTTCCATGCGTTTAAGATGTGAGGAGCTGAAAAAATACAGCTTTCAGAATGTCAATTTCTTTTATTTTTTAAGGATTTCAAGCGTTTCTGGTTCTTTGACGTACTCAAGGTAGTTTTTGAAACCTACGTCTGATCCAAGCGTGATGAGAGTATCTGCGAGTGTTTTTTTCAATTAAAGAAGCTCCAAGTCCAGGGGACATCGCATCTAATTTGACCCACACTCCATAATTTTATCCAGATAATCAGTGCATCGAGATGCTCGTACTAGTGACTCAACAACGTTAAATTGATGGCTGCAATCAAATTCTATTTGGGATATGACTGCTCTAAACAACTGAGTGTCTGTTAGGAGGGTAGTCTTATGAAAAAATTCATAGTTGAGTTGACTGAGAATGAGCGAGAAGAACTGAAAGCTTTGATAACCAAAGGAAAAACATCATCTGAGCTTAACAAAAAGGCTCGAATTCTTTT
>JBGCEP010000033.1:0-51284 GCA_045106415.1 Oligoflexales bacterium | reverse complement strand
CCAATTAATTGAAGAAATCGTTACACCGACAAAAACAGAGCCTGGTAGGGAGAAAAGGGAAGGCTATCACTACAAGAGGAATGGCGCATGCGTCGTTTTAATGGCTATCGAGCCGCTCACGGGAAAAAGGATTGTCGATGTCACTATGCAGAAAACAAAGGTAGATTATAGCAATTTCATGAAAAAAGTTTCTGCTACCTACCCGAGTGCTAAAAAAATCGTTTTACTTCAGGATAATCTCAATACTCATAATCCATCTTTTTATCAAAACATGCCAGCACAAGAGGCTTTTGAGCTCACCAATCGCTTTGATATGAAGTACACACCTAAGCGTGCGAGTTGGCTTAATATGGCAGAAATAGAGTTTTCTGCACTTTCGAAACAATGCCTTGATAGAAGAATGGGGGAATTTAGCAAACTTAAAAGTGAGGTCATACAATGGACCAAGCAACGAGACGATGCAAAAATAAAGATTCATTGGCAGTTTACTAATGCCAAGGCGAGAGAAAAGTTTAAGAGACACTGCGATTCTATAACTAACTAATATTACAGTGTGCTAGAAGAGGAGAAAAAATAAAAAGGGCTCTTTCTCAGCAGGAATGATATACAGCACGATCATCCTCGGAGCATATGAATAGCTATTTGAAAGATACCTTTGGTGCTCGAAAACTAAGCATGAGGGGTGCAAAAATTATGTTTCATTGAGCCTGGGTTTGCTCATTATCGTCTCACAGCAGCTTATGAAATTTTAAACGTTCTGTAGTCTTAGTTAACTTTGATGGATCGGTGCATTCGAATCGCAAAAAAGTAGGGGCCGTATCTCATTTTTGAAACAATTCACCATCGAGGGCTAAAAGTGGCTCTTGCAAAGATTTGATTTCAAAGAATTTTTAAATCATCTCTTGTAAATTAGATTTTATAATGTTGATTTTGAAGTGATAAAGAGCCGCTCTGACTGGCGAAAACCGAGGTCTTCATCGTGATCATAACCAATATGTCCTATTGCAATTTCATGGTTGTGGAACGATCCTCTTAAAGAATTTGTAATATTTCCTTGGTTCAGTCCTGTTGACCATGAAAGCCATTTTTTTGATATTTTTACTCCCATGTGAAGTCGATTTAAAAATTGTTCTTGGTAGGGGTTATTTAATTTAGAAAAATCAACAGCTGCTTGATAGCTCAAACCTAATAATGAATATTGAGGGGTTGATAAGGATAAGTTCAGAGTCCTTTGATTATTGGTTATTTTTTTGAAGAAAAGGTTTTTTTTGTATGGTCGATTTGTAATATTTTTAACAGTAAGACCTAAGTGATTTTTCCATGTGATACTCAGATCTATGGCTGGCGAAAACCCCTGTTCTAAATTTTTGATTTTACTAAAATCTTTAAGAGCACTTACATCTGTTATTGCAGATGTTTTTTCAAAAATATTTACTTGTGACAATGCTATTTTCATTCCAAGGTGAATTTTTTTATTGAATGAATATGTCATGGCATAAAAAGAGTTTAAGATGCGTTGTCTTTTGATTTGAATTGATTCTAACCCAAGATCTTCTATGTTGTTAAATATTAAAACTGATACAGATTCTTGGACTTCTAGCCCATAAGCTGTTTTGTTATGAATGTATCCAATTTTAAATTGTGATAAAAAGATATGAAGATCCCCAATGTGATTAATGAGATGAATGGCGATTTCGTCATCCGACTTTATTCTAAATAAATCGGTATATGTTTTCGAAAATTCGAAAGAAGGCCAAATCACTTCTGTATATTCACAAGATTTTTTAGGTTTAGGATCTTTTTTTAAATATGGAAACATATCCAGAAAATTATCAACTTCATCGCGATTGTTTGTTTTTTTAATAAATTGATAATATGTTTCTTTTTGTTTTATTTCTCGATTTTGACAATCTGAAGTGTCTTGTGCTGAATGATATGAGAAACGCTCAAGTCCACTTAAGAAAAAAGGACTTGAAAGGCCAGACCCTTTTATTTCAAATGGAACAATAGGAGTTTCAACTCCATAGGCAAATAACCTATAAGGTATCAATATAAATATTAATAATATGAATACAGATGTTTTCATAAGGTTCCATTTTGATCGTATTCTTCATCGGAAAAGATAAGAGATAAATGGATAGGAAATTATTTTATCTTTTTTTAAAAACAAGTCGTGCCTTAGGTGTTAGATATCATGTTCCGATGACTTATATGATGTTCTTTAGAAAAAAGATTAAAAATTGAGACTTAAAATTTTATTTTTGTCATTCTTTTGTTTCTCTTGTTTAAAAAGAGGGAATGTTTTTCAGAAATTCTCAAAACCAATTTCGATTGAAAAACAAGTCGTAAAAAATATAGAGAACAAAAAATTTAGAGAAGCCTTAGATGGAATCATATCTTTAATTGGTTCAGAAAAACGTAATGCAGTGAAAAATCCTTTAACATCTCCTGAAATTAAAGCAGACTTATTGCAAAAATTTCTTATCCCTCACGAGAACGGTGAGGCATTAATTTTTTTATACTCTATTGCTGTTTTAGGAAGTAATGGCATTGATCTTTTAGATTTGTCTCTTGCTGCTTTGAAAAAAGGAGATAAAAAAACAGATCACTCAGAAAATTTTATTTCAATTTTCACTCAAGGAATACCTAAAGAAACATCTTATATAAATAGTTTGAAAACAGTATTACTTCTTTCTGAGTATAAAAAAAATAGTTATAAGAAAAAATCTATTCTTATGAATGAAATACTTGTGAACTTTATTGCTTTAGCTTCTCAAATTTTGTTATTAGATAGATCAAACGATGGAAGAATTGTTGAAGGAGAGCTAGCGTCGATCACAGAGGCTGAAACTCTTTCTATGTATAAACTTTTATCTTTAGCACTTGATAAGATTAACGTTGTTGTTGAAAAAGACCCTGATAATATTTATAAAACGGTGCAATCTAGAATTTTAGATATCGAGAAAAAGATTAAAGAAAGCCCAGGTGCTGATAAGCAAGAGAAAATGAAAAATTATCTTATTAATCTTCATGAGGTTTATGATTTTGGAGATCAGAATATTCAATCAATTCAAGATGCTAAGTCGAAGCTGGTTTTTATCCGTTCTGATGATACCTTAAAACCTCTTCCTTCATATAAAGATTTAGGACCTCAAATGGATGTTCTACGTCGAAAAAGAACACTCTATATGTCGAAGTTTAAAAAAGATGATTTTGGTTGGATTCGAGATACAAAATGTGATGGGCTTTTATTTAATGCGATAGCGAGTCTTTCAGGTGTAAATATACCTATGATTAAAGCAAGAAATAAGGAGAAGCGTTGGTTTAGGCATGCTTCACAGAATTGTTATTCTTCAGGAGGGGCGAAAAGTTCTATTTCTAGAGACATGCTTCTGGGTTTATTGCTTTGGATCTACTCAGAGAAAAAAAATGATATTTTAAATGAACTGATTCAATATGGGTCTCATCATAAAAATCCTGAGGGGATCTGGGTCATGGGCGAAGGTGATATCTATGCTGTTGGTGTAAATGAAAGGTTGCAGAAAACATTTTTTATGATGCAGAATTTTTTCTCTAGAACACCATTCCCTTCCGAAGATGGGCATAGTTGGTTTTTTCATTATGGATATGAAGGGCACCTAGAGGTCCTTCACATGCTACTGAGGATTTCTATGAGGCGAGGTTTTTACCAAAAGGAAAGTGATCTTATCCAAGAATATGTGTCATCAAGTCCAAATAATGCGCTATTTGGCTTTGTGTCTCACCTTATTTCAGATGGAGATTTTTCTTCGATTGCTGGACTTTTATCTGATGATTTTTTTCCTCAGGATCGACTGCCTTCGACTCGAGATCGCTGTAGTTTCTATCTATGGGAACGAAGGCACCATGAGGAAAATGGTCTTTTGAGCCAAGATTGGGCACCGTGCCCACAACAGGAAAAGGTTTTTTCTGGAATTGACTTCCTTTTTATTGTTCACCTTTTGGAAACAAAACATCTTTTTTAATTATGATAAAAGGTGAGACTCTGATATGGATTTTGGCCTTGTTGTGCTTTTTTTTATGTCCTCACGAATATGTTTATTATGTTTGTAAGAACGTACAAGATTCAAAATATCATGCCGAATAGAGTCGCAAATATCGTCAATAGGGAGGTGGCTAAGACGTTCTCTTGAGAAAGGATTTTGAAGTTCAAGGCCAATTTGATCAAGAGCTAGAAGTGGGTAGGCAACGAGTAAGGTAATGCCTGGGGTTAAAAAGCCAGCAAGATGGACAATTCCAATAGGGACGAGAAGTAGAAAAAGAAGCAGAAACCTTCTGACTTTAATGACATAGACAAGGGGCATAGGTGTTTTTAAAATTCTTTCACATGCTCCAACATATTCTAGCAGTTTGAGGCGTTCTTTATCAATGTTCAAGAATGCAATAGGTGAGATTTTGTCATCTTCTTTCCACTGATTGAGGGTTTCCGCTATTTTTAAAGTAAAGTAAGAAGGTTGATGTGTGGTGTAGAACTCTTTTTCAGGTAAATTTAAATTTGTTTTCCTCTGGATTTCAACAGTGGAGTCCAAGTTGCGTAGTGAGTTTTTGGCAGCATAAGGAAAGCCAATTACTAAATCAGCAAAATATTCGAGTGTTTGATCATCTCTTGGGCCATAGGCTAAAGCTCCAACAATAAGGTTACGAGATTGATTGACAATGCCTCCCCAAAGTTTACGTGCTTCCCACCACCTGTCATAGCCAGCATTTGTTCTGAAAACTAGGAGCACGCCTAAGACAGCCCCACAAAGCTCAAATGGGGTCAAGTCAAGATCAGGAAAAAGATAAAAAGACTCATTCACGATAGTAATAATTGCGGCATAGCATACAAAAATGATAGATCGGAGAGCTATTTTGGGTGATACAGATCCTTTCCATGCGAATGCCCCTATCCAAAAACTAGGGTCTTCAGCTTTATTTTGAGTGCCAGAAAAGGCTGTTTTTATTGGATGGAAGACCATAGGAACCTCTTTTTGAAAGATATTTCACCCACCATACTCTTGAGATCATAATCTCTTTTAACAATAGAGAAAATAGTTTGATTTTTATACTTTAAGAGGCTCAATCTATAAATATAGAAAAGCCACCTTATTCTTTCATCTTAACAGATGTTTGTTTTGTTTATCTCTCTGTGAGTTAAAGCGTGTTCCTTAAAAATTAAATAACCCATAAAAATCTTTTGTTAACAGTTTGTTAGCGCGACGCCAATGTTTTTTTTAATAAATGTCGAGTCTTCCCCGAATTCATAAGCGTGCATACGTGAGGGGATTTCGATGTTTTTTATTCCAAGGTTTTTGATTAGCATTCTTATGACAAGTTTATTTTTGTCTTCCGTGGTTCTGGGTGAGGAATCTTTGTCACACTCATTTCAAACAGAGAATTATCAACTTTTAAAGCCTTTTCATATTCAACAGGATAAAGTTGACGGTTGTTCCTTGGCTTCTGTTTTAATGATTGTAAATGCTTTGAGAGCCCAGGAAAACCCACAAGCAAAGCCATGGACCCAATCAAAGATAAGGCGTTACCTTATGACTGGTCCTTCGAAGTTGAGATCATGGTATCAGAAAGTCAGAGGGAAGGGTCGCGGAGTTGGGCGTAATCGGTTAGTTTCATATTTACCAGCTCTTTTAGAAGAGCTATACCTTGATGGTGAAATTGAAAAATACCGCCAGGTTCGCCTCAAGCATCGCAAAAAAACATCTCTTAAAACTTTCCGCAATGATTTAGAGGCTGTAACACATGGAGAGCATAAGTTCATGCTTTTAAACTACTCAGCTCATTGGTCACCTCTCGGATGGTACGATGAGGAGGAGTCAACACTCCGAGTTTTAGATGTTGACTCGGCAGAAAGTTATGAACGAGAGTATTCTTATAGTCTTCGTCAAGGAGAAGAAGAGTTTGATGTGAAAAGATTTTTTTACGGGCCTATGAAAACTAGAGGCTATATTCTTGTTGAAGTTTTTTAATTAGCAGTTCGAATTTACCCAGAGGGCTTTATGAACGGTATTTTGCTTGAAGTGATTGAAATTACAAGATCATATCATAAAAAAAAAGTGGTTGATGGTTTGAGTTTTCAGCTGCCATCGCATTGTTGTTTAGTCCTTTTGGGTCCAAATGGGGCTGGTAAATCGACAACAATGGAGATGATTGAGGGTTTAAGAAACCCAGATTCTGGAAGAATCCTTTTTAAAGGGGAGACCCGAAACGCAAGGGATATGGAATCTTTTGGGATTCAGTTTCAAGAAACTGCTCTTCTTCCTCAATTAACTGTGAGGGAGTCTTTAGAAACATTTTTGAATCTTTACTTTAAAAGAAGGAAAATCGAAGATCTAATTGAGTTATGCCAGCTGGGGGAGTTTCAAAACCGTAAACATCATCAAATATCTGGCGGGCAAAGGCAGAGGCTTTTACTAGCCATGGCCTTAGCGAATGACCCTGATATTTTATTGCTTGATGAACCCACGACAGGTCTTGACCCACAAGCACGCAGACACTTGTGGGGTATAGTAAGGGATATAAAATCTGAAGGGAAAAGCATGATTCTTACAACTCATTATATGGATGAAGCTCAGGAGCTTTGTGATGAGCTTGTTATTATGGATCATGGAAAAATTCTTGCCGAAGGGTCTCCAAAAGAGCTTCTTGGTGAGCATTGCCAGAATACAATTCTCTACATCCAAGGCCAAGGGGTTCTGAGCCTTGATCATGGGGAGGTCTTTTCAAAAGCAGGTGGTTTTGAGATTCATACGCAGAATGTAAAGCATGTGCTTGAAGAACTTTTAACTCGGGAGCTGGATATGTCGAGTTTGTCTATTCGGCAAGCGCATCTTGAGGATTTATTTCTTCAGTTAACGGGTAAGGGGCTACGATCATGATTTCTTTTCGTAGGTTTTTTGCAATATTTAATGCTCGAAATAAAGAGTTTTATCGTGACTGGGGTGCGCTAGGGTGGACGTTGTTATTTCCTATTGTTATGATTTTTTCTTTTAGCTATCTATTTGAAATCTCAAATCAAAATACTTATAAGCTTGCTTATGTCGGTGGAAAAGCGCCGAAAATTCTACAAACTCGAAGTCTTGCTTTCCAATCCATAGATGAAGCTCTCGATAAACTTCAGCATCATAAAATTGATCTCGTGGTTCAAAAAGAAGAAACAGATGTTGGTCGAATTTATAAGTATTGGGTGAATGAAGCTTCTCCAACTTCACAAATTTTAGAGAAACTATGGCTTGCCGATGGGGTCTCTTCTGTTGATCAAGTGATTCGTGAAAACATGAGGATTGAGCCCATTGGTTATGTAGACTGGCTTTTGCCAGGGCTTCTTGCCATGAATGTCATGATGATGACTATGTGGGGCGTGGGATGGGTGATTGTACGCCAAAGAAAGCTTGGAATTTTAAAAAGACTGAAGGTGTCACCCCTCAATGCTGTAGAATACCTTCTTGCTCAAATGGTTTCTAGGCAATGGATCCTTTTATTGTCAGGAGTCTTTGTTTTTGGATTTGCACACATGATTTATCCGTTTTCTAATCAGGGTTCTTTATGGGAAATTGCGGTGATTTATGTGTTAGGCGGCCTTTCAATGAGTGCTTTTGGGCTTATTATTGCGGCGAGAATGCAAAGCGATGAGTTAGCAAGTGGGCTGTTGAACTTTATAACAATGCCTATGATGATGCTTTCAGAGGTTTGGTTTTCTCTTGAAGGTTCCCCTGAATGGGTCTTGACCCTTGCGCAGTCTTTGCCGTTATGGCACATGGCAGACGGGATGAGAAAGATTATGCTTGAAGGAGCACATTTGAGCGACTTGTCGACAAGTCTTCTTTATCTTTTGGTGAGTGGTTTCTTTTTCACGGCTCTAGGCTCTTGGATGTTCCGGTGGAATATTGATGGTGAATAACGTTCAATTAAGAGTGTGGCTTTTGAGTTTGATTCCTTGTTGTATGTCATTGTTTTTATAATTATATTTACCGATTTGTTTTTTGTGTTTTAATAAGATGTGATTTTTCTCCGATACGCCTTGTAAGCAGAGTCCAACTTATGGGGTTTTTAACATGCAACACTTGAAGACATTTCCTTTTATGAGTCTTTTGTTTTTTTCTTTGTCTTTAAGTAACTGTAGACGTCGTGGTGGTGATGTTGAGCAACCTTCAACAGATGGCAGGGTTGCTATTCAGACGTCAGATCAAGGTAATGAAGATGTTGTTAGAAATTCTTCAGGATTTGAAGATAAAGAAAATGAGGCTAGTGAGAGTTCTTCAGATAGCGGTGATGGTCAAGGTAACGAGGACAGCTTTGAAGCTTCTACTGACTCTTCGTCTTCTTCAGGCGATATAAATCAAGACTCTTTATCAGAAGAAATAAATGAAGAGGAGGGATCTACCGTGGGTGAGGGAGATGCTAAGGTTGATTTAATTGACATAAAGTTTGATGGTAAATCACTTTATAGAGCTAGCGACGCTAAGATGGATAAGGCGATTCTTGATGCTGACGACGGCTCTCTTGCTGAAACAGCATTAAAATACATTTATTCGGTTCCAATTGCTGTTTGGGTGGATGGCACAAATGTTTCTCCCGAAGCAGAGGTGGCTAGAGTGACAAAAATTGCTGATGATCAAGGCCGCAGGCTGGTCATGGTGATTCACTCTGTACCAAAAAGGAACTGTACGATTAATAGTGACGAAGTCGCAAATGGACAAGCTTACGAGGCTTGGATTGAGAGCTTTATCAAAGGGGTTGAAGACCGTGAAGCGATTATTATTTTAGAGCCCAACGCACTTGGAAAAGCCGACAACTGTGCGAATATCGACGCTGCATATTCATTACAAGAGATGTTGGATCATGTGGGTATGGCTGTAGATAAGTTAACAGCTGTTCCGACTCTAGATGTTTATCTCGATATGGGTTTTTGGGTTGTTCCCGCGAGAGCCGTTGAGTTGATCGATGCTGTGGATCCCAGTAAAAAACTGAGTGGTATGATTATTAATGATTCTGACTATCGCTCAAATGCCGAGATGATGAGCTTTTGTGAGAATACGAATACAGCCTTTAATGGAACACGAACTCTTCCTTGTATTATTGATACCGGCAGAAATGGCCAGCCTCCAGCAGTTAATATGGAGTGGTGTAACGCACCAGGAAGAGGACTAGGAATTCTTCCTGGTGATGTTTCTTCTGGATTGTTAAAAGGTTATTTATGGGTTAGAAATCCAGCAGAGTCAGACGGAGAGTGCGAACGAGAAGAGCCTGCTGCGAGAGAGATCTTTACGGAAAGAGCTATTGAGCTTTATGAAAAAAGATATCAAGAATAATAAAATCAGAAAAAATTGAACACGTGTTTTATGCGTCATATAAAAAGAGCTGGCCACAAAAAATGGCTAGCTCTTTTTATGTGCTTTGATCTTTTAGGATAGGTCAGATTTTCTTTTTGCTTCAATTTTTAAACGAATACTGATTTCGCTGCCAACGGCTGGTGTGCCCTCAATGAGATTGTTCCAAGTCAGTTGAAAGTCTTCTCGTTTAATAGAGGTCGTTGCTTGAAAAGACACTCGTTGGACGTCGTAGGCTGAGACAGATCCTCTGTATTTTGTATCGAGATCAACAGAGCGGGTCACACCAGCAATAGTGAGATCACCGGTGATAGTGAACTTTTTGCCATCTGTTGTAGAAACTTTTTTTGACTTAAAGCTCATTTCTTTATGCTTTGTGACATTGAAGAAATCTTCACTTCGAAGGTGTTTGTCTCTTTTTTCATTGTCTGTATTAATAGTGGATGGATCTATCTTTACATGGACACTGAAGTTATCGGTTTTTTTAGGATTTTCCATATCAAAGTTGATTTCACCTTCGAACTCTTTAAAGCGACCCTCTACGGTTGCAATCACCAAGTGGTCAACTTCAAAAGCAACAGATGAGTGTGCTTTATCAATGATCCATGCTTCCGGTCCTGATTTTTTCATTTCTTTTTCAGCTGAAACTGATCCAGAAAATCCAATAAAAAATAGACTGAAAAAACAACTTTTGAATGTATTTAATTTCATATTTTCTCCGAGAAAAAAGAGCTGGCAGATTCGGTGATTTTAACACACAACATCGATTTACGATTTAAGGTGCTCTGGTGGGAGCAGTCGTGGTGTAGGCAAGCAAGATATAATCGTGTATAGAATATGAGGTTTGTTTTTTAACAATGTGGGAAATTTGATGGCTTTAAGTTGATTTTTTATAAAAATTAAAAGAGAGATCTTTGATAGGTAGTCTAACGGTGTCAGTAGTTATTATTGACACTATGATGCTATAGCCGGTTCATGTGCGATTTGGGTGGCTTCTGATTTTGCTCCATAGGCAGCAACAATGATAGAAATGAGGATGAAGCCCGCTGCTAAAGCTTCATTCCAACTCGGTGTTTCTTCGAGAAGGAGAGCGCCAAACATAGCGGCAGATAGGGGCATGATGCCAACAAATATACCTGCTGTACTAGCCTCAACAGTTTTAAGGCCTGAGAGCCAGCCTGTGTAGAAAAGCATAGTGCACATGGATGCTATTGAAATCATAGTGACGGTATAAGAGGATATTGGCATTCTTCCGTTTTGTATTTCTGTGAGCATCATAGGAAAAGTAAAAATAGCTCCTATGAGGTTGACCATTGCAGCTGCACCAAGAGGTGTGATTCGGCCTCTTTGTTTTCTAGCTAAAATTGAGGCTAAAGCTTCTGGGATTAAAGCAAAAAGAATGAGAGCTGTTCCAAATACAGAAATGTCTTCTGCATGGAGTGTTTGGTCAAAGTCGATATGGATGGTAACGATACCAAATACGGTTAGTAGGATACCAAACCCAGCTTGAGGTGTGATTTTTTCATCTAAAAGGAAAAAAGCACATGTTGCCATAACCATCGGGAAAGCACTGCTTAAGAGTCCTGCACAGCAGGTTGAGACATGCATCAATCCTGTCTGAAAAAAAGCATTGAATAAAATGCCTCCGAAGATGGCTTGTCCAACTAGTAAGCCCCAGTCACGTTTTTTGAGTTTTGGCCCTTGCGTAGATTCGATGACGAGAATAGAGCCTTTTTGAAGGTACATAAGTGCAGCCAAGAAAGCTCCAGCTATAAGAAAACGGCTACTTACAATAGCGCTTGCAGACCAGGTTGCAGCAAGCTTTTTGCTGAGAGCGACATTTGCCCCAAATGCAACTTGAGAAACCACTAATTGAATACATGCACGGTATAAAGGTTGCATATTTGCCTCAAAAAATTAGGTGGAAGCCGCATCATTTCAGATCGACCTACGGTATATCGATCTTTTTCTATTTTGTTGTCAAGGTATTTTTAATGATTTTTTTAAAAAAGGCTAGAATGCGTGTGTTATTTAATTTTTAATCTTTAAAATTAAATAGTTGCACTAGAGGTGCTTCTAAGTTAATGACGCTCTTGTTTCTATGCGAGGACTGGCAGTATGCCTGAAAGTTGTGGGCGTGTTCAACACTGGTATTTTGAGCAATAAAATAAATCTATAGTGACTTAGATTCTTTTTGACAGTTTTTAAGAACTTTTTTGACAGTTGAGAGGTTTTTATAGCAATTATGATACTCCCGATAAAATTCATGGATTCTTGATGACAGAGTCTTTTTTCATACGCATTGAAAAGTTGCGAAAGCACTTGCCATTGGTCATCAGTTATACATGTTGGACACAGCATATTTCACTCCATATGAGATGCACTGATGGTTTTACTATGTCTAAATGACTGCAATAAGTTGAAGATTATACAGGGTCTTAGCGCCATAATGCATTATGCAATAAATCCATTTTTTCTTACTGTTGGTTCCTATTGTGTCTTATGTCGTGATGTTTTTAACTCCATTTTGATAGTTATTTGTTTAACTCGTTGTAACAACATGAGAAAAAATATTTTCTTCATGTTTTTTTAAATATACCGATGACTTTATACGTTCTTGTTTGAGTCAAGGGAAATGATATGAAGCTTCTGAATGTACGTTTTTTGAGTCTGAGTTTTGCTTTTACGATCTCTTCTTGTGATGCTCCTTTTGGTGGTGATGCAATTGCAACATTAAAAAGCCCTGTGATATCGGCTCTAAACACCTCTAGTTCTGAGGGAGATAGTCAACTCCGAGCCGACTCTCTGGCATTAGGAACCACGATGATTCAAGAGCTTCAAGAAGATCTTGTTTCGGGAGGGATGGACCTGGTTCAGGCGAACGCTATTACAACCTCGGCAACGAAGTCTATGAAAGCAGGGACTTTGGCGATTGGTCTTCACCTAGCTGAAGACGACCAGGATGTTGTGATTACAAAAGCAATAGATGTGGCATCTCTTATTGTTAAAGGCGCGGTGGGAGGGCTGAACTCTCCTGATGCAGCATTGAGTGATCTTGAGTTGCGTTCTTCGTTTACCTCAAAAATTTTAGATTCTTCAATTGATTCTGTGACAGCGCCCGGACGCTCTTCTTCCGATGGTTTAGCAGCTCTAGCTCAGACGATGGTCGGTCAGGCAGTGTCTTCACTTGATGATGCTGGCTTTGGTGATGATGCTGCAAGTGGCGCTGCTGCTGTTACACAAGGAGCAATGCAGTCTTTAGGTCGCCAGTCATCGCTCGATACAAGTGTTCTTGTGAGTGTGGCTCAATCGGTTGCTACTGGTGCTGTTGCTGCAATCGGTCGTGCAGGTGTGAGTGACGACAAACTGGGTGATGTTGCTAAGTCGTTAACTCAGGGTGCGGTTTCAGCACTTTCTGCATCATCAAATGTTGACGATGCGAAAATGGCTCAAATGGTGAAGAGTATTGCAAAAGGTGCTGTTAAAGGTATTGCAGCATCTTCGGCTCAAGGGGATTCAGCTAAGGCTGCTCTAGCGTCATCGGTGACAGAGGGTGCTGTAGGAGGGTTAAGTCAATCTTCAGGCCGAGAGCTCTCGTCGATTACTAAAGCGGTGACGGAGGGTGCTGTTTCAGGGATTAAAGATGTTGGCAGTGGTGATATCTCAGCTGTTGCACAATCTATCGCAGCAGGAGCAATGACAGGTTTATCTAATGTGGGTGGAGATGCACAGAGCGTGTCGAGCCTTGCTTCTTCTGTTGCAGCAGGTGCGATTGGTGGTTTAAAGGACTCCGGGATTTCAGATGCAGAAGCGGCAAAAGCCGCTGGGGGTTGTGTACAAGGATCTATTGCTGGTTTGAGTAGTCTTGATCTCAAGGATGCAAACGGATCAGCTTCGTCAAATTTAACGGAGGCGATTGGCCTTGTTACAGAAGGAGCAATGTCTTCGCTTTCATCCATCGCTCCCAGTGGGGATACAACTTTTGCAGCAGCTATGGCCTCAGCGTCTATGGCAGGATTGAGTACTTTAAAATCAGGTTTTGATGCGAAAGAAGGCAGTGAAACAGTTGATTTAGCCGGGGCTGCGTCACGTGTGGCACAAGGTGCTGTTAAAGCTCTTGAAGCTCAAAACGATGGAACGATAGACTTAGGAAGCCAACTCCAGGCTGTGACTGGTGGTATGGTCGGTTCAATGAAAACTGCAGGTTTTTCTGAAAGTGATCTGAGTTCAGGTGCAGGTGCTATTGCAGCTGGTGCGGTCAAAGGTTTTGAGAATGACTCTTCAGCAAGTTATGTCTCTAACGTGATGGCCGGAACGATGGGTAATTTAGATAACGCTGGCATGAGTGACTCCGACATTGCACTTGCGATGTCAGACATTGTGG
Organism: Oligoflexales bacterium; assembly: GCA_045106415.1. Lineage (GTDB taxonomy): Bacteria > Bdellovibrionota_B > Oligoflexia > Oligoflexales > Bog-1112 > JBGCEP01. Next base: position 37,538 of record JBGCEP010000033.1, on the reverse strand, counting down.
GTAAAACAATGGAAGCCGTTGGTGAGCGTTCGACTGCGAAGGGTTCAACGGCATCTTCTTCAGCTATGATTCAAGGGATCGTATCTGGTGCGGTGCAAGGTCTTGATGGCGCTGAAATGTCTGATTCAACCGCAGTTCAGTCAGCGGTTCAGGGAATTGCTCGTGGGGCAACTGGAGGTCTTAAAAAAGCTGGTGTTTCAGCTTCAGATATGAGTTCAATCGCTTCTGCTGTGACAAAAACAAGTATCCAACAACTCTCTCAGGTGAAAGTTGCTGGTGCTCAGATTGATGCTACGAATATTCAAGCGATGGCATCGAAAGTTGCAAGAGGCTCTATGGAAGGTTTTACAACGGCGAGCCAAGAATTTGCAACAGGTGGAGAGTCAGTTGCATCTTTAAACGATTTTGCAAGCGAGGTGTCAAAAGGAGCTCTTGATGGTTTAAAAGACATCAAAAGCGGTGGAACTGTGGTTGATTTTGGAAATGCATCTGCAGACTTAGCTGGTGCGATCCTAGAAGGTGCTGCTCAAAATGATGGTGGTCTTGGGGACCTTGAAACTCAATTGAATACAGCAATACGTGAGAACGTATCGAGTGAACTCAGCACAGCGGAGCTTGATCAGCTCACAACAGAAATATCACAAAAAGCCAATGAGGCAGAATCTTTGTCGACAGCCCTTTCCGGGGGAGCTTTTGAGAGTTGCCACGACTCTTACGGAGATCAAATCAGTGATGATGCTTTTTATCCGTTGTTGCCCGGGGACAATAGTGTTGTTTTGTGCCAAAAACAGGCAGGATCTTTGTGCCCAAAGCCTAGAATTAAAAATGATGTGAATGTAAACTGGTATCCTTTAGCTTCACAAGAAAATTTATGTGAACTTGAATTCTTTTCGAATTCGAATGTGATTTTAGGAGATTTTAACTTTTCTTCTTTGTCGAATACCGTGACAGATTCAACGTTGTCATTGACTTGGACTGCTTCAACAAATGCAAATTTTTATAGCCTTAAAGTCGCAAGTGATGAAGGTTGCCAGAACACTGTTCATGAAGATGAAAATATCCCGAATACACAATTAAGTATGGACTATACAATTCCTGATGTTGTGCCAAACGGGACATGGTATGTCTGCCTAGGGTCACGTACAGAGTCTTTTCAGTTCAATTATTCAACACCGCCATCAAAATCTTTTACATTAAATCGCACAACAAACAATGAAAACCAAGCACAGACACCTATTATTGACTGGTTTTCAGAGTCGCAAGATAAAGGCCCTGCATATTATTTTCGGTACACCAATGATGAGGGGGAATTTCCAGGCTTTGCTCCATTCGCAAAGCCAATTACCGTGGAATTAGTAAGTATTAAAAGTGGCCAGCTTCATGCTTTGTCTGAAGCGAATCAGTTTACGCCTGAAAATATAAATCCAGGTGATCCGATTGGCGACAATGTTTATTGGCGCTGGGTCCCTGATGAAAACCATACTCATAGCCAAGAGTATGAGGCTTTTGACTATAAAATTACAGATGCTAATGGCGATGTTTTCAATTTAACGGCAAGAGTTGGTCTTATTTCCACAGATGGAGACGATACACTCACAGAAACAAACTCAAATGATGACCAATTTTATGGTGGATTTGGGGGAGATACAATTACAGGAACGAACCAATCTGATGAAATTTTAGCGGATTCTGAAATAAGGATATCAAGTCTTCATGGAAATGACTCTTCACAGTCAGATCCTGTGGGTTGGTATGTTGTTGATAAGGGGGGACCTTCTGATGTCGACTCATACCCTAATTGGCACTCAATGTCGGAGAATGGGGTGACTTTGAACCGCTACTCTATGGTGACAATTGATAGATCAGGACGTGGTGCTGTTGCTTTTTCCGGGGCGGGAGATGTAGGGTTCGATGGAACTTTACCGAATCAATTAAGTGGTGGGTTTACGCTGGCTATTTTAGCGAGAATTCAAGCAAGTGCAGGGACTTTGTTTTCTGCTGGAGATTCAAGTGACGTTGTCGGTTTAGAGGTGACAGGAGATGGTCGCGTTCGAGTTATTTCAACGTCTTTGATACCAAACACAACACAGCTCCAATCATCAGTGGTAGCAGATGGTAAATTTCATATGTTTGTACTGAAGGTTGATGATGCTGGAACACAAACGCTCTATGTTGATGGTCACTCTGTTTCATCATCCTCTGGTTCACCTCTTTCAGATTGGTCAGCTGTTCGTATTGGCCACGGTTATGCAAGTAATACTGGGACAAACGCATCTGTAAGTGAATTTTTATTCTATGATGAAGCCTTAAATGGTCTTGAAAGAGAGCATGTTGAACGCTATTTGGCATATAGAGCTGGGCTTGAGATTCGTGATTTAACATTTTCCGCAGATATCCTTACCGGTGGGTCAGGTGCAGATGTCTTCTCCTGGTCGGAGATGTCTTATTCGCTTGCTGATAAAACGGACACTATTACTGATTTTAACCCGGCAGAAGGTGATATTCTAGATTTCAGAGGTTTTTCCGATGTTTCTTTAAATCTTGAAAATGGCGCGACAATGCAGGGTGAGGTTGGCCAATTGATTGCTGAGGTGACCGGTTCGGATACTTTTGTAAAACTTGATTTTCAAGGGGATGGAGCTGTTGATTTTGAGATTAAACTTCAAGACTACACAGGTGGGCTTGTTCCATCAAATTTTCTTCTTCCTATCCCAGGTCATAACAGTGGTGTTCAATGGGAAGATTTTTTTCAAGCTTCTCGTTATGATCGAGGATTTGATGGAGATACAACCTCAGGCGGAAGTCCAGCTATAACAACGTGGGCTTCTGTCCCACACTCGTTTTCAGAAGGTGGCAAAGGAGCTTCTCTTGCCGGTTTTACACAAAGTGGTGAAGGCTGGAGAAGTGATGCTCTTAACGGAAAAACTCTTGCTTTTAAAGGTGGCAGTTTTGTGAGTCTTCCTGATTTGGAAAAAGATGCTTACGATTCTGGGATTAGTTTTGTGATTTTAGCGCAAATGGAAGCAGGGACTCCAGCTCAGGATCGCGTACTCTTTTCTTATCATGGAAAAGACACAACTCGTAAGATTGAGTTGATTCAAAAAACTGATAATGATGTTGTTTTAGACTTAGGTGTAACGACAAAATCTTTAGGTTTTCAGTTTGGTGGAAATCCTGTTTATTATAGTATTGCTATATCCTCAGGTGGCATGCTTGATGTTTATGTAAATGGAGCCATTAAGGTTAACTCATCATATGATGCCAGTGGTTGGGCTGTTGATGATACAATGGAGGGTCGGTTAGGGCAACTTGTGTCAGGTTCAAAAGACTTTCATGGGCACATTGCTCTTTTTGCTGTGGCAAGATCTTCTCTTTACCAATCGTCTCAATCTACCCTTTTTAATGATATTGCAAATATCTATCGAACACACCCAGTAAGTAACCAAGGAGAAAACAGCGGACTCATGGTGTATTTAGATGCCGCAAACAATAGAAGAATCGGTTTTAAGGATATGACAGGTGTGGCGTCGTGTGCAGGTTTGCCTGTTTGGTCAGATCTGATGAGTGACCTTGACGGGTCTATTAGTGCAGGCGGAGGCTGTAATATAAGCAACGATACTTGGCTTGGAGATGGCAGTGCTGGTGATCCATATCGGTTTAAATTTACAGATAGTTTTATCACTCATACTGTGAAAGCAATGACTGCACAGAAACTGTCCCTTGAGGCATGGGTGAAAGTCGCAGGAGGAACAAGTTCGTGTGATCTTGTGAAGTGGGAAGATGGTTCGATCTCTGGACGTCACAACAAGTTGTCTCTCGGAGGTGTTGGTGAAATTAAAATGACAGGTGATTATCTGCCTTTTCAGATGGGAAGTGATATTGATGACGGCCAGTGGCACCATATTGTTTTATCTTCGCATACTCAGACAGGTGGGGCAGCAAAGCTGTATCTTGATGGAGTTAAGGTTGGGGATGCCATCATGACAGGTGGAACAATCACTTCTGGGATTATCTCGACCTTAAAAATAGGAAAATTTGCTGGAGGCTGTGCAGCAGAGTATGGAATGATGCGACTGTATAACTCTGTTCCCTCTGATGCGGATGTCTTGAGTCAATGTGAAGAAAAAGAAGCGGATTATTCAGGAGCTTCCTGCGGGCCATAAGTTCTCTGCCCGCAGGTGTTTTCTAACACTTTTTAGTTATTTTTGTTGTAATTTCTAACCCAACCTCAGACCATGTCTTGCTTTTCCCATCAGGACCCGTATGCAGCTCTTTACAAGCGGTATGAATCGATTTGAAAGCATCGTTCATTTTAAAATCAAGCATATCAATTTTACCTTTCCAGCTCATAGAAGATCCGTCTTGAGACACTGAAAAGACAACATCCTTGCGCACACCGTTTAGAGAGATTTCTGCCAGTCCTGTTCCGTGATGAATATCGGATGATTTAATACGACCTCGAATATGACCAGGATTCTTTAAACCTCCAAAAAGATAAAGAACAAGTTTTTTATCCCGAATATCCATTCCAGAGTTTAACGAAGCAACATCGATATCGAAAAGAATACTTTTTAGAAAAGCGTCCATGTCGTTTTCAGGCTTTTGAGAATGAACTAAGGTGATGTTGTCGAAGGTTCCATTCACAGCAAATTTACTCATGAATTTATAGCCTGACCATGTGAGTTTTGGTGTTTCCATTTTGTAGAAACAAGCTGCGCCGTAAGAATGTGTTTGCAGAAATAAAAGAGCAAAAAATAATATTTTCTTCATATAGTCCTCTCAGGTTTGTTTAAATAGATTGTAGCTCATATGAAATAAATTTGTGTGTGAGTATTTACAAAACAAGTGAGTCTGGCGAAAATAAGAAGTGATATTTAGGGAAATGTTTTCACCTTAGATTCCTATTTTTTTCCATTCCAACATAACAAAACGAGAGAATGAACGATGGCTGCTACTCCAATTATTAGTCTTGTGTTTATGGTGATTGGTAGTGGTTTTTTCATGTCTTTCATTTCGTTGTATTTTAAAAATCTTCAGCTAAGTGATATGGATATCGGGTTTGTTCAATCGTGTTTTTATCTTGGACTTTTGTGTAGCTCTCTTTTATCTGAGAAACTGATAGCAAGAATTGGTCATATTCGAACTTTGACTGCAACTTGTGGCCTTCTAAGTGCTAGCACACTCGTTTTAAGTCTTATTCCTGTACAGTACTGGTTTTTATTCCGTTTTTTTGCAGGAGGTTGTGTTGGATGTTCTTACGTCTGCTTTGAAAGTTGGCTACTCGCAGAATACTCTGTTAAAGAAAGAGGCTATGCTATGGCTATTTATACGGCAGCTCTTTACTCATCGCAGTCTGTGAGTCAATTGCTTTTACCTTTCTTTTATGAAGGCCGTTATATGTTTGCTTATATGGTCTCTGCTTTTTGTGTGAGTCTTGCAGCTGTTCCTGTGAGTGTGGGAAAAAAGAATGGGCCTGATTTTTCTATGGTTGAGCCAGGATCATTTTTGAAGTTTTTTAAGCTCACCCCACTAGGGGTAACAGGATGTTTTGTTGCTGGGATGATGTTGAGTACGTTTTATTCATTTATGCCAATTTATTTTGAAGAAAAAGGCCTTAGTCCAGGTGTTCTTATGTTTTTTATGGTTGCAGGAGGTGCTGTCCTCCAACTCCCCTTAGGGAAGCTTTCCGACCAAATTGAACGTAGGAAGATACTGACTGGCTTATCTCTCGTGTCTGCATGTTCTTGTTTTGTTCTTCTTTCCGTAGAAGGTGCAAGTGCTATATCTGTTGTGAGTTTCTTTTTGGGTGGCTTTTGTTTTGCAATCTACCCAATTTCAATGGCTCTTGGCTGTGACTGCGTTGAGCAGAAGGATCTTGTTAAAATGACAGGACTTCTTTTGTTTTCATATGGGGTTGGTTCTGTTTTAGGGCCTGTTGTGACACCGTTGTTAAAGTATGTTGTTAGTGATTATACTGTTGTCACTCTTTTGGTTTATAGTCTTCTTCTTTCTGTGATTGGTATTTATGCATTGACAGTCAAAGCAAATATTCCTCTAGAAGATCAAACAACATTTAATGTCATTCCCACAGTCCCTATGGTGGAAGAGCTTCATCCCTCGATTCAAGAAAATCAAGCAGATGAACCTTTAAAAGCGCAAATATAAAAAAAATGACTTTTTTTTAAAGATAGCGACATTAAAAAAAAAATCAAAATCTGTTCTTTCTTTTAAAAACAGCTTCTTACAAAGAAAAGTCAACATTTCCAGCCCTGAGTCCGAAATGTTACATGTTCGGAGAACCAAGGTGTCTGGAGGAAAGATCGTGAACTCACAGCGAAAAAAATGGCAAAAAGGCGCAAGTCCCATTATTATGGCCAGCGCAATAGCAGTCGCAGGTTTGACTCTGATTGAAGGAGCCCGCTTTGTCGCTGATGGGAATAAACAGCTTTCTGAAATGGCTGCAGATACTCTTCATATGCAAGGCGCCAATGAGAGCGCCCTTGAACAATTGTCACAACTTTTAGGTGCAACTGTTTTAAAGCCAGATGACTCTGTAAGTCAGTTTGTTTTAGGAACAGGACTTGATGGCGCTAATATTGATGTTTCTCCATCGTCGACAATAGGATCATGGTCCCTTGACGGGACAGGGGCTTTTATTGTGCAAAACTGTATTTCTTCAAGTATGGGTGTGCAGCCAGCTGAAGTGTTTGGTGACGATAAAGGAACGGAGTGGTTATCAGAAGTGAACTGTCAAAGTGATGCCTTTGTGACGACAACGATTGTTCCAACATCATTGATCGATCCAGAAAATGTCACAAACGCCCGTGCAAGTGGCTATCTACTTGTTGATGCGGTAAGCGAATCTGGGGTCGGGAGAAAACTGATTCGATCTGCTCGCCTGACTCTTCCTGCTGCGAGCGTTCAGTGTAATGAAAATTTTGATGGAGAGTTTTGTCAGACGGATCACTGCCCCTATATGATGCCGGTCAAAAACCGTGCTGGTGATGTGATGTTTACGAGAGGAGAAGGAGACTCTCTTATACCTAAATTGATGCCTAATCCTAATTATATTTCTGATTATAGAATTCCACGAGGCGTTCTTCCGATGGGGCTTCAAGAACGTTCCATCTTATACACTGAGGATGAAGAACGTCCCACGCAAATGATCCAGTTTTTAAATCAAGCCTTTGGACCAGGGCGAGTCAATCCATTTGACGGAGTCCAAGGAATCGATGGATATCTTTTTTCACAAATGGATGAAAACCTTGTGACTGATTCTGACTTTATTTACATTTCAGTACCAAATAATGCAGGAGGTCTTTCAGGAGGAGACGCACCTCTCCGGTTTGAAGGGTTCTTACAGGGAAGTGAAATAAAAAATTCTCGTAGAGTTGGTGCAAAAGCTCGACCCTGGAGAGCAGGCACTCCTTTTGACGATCCTTCATATGCTGAAGACCTTAAAGCTGCATGTGCAAGATCTATTCGTAGTCCTGGAGCGGACTTTTGTGCTCGTATGCGGTTGAGTTATGCTTTGGATACCTACTACTACAAGGGTATGAGATCTTGTCAGTATATAGGACCACCAAGCCGCCTGGTGACAGATCCTTCCGGCGCAAGAACATGGGAAGTGAATAATACAAAAATGACGATCACAGACTGGAAGGCTTCTGATCAAACGACAGCAGGATTTACTGTTGTGAATAAAGACATTCAAAATTTTGTAGATACTGAAGTGCATCATGATTTTGATCCAGAGTCGGCACAAGGGTTTAGGGAAATGCCTCATGCTTTTAATGACGTCTCTGTGGGATCTGTTATGACGCGAGAGGTGAAGTGGTTTCCTAAGTCAGAAGAAGTGAAGTCTGTTGATGAGGAGGTTGCCGGTGATGCACTGCCAGTTGTCGGAGAAAATGATCTCGTTATTGAAGACGAGGGTGAGCTCGCTGAAGGTGAAGAAACCTCTCAAGGCGAATGGAAAGAACGAATGATTACAAGAGTCTGGGAGGCGAACTGTGCGGTGCAGGAGTTGGCAAATGGCCAAAACCCCCCAGGTTTTAATCCTCCGATTAATAAAATGGATATGTGCTTCTACGTGGGGTATTACAATTCAGGTAAGCGTCTTGAAGCTAGAGCAGAAGATGGAAATACAGGAGATATGTGCCGTCGGGAGCTCAGTGCGGTGAGGTGCCGGAACTTAAATGGATGCTTTACAGCGGACACGCCAGTGATGATGGCAGATGGGACGATGAGAATGATATCAGAGGTGAACGTCGGTGATAGAGTGTTCAACCCTGCAACAAAAACATCGTCAAAGGTTTCAGAAGTCATTAGTGGTCCACAGGAAAGAGATATGTACCGTATTATGACTGACACAGGAAAAGCTGTGAGTGCGACATGGAACCACCCTTTTGAAACACCTGAGGGCTTTTTCAGAGCTCACCAAGTGAGTGAAGGAGATCAAATACGAGGGGCGCAAGGTTTTTGGCAAACAGTCAAAACTGTTGAAAGAATTCCTTTGAGTGAGGATCATCAAGTATGGAACCTAAGTCTAGAAGGTTCTGCATTTGGGACCCCAGAATTTGTTGCAACTCACCAATTTGTAGCGAATGGCCTAGCAACAGGTGATTATGTGATTCAACAATCAAACCTAGATATTGTGAACGAACAACTAAAAAGTGGTGATTTCCATTTGGAGATGAGCCGCCAAACATTAACAGAGTTTCCGTCTGATTTTGAATGGGCCCGCTAATCCGTTAATGTCTCGAAATTAAAGTGTAAAGAGGAGTTTTCTTGACTCCTTTTTATTTTACTCATAGATTTCATGAGTTTGTATTCTCGTGAGGTCTGTATGCAGCAGTGTTTTGTGGTTTTGGTAACCATGTTGATCTCTCATTTCGCAGTAGCGTTAGAGACAGAGGTTCGGGTTCTTCCCGTGATGAGAAGTGGGCATTCACGTACGGTCCATGTGCCTAAAGGCTGTGAAGTCGTTGATTATCTCAATGAAGGTAGCTACGGGGTTGTCTTTTCAATGAAGTGCCCTTCAGGCAAAGAGTTTGCTGTGAAGAAAATTGATATGATGAAACATACTTTGAGTTATGAAGCGATGATGAGTACAGCGCGCGAAGCTCTTCTTTTATCAACTCTTAAAAGTCGTTATGTTCTTTCTGGGCTTCTTTACACTTCGGATGACCCGAGCGTAAGAAGAAAAGAACACTACCTTGTGATGCCCAAGTTTTCTGATGATTTATTTGAGTACCTTCAAAACTTTGACGAAAAAAAGGCAAAACCCTCTGCATATCACCCTAGAGGGTCTTTGGAGCCGATTCCAGCACCTATAAGAAAAAGTATGGCTTACCAGATTTTAAAAGGCATTGATGTTCTTCATAGTCACGGCCTCATGCATCTTGATATTAAGCCCGAAAATATTCTTGTAAATACAAATATGCAGCCCCCATATTGTGTTATTGCTGATTTGGGAAGTGTTGACCAAGATTTTCAAGTAGGTCGCCGGCACGGACCAGAACATCTCATTGTGACTAGGTTTTACAGGCCTCCAGAGATTTTACTTGAGGGTTTCTATACAAAATCTGCAGATGTTTGGTCGGTGGGATGTACCTTGATGGAATTGATTACAAGGCGCACGATTATGAACATGACAGGTGATGCGAGTGCTTCGACGTTAAAAACTCTAGAGGCGATTTTAAAGCTTGGTTTTCCTGAAGAGTTAACACCACAGATGGAGTCCCTCCTTTTAGAGCTTGATGAAGTTTTACATGATGGGTTTAACTTAGACGAAACACACCTTCGTTCTTGGATGCAGCGCCTAGAGTTAAATCGAGAGGTCTCTCTCACGAAGTTAAAATTTAGAGATCCAACATATTTCTTACATTTTGCACAATCTTCTCATCAATTTTGGCACCAGGAAGAAAATAGTGAATCATTAGTCAAAAAAACAGCTCACTTTGGCCGTAGCATTGCGAAAGCATGGAAAAGAATTTTTCACCCTCATAAACTTTCCGTTCCTATGGATACTCCTCCTGCAAAGCCAAAAGATATTCATCAATATCGAAAACAGAAATTAGCTAAGTTCATAGATGACTGTGGTTGTTACTCCGAAGGGTTTTCAGATGAAATCGATCTTTTAGAAGGATGTTTTTGCTTAAACCCAGATGAGCGACCAGATATTCATCACATTTTAGAAGAACTCGAGCGTCACCCAGAGGTTCAAAAAGAACAGGAAGATTTGAATCTTTCAAGAGACCTGGAGCTAAAATTTGTGCTCGATCGTTTGAATAAAGTGGGCTCTTCTCTTTTGGAGGCTGCTCGTCATAGCTCTTTGCCTGGTACACAGACTTATAGGCAGTGTGTTGACATACTTTATGAAAAAGTAATTGAACCACAAGTTGAGAAGGTGGCTCCAGAATTAGAGAAGTGGCTGTACGAACCATGTAATCATTAATATTTGTGGCCTGTTTTCTAGGTCGTAAACCTTTATTTTTTTACAAAAATTTTTTCATCCGAGTGAGAATTCTCCGATCAAAGTCTTGCTCTTTTTTTGTGAAAACATTAGGGTTTTTTTGTTTTATTCACAAATATGAGAGGACATATAGATGAGAGTCTTAATCCTTGGGACAGATACAGATATCGGCAAAACCCAGATATGCGCAGCTCTTTGCCATGGAATGTTTCAAACGAAAGGTGAGGCTTTTTATCATAAGCCTTTGCAAACAGGTGGAGAGCATCTAGACGCAAACTTTGTCAAAGAGAATGCACCTGGTTGTTTAGTGATACCAGGATTGTGTCTTTCAGACGCAGTGGCTCCAACTCATGCCGCGCAACGAGAGAAGCGAGTGTTACCTTCCATTGAAGAGCTTCAACCACCTGATTACAATCATCTTGTAGTTGAAGGTGCTGGTGGGATCTACGTCCCAGTGAATTTTTCAAATGAAACTTGGGTGGAATTTGCTCGTTACCATAGGCTCCCTGTTTTTGTGGTCGCAAGAAATCGTTTAGGCACTATCAATCATACCTGCCTAACTGTTAAGGCTTTACAGGCAGAGGGTGTTGATTTGCGAGGTGTGATTTTATCCGGAGATCATCACGAGAATACAGCAACTCTTACTGAGATGTTAGAAATACCATTGATAGAGTTCCCAGAAATGCCTAAGGCTGCTAAAAATCCTTTGTGGCAGGATGCATGTAAAAAACTAGTAGGCGAAGTGGAACGCTTGTTTAAGAAGACACCAGATTTTAGTGATCACGACTTAAAAGATCTAGATTCTCGACATATTTGGCACCCTTTTACTCAACATAAGACAGCACCAGATCCTGTCATTGTGGAACGGGCACAAGGTGTTTTTGTTGAGCTCTCAGATGGAAAAAAACTTTTAGATTGTCAGTCTAGCTGGTGGGTGCATAATTTAGGACATGGACGAGTCGAAGTTCGAGAAGCGATGTTTCGCCAGCAAAGAGATCTCGATCATGTTATTTTTGCAGGAACCACGCATAGACCAGCAGTAGAGTGTGCTCATAGACTCTTGAAGTTTACGCCAAAGTTATCGAAAGTTTTTTATTCAGATAACGGTTCAACAGCAGTGGAAGTGGGTCTGAAAATGGCGTGGCAGAGCCATAGGAACCGCGGCCAGGCTCATCGCACAAAAATAGCAAAACTTCATAGTGGATATCATGGGGATACTTTTGGAGCAATGGCTTTAGGTGGAAGCGGTTTTCATGATGCTTTTGAGTCCTTGTTGTTTAAAACCCTGACCTTACATCCCCTGTTAAAGCATGCTGGAGGGAGTAAGGTTGATGAACTCAACAGCTGGTTCCAGGAACATGGAGATGAACTTTCAGCAGTGGTTATTGAGCCTCTCATGCAAGGGGCTGGGGGAATGCTTCTTCAAGATGAAGAATGGCTACGCCAACTGGCGACATTATGCAAAGAATACGGTGTTTATCTTGTGGCTGATGAAGTTTTTACAGGACTTGGTCGAACAGGAAAGTTTCTTGCTTGTCAGAGAGCAGGGATTGATCCTGATATTGTTTGTTTAGCGAAAGGGCTTACAGGAGGAAGTATACCCTTTGCTGCGACGCTAGCGACAGAAGAAGTTTTTGAGAATTTTATTTCTGATGACTCTCATAAAGCCTTATTGCATGGTCACACTTTTGCAGGAAATCCGATTGGTTGTGAAATAGCAATTAGCGTTTTAAAACTTTACGAAAAGTTTGATTTTTCAGAAAAATCAATGAAACTTGAGAAAGCTTACCAGTCATGGGCACAAGTTTATGCTCAAGAGCTTTCAGTACGGAATTTAAGAGTGCTCGGGAGTATCCTGGCCGTTGAGTTACCTTATTCACAGACAAGAAGCTATTTTGATGGTAGTGCGAATATTTTTCACCAATTAGCAATTGAAGAGGGTCTTCTCTTACGTCCCCTTGGAAATACTGTTTATCTTGTTCCCCCTCTTCTTATTTCTGAAGAAGAAACGCGTGTTATGTTGGATTCATGGACTCGAACGCTTCAGCGGTGGAACGCTTTTATGACATCTCAACAAGAGGCAAAAAATGAAAACTTACGAAGATCTAGAACTAGAGAAAAAAATAGCAGAGCTATCGAGTTGGAGTGTTAGAAATGGCAAACTTCACCTAGATCATGTGTTTCACGATTTTGTAAGTGCTTTTGGCTTTATGACGAAAGTGGCTTTAGAAGCGGAAAAAGCATGCCATCACCCAGAGTGGAGTAATGTATACAATAGAGTTGTTGTTGATTTAATAACTCACGATGCACAGGGAATCACAGATAAAGACTTTGAACTAGCAAAAAAAATATCGACTTTTCTTGTATAAAAAGAGGGCTTTAGTTTTCTAAGCCCTCTTTTTATTTTCATCAACTGCGATGAAGATGCTCTTTCCATGTGATGCGGCTGTCGCCATTCTCCATTTTTCCGATAGCATGTGTACCGTGCTCACCCATTTTAAGAGTGACGCTGATGTGAGCTGTGCCTTTGTGTACTGTGTAAGTACAAATTTTCTTATGATGTTGGTTTTGTACTTCAGCTTCATCATCTAGATGATAGGATTTTTTAAAGCAAGCACCATCACCATTTTTAATAAGCTCTCCATTTTCGTCTTTACTCCAGATAGCGAAAAATCCATCTGTTTCAGGTTCAATAATCATTGACCATGCATGATTTTCACCATTCATTGTGATGGTCGTATCAATGGTCATCGTGCCGTCATCATTACGTGCGACGGTTTTTGCTACATCATAGTGACTGTTGTCACCATCAATGCTTTTGTAATAACCATGTCCTGCCATTTGACCTGTTTGGAAACCCATTGCTGAAAAAGAAATAAGACATGAAAGAACTGTTGCTAAAATTTTCATAGAAACCTCCTTGAAGAAAATTTGAAGTAATCATAACATTGAAATATAAGAGAAACATAAGTGCAGAATAAAAATTAAGATAAGATTTTTTTCTTATAGAGAAAAGATTTGTTCAATTAAGAGGATTTAGCGTGATGATATGAGCGACTATAGGAAAAAAAATGGCGAAAAATAAGAAACATGTTTTGATGTGTGTGACCAAATTTGCTCACTTTTTTTGATAGCGGAAATCTCTTGAGGGCCTGGAGGGTGAGCATGATGCCAGTTCTGATAGGTTTGTTTTTCTTCAGAGGTTAATTGGATGACCTCTGGGTAAGCTGCGCTCATATAAAGATGTGCTCGTGCAATCCACCCTCTTATCGAGAGGTTTGGTTCTGCTTTTTTTTCAAAAGATGAAATTTTTAAACCGCATAAAGAATCATTTTTCTTGTGGTTATTGATGGGAAGAAGTTTTTTACGACCTCGTTTTAAATTGGTTTGTGCGTGTGCTGGGACAATATTATGAGGATCACTTTTCATGAGATTAAATAATGATGTCTTATGTGAAAAACGCAGTGAAATTTCGATTGATTTTATATGTGCTTCTTTTGAATATGTCTTTGGTTGAAATCTTGAGACAGGTACAATGTGTTCCCAGTTAACTTCAGTTTTTTCAAACTGAGTTTCTTGTTCATTATGCTTTAATAAACCTTGTGCACAATTTAAAGGTTTAGTGATTTTCATATGCTGGGCTTCAAATTTGCACTGGCAATAAAATGTTTGCTTGTATTTTGTATAAACATAATTTTTAAGATTTTTTTTGGTTTTCTCATACGAAGGTACTGTTAGAGTATTAGGAGATGCTGACACAGAAAACATGAGTAATGAAAAAATGAGAGGATAGACTTTGAACACAATAGCCTCTTTGTGGGTTGTTGATATGTAGTATAGTCGTTATGTTTATCTTTATGGTGAGAATATATTTTATATCTAATAAGAATGAGAATTATGGACGTGCATCAAATTCTACCAAGCTATGCTTCTTATGACGCTATTGGTCAAGAAACAAAAATTTTACGGTCGATTTTTAAAAGTTTAGGTTTTCATGGAGAGATTTACGCTCAATCAGGTTTTGGTACCGATGATGTGCGTAGTCTTGATGATTATCATGAAGTGAATAAGAAAAGCTTAGTGGTATATCATCACTCCATTGGTTCAAATGCTTTTTATCAAGCACTTAAGTTTAAACAAAAAATGATTTGTCGTTTCCATAATATTACACCGCCGTGGTTTTTTGAAAAAACAACACAAACAGAACAAAGTTGTGTTTTAGGTTATGGCCAATTAAATATTCTTGAGTTTTTCTCATTGAAATTTTGGCCTGCCTCTTTTTATAGTGCTTTACAACTTCATAAAAGTGATTATCAAGTCATTCCGGTCTTAAGAGATTATCACTGCTTACTATCGCAAAAAGATGAGCATGTTCTTGCTCAAAGCCTAACACTTCGGCCGACATTTTTATTTGTAGGACGCATTGTGCAGAATAAAGGGATTCACGATCTTATTTTTTTAAAAAAAATTTTGTCTCAGATCCAATCGTTAAAAAATGTAAGGTTTTTAATGATTGGATCTGGGCAAAAGCAGAGTTATATGCAAGAAAAGATTTCCCCTTTAATTGAAAATCTTAATCTAAAATATGGAGATGATTTAAATGATCTGAGCAATGACCTTGTTTTTTTATCAGGAGTTTCGCAAAAAAAATTGGCAACTTGCTACCGTCACACAAAAGCACTGATATATCTCAGTGATCATGAAGGTTTTGGAGTGCCTTTAGTAGAAGCAATGCACTTTAAATTACCTATTATTGCACATAAAAGTAGTGCAATACCTGAAGTTTGCCAAGACGGAGTGATGCTTGTCGATAAACATAATCCCGTTGAAGTCGTCCAAGCCTGTCTACAGTCTTTACAAATGAAAAAAGTAGAATATGAAAAAAGCTTATTAAATCTTAGCTTAAAACACGCTACCCAATTAATTGAAAAGGAAATGAATACTATAGATAGAACCATAACCAAATAAACATAACTAACCTTCTTTAAGAGTCGGATGGAGAAATATCGGGACTATTGTAATTTCAATTTTTTGATTCAATTTTTTGAATTTAAAAACAGAAAAGGAGGCTGGATCTTGATTTGGACGGCTAGGTTGAAAAGGTTTACATCTAGTTGATATTTTCTTTGTGATAGTTTTTTTCTTATCATGATGAAATCGAAATAAAAATGTGATTTTATCTCCTTTAATACAGAAAAAATCAATAAAACTTTGCCGACTACCTTGGTATTTTTTCCAATAGTCCGCAGGATTTTTTATGTTTAAGATATTCTTCCAATGAAGGTGAGATTCTTTTTTATTGTGATATCCATGCCTTTCCATTCTTTCTGTTTTCAAATCCTTGATATTTGGAATTTTTCTATGTTCATAGTTTTTAATATCTGAGGGATTAAGGCTTTGCCCGTTAGAAGACCTTAATACAAATTTATCAGGACTTTTTTGTATAGTAGAGCCTTGCATTGTGACATCGAAATAATGGTAGTCTTTTCCTAAAGATCGAATGACCTCTAGGACAGGGATCCAAAAAAAACCATAAGAACTTCCAAGGGCAAGTTGTTGAGAAGTGGCTTCTGTCTTATTAGGAATTAAAATGGATATGAAAGACAGAAAGAAAAAAGAGCTGATATATTGACGTCTAGATGACGTCAATACTATAGAAAGTAACATTGTTTGCATATGTTTTCTCAGAAAATTTTCGATCAAAATTAATAAAAACCCCTAAATGATAACGGCCTGGTTTTGTAGAGGAGGGAATTCGGAATCCGATTGTTTTCTTGAAAGATTGATCTCGACTTAATGTGCCAGTTAGAGATTCAGCAATGAGTTTATCTTTTGTAGAAATAATGTTGTTCTTTGAAAGAAAGATTCCAAATTTTATTTTCTTCAATGTTTTTTTAACACTATTTTGTTCTGCTGTGACTTGAACTTTATATTCAGTATTCCTTTTTAGCTCGAAAGTATCTATATTATCTCGTCTTAGCATAGGAAGTGATTTTTGATTTTTATCAAGAATGTGGCTTCTTTTATTTATACCATAAGGGTCTTGGCCTAAGGCTTTAAAAACACCTTGATAAACAAAATTTGAAACAGATAAGTCCTCAGAGCTTTTTGGATCAACCCCATAGATAGAAACAGCACCGCTGATAGAGTCTTCTCCAGGACCAATATAAACTTTATTTCCATTACGTGTTCCTGAAGGTCCAACACCCATTGTACTGTAAGTTTCTGCTTCATGAGCAAGACCTAAGGCATGGCCTAGTTCATGGAGAGCTGTTGCCATAAATGAATGATATTGTGTTGCTGCTTGGCCTTTTAAAGATAGACTTCTGTGAAAAATTGCAGAATCAGATTCCAGAGCGAATTTATAGGCACTGTTAAAGATGATATCGGTTTCCCTGACTGTACAAGTAAGATAATTGAAATCAGCATACATGACACCTAAGGCATTTTTTGAGAGGCGAGAAGTTTTATTTCCATCTTGAAACCAAACTTCATTCCGACCGTTGTAGAGATTTGCTTTTAAATTGTCAGAGCCAAAAGTTGAAATTTGTATCTTGGCAGGAGTTCCATTCCAACGGCTCCATGCTTTTATAAATTCGTTTGTATAGGGAGTGTTTTTAGCAAAAGAAAGACTGTCTCTTCCTATTTTTAAGCGACCGTTTGGCCATTTAATACGTGCTTTAGAACAGCAAGCACGTTTTTCTGCTGTTGAGCTATTTCTTCCTCTTGATCCACCACAACCACTGTATTGAAGGATTTGATAACTGTAAGCATTCACACTGATTTGAGATATAAGAATGAATAAAAAATTTCGTATTAGGTACATAAAAAAACCTTTATTTTTTAAAATGATGGGACATTTAAATCTTTATTTGGGTTCAGGCTTACCTCAATTTCAGTATCTGTAAGTTGAAGGCTTGAAGAACTCTGGAGATTTTTAAGAAATTTTTCATATTCTACAGCAGTGATGTCTTTTGACGTTCGCTGGATAGGGTTGCCATTTTCTCCAATAGATTCACTTTTAACGATTTCAATAATCATATCGTGAACTTTTTTAGTCGTAACTCCATTGTTTCCTACTTTTTCCTCAGGTAGAAATTCACCATCTTGTATCGAAGGAACAAGAGTCCCTAGTTCACTAAAAACATTATCGTCAATAATACGGACACGACCGACATGAGAAACAGGGGTGTAGAATTCACCATTTCCGTTAATGAAAAGAATATCCTCATCATTCAAATTAAATAGAGGAGTTTGCTCTGATGTTGAGAAAACCGTCCCGACAGGCCCACCTACAAATTTTAAAGTGATTTCTCTTCCGCTAAAACGGCCTTTGAAAACATCTTGAATTTTTACATTTACAAACGTGAGAGGAGCCCGGAAGCCATCTGAATTCGGTGTTGAGACTCGGTAATCTATTTTTTGAGTTTTTCCACGCACCACAAGGTTAGATTGTTTATAAAGCTCAGGTAACGTTATGGTGACTTCCTGAGGTTCTGCGCTTTCTCCTTTGAGATGTTCAGGTAAGTCAGTGGAAGGATTTCCAATAACTTCCTCTTCTTCTGGAAAAGAAGTCTCTATTTCAGCAGGTTGATCGTCTGTGAGATTTATCGATTTTTCTTCGATAAGACTCTTGTTTAAAGGATCTAGAATATCGCTTTCCGCAGAGTTTAAAGCAAGGTCCTTGGGTTGAAGTCGCTTTTCATCCTTTTTTGGGTTTTTGGGAAGGCATGAAAATAACGAAAAAATCCCTATAACAACAAGACAGTGTTGTGTCTTAAAGAAATGACACATGGAAGTCTCCAATAGTGTGTGAGTTTTTGGTGTGTCTCTATATTAACAGAATTTTCTTGATACGAAGAAAACTTTGTTTTGGCGGGAATTAGAATTGTCTAGAATATGCTTTGCTGTCTAAAAAATTGACAGACGAAAGGTTGTTCTGGATAAGAGTGTCGATCTAAATATCTAATATCACTAAATGTTTATTTGAGCCAAGGAATAATTGATACCAGGAAAAAGTTGGCATTATTTCTGCATAGAAAGAGACATAGATATGTTGTGTTGTTGTTGCTGCTGTGCTGTTGAGGTTTTGAATGTTATCTGGTTTAAAAATTGTTACTTTTGGTTTTCTTATACCATTTTTAGTATCTTGTGGTGATTACTCGATTTCTGATGTTATTGAAAATCCAAGGGTTTTAGTAGATCCTACTGTTAATATGAAAACAGATAGTGCTTTTCATGCCTATATTCATTCATTTGAGAAGTACCATAAGAACTCTGTGAAGCTTCCTATTATTTTTGATGATGAGAACGCAATTGAAAACCCAGATCATGCAGCTGTATGTATTAAAAATTTCGCTCCTGTGAAAAGTCGATATATTGTCGTACGACGAGAAAACTGGGATAAACTCGATGCTCATGGTGCTGAAAGTCTTATTTTTCATGAACTTGGGCATTGTGTTTTAGACCTTGACCATGAAGACGACCTAGAATGGGTTGATTTAAATGAAAGAATCCGAGCAAAATACCCTGTTTCTTTTATGAGTTCACGTCATTGGCTTGGTGAAAGACCTAATAGAGCGTCGTTAATTGAAAGAATGTTTGATATAAATATTGATGAAGAATCACCAGAATATAGAGAAGAATTAAATGATCTTAATAAGATTGAAAAGTAGGTGATGAAGCTTTTAAATCCACGCGGCAAAAAACATGCCAATAATCATTGCCAGATAAACTCCAAGACCTCTTGTTAATAACCAAATCCAATTGGAGTATTTGAGTGCTGTCCAAGCAACGACTCCCGCGTGAATCCAAAGAGCGATTCCTACGGTCCAGTTGGACCTTTCTATCATAATCATAAAATTGGGGTTTTGTAAGATGGCTTCAAAATCAGGGTTGATGATAGGGCCATATTTTTGTAAAGCTTCAACCAGCAGGGGGCGTCCAAGAAGAGTTGTCCCAAGAAGCACACCGCCGGTAAGAAGACCCAGTAAAACGGGTTGCATTTTAAACATGAGAGATGAATTTGTTTTCCAGGAGACTGCTGCCATTCCAACGACAAGAAGTATGCTTGTGGCTGTTAAAAAATCAATTTCACCAAATAAAATAAGGCTTAGAAGAGCTTCAGCAAATGCGGCAATAACAGCAGTGACTAGAGCTGCTTTCATTCCCCAGAAAACATCAACAATAACAAAGAGAATGAGGGGGAATAGTGTCATAAAAAAACCACTCATTTGATCCATAGAACAACCTTTCTAATTAGAAATGGCTTAAAAATTCACGGGAGAAACTTTTTGAAGGTTATCATGACACGGTGGATATTGAGTTTCAATAAAATATGGGATAAAAAGTATATTTTTTTCTGCTACAAAAAAAGCGATACATAGACCTCTTCTTTTACTGTGTATTCAATTGACTACCGTATTCATTAATAATGAAAGGTTGTTAGAGTGCAATGTAGATAATGAAAGCTACTTTTCTGAGAGAGATGAAGATGATTTTTTAGATTTTTGATGGAAACATTAAAACAAATGAATTGTTTTCGTGCTCTATATCTAGGTATAAATCACCTTGATGGCTATTTAAAATCCCTTTTGAAATACTAAGACCAAGTCCTGTGCCTTCTCCCACTGGTTTTGTTGTGAAGAAGGGTTGCATAATTTTCTCAGCTATCACACGATCGATTTTAGGTCCGCTATCAGTAACTCTTACTGTGATGTAATTATGCTCATTTTTGACTTCTAATTTAATAAATTTTTCTTTCTCATGTTGTATGGCATCAATTGAGTTATTAATAAGATTAATTAGAACTTGTGATATCTGGACAGGGTTGCAATGAATAGCAATATTTTGGTCTACAAGAGAAAGATCAAGGTGGATACTTAAGTGCTTTAAACGTTCACTTGCTAAGTCAACAACAGAAGTGATTATTGACATAATATTCGAAGTGCTAAAGCCGTCTTGGCTGGGGTCTCTGGCAATGGTGCGCAACCCAGTCACTATAGAAGCAACCCTGTTGACTGATGATTCGATTTGATCAAGGAATTTATAGAATTTTTCATCAGTTAACTTATCATCTTTTTTAAGCTTTTTAAGGAAGTTTGCTCTCATAGAAATAATACCTAAGGGATTATTGATTTCATGAGCAACTCCTGCTGCCATCTCACCTAATGAAGCTAGGCGAGCACTATTAACAAGGTTTTGTTTTTGGTGATCTAAGGCAGAATGAAGTTTAACAATTTCTGTATGATCAAAAATAAACAAGCATGTTCCTGTAATTTTTGATTCTTGGTAAAGGTCTTGAAAAGAAAAACTAAGAAAAGAACCCTCCAGTTCTACGTATGATCCACTTTTAGTGCTTATTTTTTCTTTTATAATCTTTTGTAGATTTTTAGGGCAAACGTCTAAGATAGATTTCCCTATAAGGTTTTCCTTACTATAAGAAATGTTTGAAGAATCACGAAATTTTAATAAATGAATTGTTGCCTGAGTAAGCTCTAATATATTCATTTTCGGGTTGATAAAGACAAGGCCTCCAGGAAATGATTTTGTAAACTGTTGCCAAAAAGTTTCCATATTTTCTTTTTCATAGTTTTTCTTAATAGTAAGAAATCTTTTGTCTGAAGTTTGAATAATCATAACATGCACTTGTATTTTTTTTTGATGACACTTCATAGAGAGATTAAATGCATCACAATCAGTTTTATGTTTGTTAAGCACACATCTTGAAAACATAATTTTCTCTTTAGAGTTGCAAAAGATATGAATGATACTTTTGTCTTCACTTAATGAAGGAATTATATTGATAACATCTTCTGTGGGATGTATTGCTTTTCCAATGTTGTCTATTTGAATTAAGAGATCTTTCATTGCTGCACACCCATTAATTGTAAAATATGATTTCGTTCATGATCTGAAATAATTTCTTTTTCAATCACCGTAATACTAGAATCACGGTCTAAATAGCGCAGAATGAGATGTGTATTTTCTATTTGGCGGATAAAAAAATAAGGAAAAATTTTCTCCTCTCCATAAATTTTGCAAAATATTCCCCAAATTTTTTGACATTCTTCTTTCTCGAGAAAATATTTATAAGTATTTTCTCTGATACAGCTTCTGACTTTTACTCTATAAGGTTTCATTCTTTTACTTGAAAAAGGCATAAGTTATTGTCTGCAGCAGAACACTGAGTTTCAGATCCATGATACAGGCCCACGCGATCTTCGAATTCTCCTTTCTCATAAACAAGAGCCATAAGGCCAGCACTAACACCAGATAGCATAAAGCATCGTGGTTGGTGAGACGAATGTCCTTTAAGCTTAAGATAACCAAAAGATTCGTAACTGTTATTTGATTGAAGGGTCAAAGATTTTCCTGCCGTGTGATTTAAGATGTGGATAATCCCCCATCCTAGAGCATTGGATACAGCAATGAGTCCGTGAATAATATCTTCATCTTTTTGAACCATAGGAGCGATTAAGCCAGCCCATTCATCAGAGTGAAGAATCCCTCCAAAAGTGTTTAAAGCGCAATGCTCTGCATCTTCATATAGCATTTGAGCACCTATATCAGCGAGACCAATTTTATTGAGTTCGTCAATAAAGCGGATGGAAAGAAGATTGTAAAAATCTTGTGGCATATTGGCTAAATAAACATTAAAAGCAGGAATAAGTCCTTGTTCTCCACCAATAATGGGCATCTCTGAAACAGCAGTAATAATTGTTTCTTTATCGATATTTGATGTTTGTTCGCAATCTAAGTCGCATAATTTTTTATCAACTTTATAGCTAGAGAGGTTTTCTTGACTTTCATAGATAGAGTTATTTTTTATTTGAAAAAGACAAAAAATTTGATGATCTTCATTCATGCATTTTTGCTCAGTGCAAGTAATGTTTTTTTCTAGTAAATGATATACAGATTCAATAAAAGATTCAGTGAACGCACAGACACACCCTTCTCTTTTTAGTGAACCACAGGACCATCCTTTAACATAGTGGGAGTTTTCAGATGTTGCCTCAGAATCAAATTTATCATGTATGTTTAGTGTCCCAAAACCTAGAAAGCAATAAAGCTCTTCTGCCATCTGAATGAAAGATAGGTTGTTGTGAATGTTTTTTTCTTTTTTAAGATTTCGGAGTAAATCAGAAAAAACTATTTTTGCAGATGACTTCCAGATGTGTTTTCCATGGATAGCTGTGTTGTTCCAAATTGTATTTTGAAGACGAGCATTATAGTGGTGGCAATGAATAATAAGGTTGTGACCGCCGAGCTTTTTCAGTCTCCGATCTTTATCAAATATGATATCTTGAGGTGAGAAAAATTTCATAAGATCTCTACTCTTTATAGTGATCACCCTGTCGGTATAAATGTGTTTCTTCTGAAAGTTAAAAGAAAGCATTTCTGTAAACATCTGAAAATATTTATTTTAATTGAGCCATCTCGAGAGAAGTCACTGATTGTGTGTGATTTTTTTATTTTGATATTTTATTTTTCTGAAATTTATTATTAATGAGAGAAAGTGATAAAAAACTGATATAGAGCAGCTCTGGTCCTCTATTCTGAATATATTTCCAAGGCTTTGTTACATAAAGATTGCAAGGAGTCAAAACTCCTTTTTGGAGGAGGTTTGACTTAGCTTTTTTGCATGGTCATCTAGGTCATTGTATCCATAATACTGCATTTTTAAAGTTCTTCAACATATTGGTTCTCGAATGACCGATTTAAAGACTGTTTCCAAAATATTGTTCTCACTCGAAACATTGCGGTCTCAGCAAGACTTCGCTGATGATATCTGGAATTTTCTTTCTATTTCTTACGATCAACTTTGTGTATTTTCTAAGAAGTTGCTTTCGGATCTTCCATGCTGTTGTATCATAGTGTTTTTCCTTGGCAGTATGAGAGGCCACGCTTCCAAAGCGTGTTATAACGTCTTTGATGTATCATACCCTCCTTCAGTCTTGACAAATAGCTTGGTATTGGCTAGCTGATCAGACCTAAGTCTGAGGAAGCTTGAAAGAAAGCACTGTAGACATTCCAACTCTTGATATAATAGGATGTCTCTTTTTGGTGTTGTGCCTTGAGTCTTACGCTTTTTCTTTTCACCTGCAAGTCCAGATAGTTATTATCTTCATACAACAAACTCCATCAGCTCTAGTTAACTTATTTTTGAGAACCGATCTTTTGCGTCTTTCCTTCTGATGTACAGATCTTTTTTTATTTTCGCTATAACTTCACCATTTTCGTTTTTTATTTCTGCGTAAAAAGTGTATATCACTTTAAATTTTGTGAGAGCTTGCTTACGTATAGATTCAATTTCTTTTGCTGAGATATGAAAATCAGCATAGACAGTTTCATGAGTTGCTTTTAGAAAATCTATTTCTGAAGTTTTATCCCACAAGATATGATCGTCTCCTAATTTTTCGATGAGAATAAATAGATAAAAAGGGTCGGCCATGGAGAATAAACTTCCTCCAAAATGAGTTCCAAAATAATTTTTATTCCAAAAAGAACTTTTTAATCGAACTCGAATATGAGTGAAATCCTCTCGGAAATTTTCGACTTTTATCCCTGCGGCTAAAAAAGGTGGCCAATAAGAGATCATTCTTAATAAGCTTCTTGTAGAAATTTTCATAGAGCATAATCCTGTTTTTTCAATCATATTTAGAATGGCATTGACAAAGTCCAAAAGACAACTTAGCTTCTCGAAAAACAATCGGGGTAACTATATGAATTTTTATAAAAACCTTTTGCCAGATCAGTGTGCAACTGTTCTATTATTCCTGCTAGGAATTGTTTTGTCATATGATTTAAGTGGATCGATTCAAAATATAGCTAAGTGTAAAGAATGCAAATATGAGCAGCAACATTTATTATTTGAACATTATGGTGGATTGAGGGAATCCCACTTGAATTATACAAGGGCTTATAAAGAAGCCTACTCGATTGATATACGTCGTATTGATGTCTCTCGATGGTTTTGTTTTTTTAAAAAAAAATCGATTTTTCCACTTCAAAAATATGATTTTGAGAATCTGGGTGATAGCTCTGTTGAAATAACTCTCCGGACCTCGGAGGATTCCGATGAGATGATCTATACACAAAAAACTCCTCACCTACCAGAATTTGAAACGGTTTCCTCACTGAGTTTTGTGAAGGGGAATTGGAATGCGCTGCTATCAGGCGAAGAAGTGGATCTTGTAGAAACTAAAGAATCTTTAAGGCAAAAGAAAAGGCAAGAACAAACAAAAATGCTTAAGCACCTTTTTCTTCGAATGGAATCCTTCGCTTCAAGGCCTGTGCTTCAAAGTATTTTGTGTAATAAATCAGCTTTCTTAAAACCTAGTGAGATTGAACATTACGGAGGTCTACCTTTCCGAAAAGTAGATCTCCTACGATGGAAAGCAACACCTATGAGGTTGACTGGAACACGTACATTGCTCAAAGAGTTCACAGGAAAAAGAGAGATGCGTCTAAAATTCAGCTCATAAGCGTATAGAGTAGTGGACAGATGAGGCCTTTTCAAGGTACTTTGCCGTCGCATGTGTTTCGTTGACCCTGAAAGGAACTGCTTTGATCCGTCGAGATGACCTAAGAAATCTTTGTATTATTGCCCACGTTGACCACGGAAAAACTACTCTTATCGATGGGTTACTCTCCCAGAGTGGTACTTTTGCAGCACACGAAAATGTGTCTGAGAGAGTGATGGACTCCAATGCTCTCGAGAAAGAGCGTGGAATTACAATTTTAGCTAAAAATGCCGCTATTTGTTATGACGGTATCCGAATGAATATCGTTGATACCCCAGGTCACGCCGATTTTGGCGGTGAAGTGGAGCGTATTTTGGGAATGGTTGACGGCGCTGTATTGCTTGTTGATGCAGTTGAAGGCCCTCTTCCACAAACTCGATTTGTCCTCGAAAAGGCTTTAGCAAAAGGCCTGAAGATTATTTTGTGTATCAATAAGGTTGATAGACAAGAAGTTCGGGGTGCTCACCAAAGAATTTATGAAGTTGTCGATCAAACGTTTGATTTGTTCATGGAACTTGGTGCAACAGAAGAGCAATGTGAGTTCCCAATTGTCTATGCCTGTGCCCGTCAAGGCTGGTGTGTTGATGATTTGGATGATGTCCCTGCAATGATTGAGAACTCAGAATCAGGTTCGTTGAAACCTTTACTAGATAAGTTCCGCGATACAGTAACCCCTCCTGAAGTGGATATGGAACATCCGTTTCGTATGCAATTATCAAATCTTGCTTGGTCGGATTATGTAGGCCAACTCGCTGTTGGACGTGTAACAGAAGGTAAAGTGAGCAAGTTAGACCGGGTTTACCTTTTGGGTTCAGAAGGTAAAACGGAAGCATTTACAGTAAGTAAGCTTTTCCGCTATGAAGGTGTTCAGCAGGTTGAGGTCGAGTCTCTAAGTGCTGGTGATGTTGGAATTATGGCTGGCTGTAAGGATGTGTTTATTGGTGATACGATTGCAGGAAGTCCTGATGTAGAACCATTTAAGCGACTTCAAGTGGACGCTCCAACACTACGTATGACGTTTACAATTAATACAGGCCCTCTTTCTGGCCAAGATGGTGAAGCGGTTCAATCGCGTAAGCTTGGTGAAAGATTAGAGCGTGAATGCCGTGCAAATGTGGCATTAAGCCTTGAGCCAGGTGAAACTGCTGAACAGTTTTATGTTCTAGGTCGCGGAGAACTTCAGTTTGCTATTCTTATTGAAACAATGAGACGTGAGGGACTTGAATTTATGGTCGGGCGACCGTTGGTTCTCCTTAAAGAAGAAAACGGCCAGAAACTTGAACCTGTTGAAGCAGCTGTTTTAGAACTCCCTGAGGACGCAAGTGGTGATGTCACTTCGATGTTTCAAGAACGAAAAGGAATTCTTTCAAGTTACGAGCAAGCAACAGGAAACCGTGTGCGTTTGACTTTTGATGTTCCGACTCGAGGCATTATTGGTATCCGCAGTCGCTTTCTTACAGCAACAAAAGGCGAAGGTCTTTTTAGTTCTAAGTTGAAAGAGTATCAACCTTATAAAGGTGATATGAGAGCGCGTAAAAACGGGACTTTAGTGGCTGATAGAACTGGTAAAACCACAGATTATGCACTTCATACTCTTGAAGAGCGTGGTGTTCTCTTTATTGAGCCAGGAACAGAAGTATACGAAGGTATGATTATTGGTGAGTGTAGTCGTGATAATGATATGAACGTAAACCCCGTTCGTCCTAAGAAATTAACAAATATTCGAACAACATCATCCGATGGTCTTATTATCCTTGCTGGAGCCCGTAAAATGTCTCTTGAGCAATGTATTGAATGGATTGATGATGATGAATGGATTGAATGTTCGCCAAGTTTTGTAAGGCTTCGTAAGAAAGAACTTCAACAAAACAAACGTTCAGTGATTCGTAAATAATCATATAATCATCGAATAAAAAAAGCGCCATGATCTTCATGGCGCTTTTTTTATCTTTAGAGCTACTATCGTCTCTTTTTTGATAATATAGGCATATGTTATCTGAGTTTGGAGATGAGATGAAAAAAGTAGTTGTAATTGGTTGGGGTTCTATAGGTCGGCGCTATGCAGTGAACTTAGAAGAAATGGGTCATAAAGTCATCATTTTTACTCAAAGAGAAACGTCATATAAAACCATTCAGACTATAGAAAAATTGTTAGATGAAGACCCTGATCTTGTGATAGTAGCTAATCAAACAGGAAAACACGGCGATACCTTAAAAGATCTGAGAAAACACGGTTACCATAACCGGGTCCTCATGGAGAAGCCTCTTGACACAAAAATAGCTTCTTTACCTACGGAAGATAAGTTGGTGTGGGTTGGGTATCACCTCCGTTTCCATCCCATTATAAAAATATTAAACAAAACTCTACAAGGAAAAGACATTGTCGCTTTTCAAGCCTCTGTTGGCCAGCATCTTAGTCAATGGAGGCCTGGAAGAGATTACCGAGATTGTTACTCCGCAAAAAAGTTAGAAGGTGGTGGAGTTTTACGTGATTTAAGCCATGAGCTTGATTTAGTTTTGTATCTTATAGGAGACTGTCACAAACTTGTCAGTCAAATAACACACACAAAAACTTTAGATATTGAAACTGAAGATTGTGTTTCAATGTTGATGCAGTCAGAAAGATGCCCTCATGTAAGTGTCAATTTTGATTATCTCGACCACTTAGTTCATAGGGATTTAAAAATTCATTGTTTGAATGAAAGTTTCCATGTGGATTTATTGCAAGGAACACTAAAAACATGTGACCAATCATTGATCTACACACCAGATCGCAATCGCATGATGAAAGAGATGCTTGAAGAGGCTTTAAGCAAAAATCCTTCACCATCGTTATGCACTTATAAAGAAGGTTTAACAATTATGAAGTGGATTGAGAGTGCCGAACAATCTATGGAAAAAAAGAGCTGGGTTTCTTGTGGTTAATAAATGAAAAATAACTATTTTTTTCTTATATAAGCATATTGAGAAAATTCACCCCTCATTTCAAGTCTTTTAAGTTGCCAGATACTTTGCGTCATTAAATATTTGTTTCTCATCATGTTACTTGAAAGCTCAACCTGTGTTTTTAGTGCACTTAAAAATTCCTCTGGGACATAAGATTGTCCACCTTTTAAGAGATCTTTAAGAACGCTCTCCCACTCGAGAGCTAATTCGTAGCTTTTTTTATTATCCTTTATTAAATGTTTTCTCAACTTATAGTCTGAGTCAGCTTGTCTTAAAGCTTTCTCCAGCTGAAGAGCGGATCTTTTTTTTCGTATCTTTAAGACCTTTTGAGACGATCGTGCGATATTAATATGAGAGAGGTAACCATAACCGAATGCATTGCTTTGATTACCTTTTAAACTCAAAAAATCAAAATATGAAGATGTTGAGCGAGCTTTTGCACCTTTGATCATATAATAAAGAGATCTCATTTCAGGGGATCTCTTTATTGAAGATTGAATTCTCTCTAAAGAGAGAATATTATCTGTATCATCTTCAGACCCCTGTTCAAGGGGTAACGGTTCAAGATTAAATTTTTCATAGGGAATATCTAAATTCAACACAGAATATAAAAGCTGTTTTGAGATATTATACGTATATTCTAAATGATCAATATCTTGATGTATTCTTATTTCAAAAATCTCTAATGGTTTAAGATCACTTAAAGGGATCTCACCAATATCGAATCTTTCACGGTTCATTTCGACAAAATGGCTAATGTTATCTCTATACTTATAATAAATATCTAAAGCTTCACGCAAAGTATCAACTTGATAACTCAAACCAATCACATGACTAATCTGATTGGCTATCATTGATTTATAGCTATAACGTTCTGCTTGATATAAATATTTTTTCTCTTTCCATTGGAACCAGTTTGAAGGATATAAAAATCCTAAAAAAGATGAAATTAAATCAATCATTTCTACTTGAAGTATGGATACAATCTGTCCTAAATGAAGACTTGGGAGAATTTGTCCTATTTGATTTTGTACTTGATATCTTGCTTGCAGAACTTCTTCTGATTTTTCTTTGGAATCTAAATTTTTTTCCTGAGCAATTTTTATGATTTGATCCAGATTATACGACTCTGCGTAAAGTCTGGATAATGAACCCCACGTAGATATGATCATCAAACTGAAAAATATTGATAATTTCATGATTCATCCCATGATTAAATTTTAAAGGCTCAAATATTCTTCAATATTTTCGACCATCAGGTTTCTATCTTCAATAAAACTGTTATAAAAAGACTCCTGTACTCGCTCCATGAAAATACTCCGTGGAGCAATAAACGGTTTTCGAACTTGTAATATCCTTTTATATGAGAATTCCCATATATCGTCATTATTTTTACTAAAAACTGTTCTAACATGAATGGATGACGTGTATTTTGCATGTCCTGAACCATCTAACTTTATAGAGCGAGCAATAAATTGTGGTGAAGCTCCAGGTATCAACCATGCATGATAAAGAATATCTAATTTCCCATGTTTAGTTTCTGTTAGCTGCTTAATTTTATAAAAAAGAGCAGGATAAGTCTGGCCTTTCTCTTTATAGTTTGTTTCCTCAGGACCACTAAGAACAGTGGTTATTTCAGACTCAGATGTATAAAGATATCTTAATAAATCCATAACTTGATTTTCACTTTTGAGCTCATCGCTTACAGTGCATTTCGACACTAATATACCTTTGAAATTTTTTGTTTTTTCCAGGTAAATTGGATTTTTTTTAGGAGAAGGCCAGTAAGGGTCCTCACAAAACAAAGATTGTGCATAACAAGGGAAACTCAAGAGCATTAAGAGTGATAGCATTCTCATTTTTAACCTTTCTAAGTGAAGGTTTCGTTTTTCTTATATCTACTTTCACATAACCTATCATAAATTTATATCTTTTTTGAAGAAGAGAACTTTTTTCTATTCTGAGAGCAATAAAATTCATTCCTGATCTTGGTCCATTTTGGCCTCTCCTAGTTATTGGAGGTGTCTAGGCCAAATGGGGTCACGTTCAAACACTTGTTGCTCGATGATTTAAATAATTTGATATTTAGAAATTTTTTATTCGTTCTTTTTGAATAAACCTCCAAATAAGAGATTTCAACATGCTGATATCATAATTAATACCCGTTATTTTGTTCTTTTTTTAAAAAAAATGTCGATACCTATTCTTAGGATAAGAGGGGGTTCGTATGAAAAGAGTGCTATTTTCATTACCAGTCATGATAATTGCGTTATTTATATCAATAGATGTCTATGCAGGTTTTTTTAAAAATAAACCTCAATCACAATCTTTTTCCCATACGAGCTCACAAAGACAAAAAAGAGAAGATGCTTTGAATTTAGTGATTGAGAAAATATTGACGATATTTCAGCCTTACGTGAGTCAAGAAAAAAACCTTAAAGTACGATTGTATTGGGATGACAATGATGTAAATGCAGCTCCATGGAGAACAAATAGAGAGTGGGGAGTGTCAATCTATGGGGGATTATTAAATCATTCCTTACTGACAGTGGACAGTTTGACAGTTGTTATGTGCCATGTTCTTGGTCATCACTTTGCTGGTTATCCATATAAAGATGATAAAACATGGATGTCAGTTGAGGGCCGCTCGGATTATTTTGCAACTCAAAGTTGCGTGAAGAAAGTATGGGAAGATGATCATAAAAAGAACCAAACACTATGGTATGATACATCGGCAGAAATCCAAGATTTTTGTACTAAGAACTCTACCTCAAATGAGAAAAACACCTTATGTGCACGTGGCTTAACAGCTGTTGAAAATTTGATGAAAGTAATGTCACCATCCCGAGATTTTCATCCTGATCAACAAGACTCTTCACATGCCCCAAAAACTTTAACTCAGCACCCAGCAGGACAATGCCGGTATACGACATTTGTTCAAGGACTTTTATGTGATAAAAATATTCAACTTGATAAAATTCCAGGATCTCAAGAAGGTAAGAATAGAAATAGCAAAGAAGTTGAAGCAACAGCCTCATCTGTGTCTTGTGTATCCGAGAATAAAACTCTTCGTTGGCCAAGATGTTGGTTTCAACCAAAAGTAAAAGTAGAACAGACAAATTTTCTAACGCATAAGAACGAATCTCAACAAATGCTATACCCAGGCGATGAAATTCGATTATATGGAAATCTTTTAAATACAAGCAATCATACCTTCAGGTCCTCTCGAGCTGTGATTTATAATTTTCATAGCCCATGGATCTATTTTGACAAAAAATCTACAGTGTCTTCACAAATTTTACGTCCAAACGAAAGTGTTATTACAGATGAGCCATATATAGGAGTTATTTCTCCTCGAGCACCCTGTGGCATAGAACTGTCTATTCCTATTATGGTTGAATATGGAGATTTTTCTGAAATGAGTTTTGTTCCTCTTAAAATTGGTGAAGAAGTTTCAGCTTTCAAGCATAAAATAACTACAAATGGCGATATTTTAGACCACCTCTCTTTAGAAACTGAGATAGATAGTCGAGAAATTGCATATGGGATTGAAAAAGTAAAAATTATCATGGACTTAAATCACACTGCGTTTGATGACCTTGAAATTACTCTCACGGATCCTGCAGGAGTGGAACATATTATTGAAGGTACTTTGCATGATATGAACAACTCTTCTCGTCATGCTGTGAATGGTGAAGTTGAGTATGACGTTGAATTTGTGAAAGGCATTAAAAATGGGCTATGGAGCTTGAAGATAGAGGATAGGATCATGAAAGATGAAGGGTTTCTGAGGTCATGGTCTATCGAAGCATTTAAATCTGTTTGTGGAACTTCCAAAAAACATTAGTATTTATCTGCATCACCTTATTGATATTTTCAAAATCTTAAGTTAGTTTGTTCGTTCTGTTTTTCAGGATGAGGCATAGCACATGTGTAAAAAAAGTTTGATAACGAATTTGATTGCAGTTTCTTTTATGCTTCTATCACTATTTTGTTCTGAGCCCTCTCAATCAGTATGGATGCATATTGGTCTTTTTGCATTTTCTGGGTCTGTGACAAACTGGGTTGCAATCCATATGCTTTTTGAAAAAGTACCAGGCTTATATGGTTCAGGCGTTGTGCAAGTGCGTTTTGAATCGATCAAAAAGCAGCTCCATTACCTTATTATGCAAGAATTTTTTGAAGTGTCACGTATGGAAAAATTCGTAGAAAGCACGCTTCATAGGAATATTGATGATATTCAGCACCGAGTGTTAGATCTCATTCCATACCATGATATTTTTGACCAACTTCTTGTCAAGGTTGAAGAATCTAGCCTGGGTGGAATGCTTCAAATGTTCGGTGGTAAAACAGTTTTAGAACCACTGCGTGAGGATTTAGTTTCACACATGAAGCTGACACTATCTTCCCTTTTAAAATCTGATAAGTTTAAAAATGCTCTCATTGGCGAAGGCGAAGACCAGTCTGAAAAATTGCGGACAATTGTTGAAAAATTGATTAATGATCGATTAAATGAACTCACCCCCCCAAGGGTGAAGAACATTATTCAAGACATGATCCGAGAGCACCTAGGCTGGCTTGTCGTCTGGGGTGGTGTTTTCGGCGGCCTTATTGGACTGTGCTCAGCAATAGTTACGAATTTATAACCGACTTTCCTCTAATAGTCAGTATGGTCCGCTAGATGCATTGCTGTGGCCCTTTGTCCTGCTTTTTGAACGAGATTTGAATCGAGGACCTGATTTTTAAATGACCAAGCACTATAACTCATCAAACCTAGACAAAGCCAGGTAAAGGGTGTGTACCCTGCGATCTTGACCTGAACTTTCAAATGAGACTCCCTAAAGTGTAGTGTTTATGTAAAAACTTATAACCTGAATGTCTTATCGGATCTTTAAATAAGAAGTTTAGTCTTGTTAATTTAGGTAGATAGAGTGTGTTTCGGGAGATGATAGTTTTAGGTATTAACAGTTTGAACTTCTCAATAAAATTATGATCACTAAAGTTCTCGTTGTTCTTGACAAGATATACTCTTTCACCGACAATGCTCCGTTAGAAGCAGAGGTTATTGTCTGTTTGCATCTCCTAGTCTTTTAAAGGAATTTTTGTGACTTTTTCAAAAGAACCAAAAATATTAAGTCCTCATAGAGGAGCTTGGAGCAATCGCCTCGGTCTTATCTTAGCTGCGTCAGGATCAGCTGTAGGTTTAGGAAACGTATGGAAGTTTCCCTATATCACAGGTGTTAATGGTGGTGGAGCTTTTGTTCTGGTGTACCTTCTTGCGCTAGTGCTTATTGCCCTTCCGGCTCTTCTTTCTGAACTTTACATTGGCCAAAAGGGTCAAGCAAGTGCTGTTCAGTCATTTAAAAACCTTGATCACGATAAATCTTTTTGGCGTTTTGCTGGTGGACTTGGGGTGTGCAGTTCTATCTTAATCTATTCATACTACAGTGTTGTTGGTGGATGGATTTTTTACTACTTCATGAATTCTGTTAACGATATATGGCTTGTAAATTGTAATCATGCTGTCTCTTGTACTAAGTTTGCAGACGTTTTGGGTCAGCCTTTATGGCAATTAGGGTGCCAATTTACCTTTTTAAGCATCACAGGAATGATAGTCGCCCGAGGGGTGAGTGGTGGTATTGAACGCTTTAATAAATTTTTGATGCCGCTTTTTATGAGTGTTCTTCTCTTTATGTTTGTGAACTGTGTGTGGATGTCAGGCTTCTCTGATGCGATACATTTTCTTCTAGTTCCTGACTTTAGCAAACTTTCGGCTACAAGTATTTTAGAGGCATTTGGTCACTCTTTTTTTACAATCAGTATTGGTGTCGGAATTATGGTGACTTACGGGAGTTATCTTGCTCCTGATGAAAAGATTTTACCTGTCGCTATAACTGTTATTTGCTTAGATACCTGCATTGCTCTTATTTCAGGTATTATCGTTTTTTCAGTTGTGTTTACATTTCATGGTGAGCCTGGGAGTGGACCAAGTCTTTTGTTTGAGACTTTACCTGCTCTCTTTCAATATCTCCCGTATGGCCACTGGATTTCCATGATTTTTTTCTCTCTTATTGCTATCACTGCATTGACGTCTTCAATTTCTCTTCTTGAGGTTGGAACAAGTTGGTTGACAGAACGTTACCCTAATACTCCAAGACCTTATATTGTTCTTTTTCTATCATTAGTTTGTTTTCTTCTTGGAAGTCTGTGCTCTTTATCTTTTAATTTATTATCTGAGTATACATTGATTGGTATGACGGCATTTGATTTTTTAGATGTAGCAACAGGCCGTGTCTTTTTACCTTTAGCTGGAGTCATGACTCTGCTGTTCTTTGGTTGGGTTCTTGGTCGCCCAGCTTCTCTGGATGTTATTGGAGAAGACACATCATTTAGTAGTTATTTCTTGTGGTTAACTCGTACGGTTTCACCCTTTGTGGTCATGATCGTTATGATCGCAGCTCTTTTGTAGGATGAAAAACATGACGAAGATTGCATATATAAAACAAGCTTTCCAAGACTCATCACCTGTTTTTTTTGGGCTTTTTCCCACCGGGATTGTGTTTGGATATCTTATGCAAACAGAAGGTTATAGTTGGTACTGGGCTCCTCTTATGAGTTTTTTAGCAAATGCCGGATCATCTCAATTTGTCGCTATGTCTATGATGGCTGCAGGTCAAGGTTTAGTGGACATTATTAGCGCTGTGGCCCTTGTCAACGCTCGTCATCTTTTTTATGGCCTCTCTCTTTTTGACATTTACCCACAGAGATTTTTTTCGCGATTTTATATGATTTTCGGCCTTTCTGATGAGGCTTTTGGGATTTTAACAACATCAAAACATCGCAAGGCTGTTCCATATATTATTGCTGTCTCGTTTGCTCTTCATATGATTTGGTTTGGCGGAACCTTAGCTGGAACAATATTAGCGAGTTCTGCACCACAAAATGTAAAAGGGATGGAGTTTTGTCTCACAGCACTATTTGTTGTTCTTATGATTGAGCAAGCTTTATCAGTTAAGAAAATATTTCCCTTTGTTGTTGGTTCATTAGCCTCACTGAGTGGTTTTCTATTTTTTCCATCACACATGCTTATTGGGGCTATTGGGCTCAGCGCATTTTCTTTGAGTCTTCGCGGTGTAAGGGAGCAACGTAATGGATGATCAATTTTTATTGTACCTCGTTATTGGTATGGGGCTATGTAATTTTGTTTTGCGCGCTTTTCCGTTTATTTTTCGAGATGCACTAGTTTCAAATCCAATTTTTACATATTTAGGATCATACCTTCCTCCAGCTATTATGCTAATCTTAGTCGCTTTTTGTTTTAAAGATGTTGAGTTTGTTAAATATCCTTTTGGAATACCAGAGATGCTAGCTGTTATTATTGTTGCTGGACTTCACTTGTGGAAACGCCAATCGCTTTTAAGCATTGGTTTTGGGACTGCATTTTATATTTTTATGGTGAACCACTCTGCTTTAATTCCATAAGGGTTGAGGAGTGATTTAAAATTTGATGTTTTCAAGACATCATGATGCCTTATCCGGAAATTATGTGATATTTTTTTCCTGTCTAAACATGAGACTTTTAAATAAAAATAATAATATTATTATATTATGAATCTTTTCCTATTTATCATCTTAATTTTATATTTAATATGACGAAAACCCTTCATAGATCATGGGGGGGTTGATAATGAATTTTTTTGGGGTAGCATGTCTTATTGCCAGCGTTATAGCTATATCTTCATGTGCGGATCCAGACCCTGCATTTAAGGAAGTAAATAGCACGAGAAGAGATAGCGACCTTTCTGAGTATAACCAATCGTCTGACATGCTTAAAAATTCGAAAAAGACAAACCATGAATCTATTTTAAATCAAGGTGATAGTACGTCTGTTTCTCCTCAAGATATAACAAATAGCCATGACGAATCATCTTACGACCAAATCTATAATTCTCATGAAAGTTCCGAAGACCGTCATCCTAGTTCTGATGGGTTAAACGATGAAAATCATCAAGAAAGAAATGATTCAACTTCATCAGGAGAATCAAACTCAGAAGAAAGAGAACTCCCTGATAATCCTGAAGGTCATGGTGATTTGCCTTCAGATGAAAAGGGAATTCAAGAAGTTGTTGCTCGTTTTCCTCTGGTAGAAACAGAACAACATACAGTTCATCTAGATCCTCATACTTTTGTTGAAAGTATCGATTTAAATTTATCACACCAAAAAATTTCAGAGAAAAAATTATATCAACAAAGAAACCGAGAATGGAAGTCATTTCATTTCCAGCAGAAAACCTCACAAGGTTCAAGAGAAGATGTTTTTGAACAAAATCAAGCTAGGAAAGTTGATATTCTGATTGTTGTTGATAACTCTAAGTCTATGAAAGAAGAGCAAAAAGAGCTGGCAAAAAGAATGACCCCGCTACTTTCTAAAATAAAGAAACATGATTGGAAAATTGCTGTAACAACGACAGACCCTAAAGATCCCTGCATACGAGATGTTATTGATGCTGAAACTCCAAATTTTGAGAATAGATTTGTCTCAGCTATTCAAGCTGGAATAAAAGGAACAGGAAAAGAACAGGGTTTTCGAACAGCTGTACGTGCTCTAAGGTCATCTTGTCGGAGCTCTTCTTGGCTGCGAAAACAATCACAATTAGCAGTTTTATTTGTCAGCGATGAAGATAACTGCAGCGACGGGAACCGTTGTGCTGGAAAAAGTTATGGGGAAGTAGAATACCTTCTAGGCGAATTAGAAAGACATCGTACACCACAAAGAGATGCAAAAGTTTACGGTTTGATTTGGGATCCTTCGACACCTAAAAGATTGTGCTCAAGCGGATATAATAAAGGACACCAATATAGCCAAGCTATTGTTATAACGGGTGGACATATGGGATCTATTTGTGATGAGAATTACTCAGAGTTTTTAAGCTCTGTTTCCAACGACATCAAGTCTAACCTTGACCGTGTCTACAGCCTATCTAGTCTTCCAATAGAGAACTCTATACACGTTTTTGTAAACGGTGAAGAAAAAACAACAGGATACTCTATATCAAAAAATACTCTTGAATTTGATCAGGCCCCTCATGCTGGTTCCGAGATTCATGTCATATATCAATCCTACGAAGAGGAGCCAATAAAGGTATTTGAATTCCCTCAATTGATAGAACCCCTTACAGCAACAGTTTTAGTTAATGGTTCCTTGGTTAAAACAGGGGTCCATATGAGTGAGTCTCAACTTGAATTTGAGGAAGCCCCTGCAGTTGGAAGTGAAATTCGCATACTTTATCAATCACCTGATGATCTTATAAAATCTTTTGTAATTGGCAATCACGTGATTGAAAGCTCATTACAGATTGAAATTTCTGATCTTTCTAGGCCAGAATTTCAATTTGATCAGCAAAGTGGTGCATTAACATTTTTTCCGAATTTAAAAGACGGAGTAACGTTCACCGTTGATTTTGAACGTTATCACTATACTGAAGAAATATCTTATGACTTTGATTACTCGAAAACTATAGAAGTGATACAAGCTGAGGATCATACAACTGGCGGAAATATTCCCGTCGTTTATCGAAACGGTAAATTTA
>JBGCEP010000032.1:0-8756 GCA_045106415.1 Oligoflexales bacterium | reverse complement strand
GATAGAGTGAGAGGGAGTTTTATATGTTACAGCAAGCCGAAGGTTTTATAAAAACAGTCCTCTGGGGCATGGGAATTCAAGACCTAGCGTTTCCACTGGGGATCATTATTTGGTTTGCCATCCTCTCTCTTCCTATTCATGATCTTGACTGCGAAGACACAATGACAGGAGCTCTGTACTCAGCTTTTATCGGGACCTCTGGCATTGCCCTCGTTTTAGGAACAACCGGCCGCTACAACAGGCCGGAAGACACTGTCAGCATCGTTGTTAGCTGCGTCGTCTTCTTTGGACTCCCCGCACTTCGCTGGGTTCGTACAGCTATTCGTCAAAATGCTTTTAAAACAGAAAATCAGCGAAAAGAAGAACAACAGAAAAACATTCATAATGCGGAGCTATAATGACAGACTTTGAACTCGAAGAACAAAAGCCTAAAACTCATTATTGTTATCTTATTATCAACAAAACATACCGTTCAGGCCTTGCGATTTTATGTACAGTTTATTACGGGATCTGCTTTGCACTCGTTTATCAGCTCCTTCAAAGTCATCATCAGTGGACAACTCTAGGTCTTCCTTTAGGTGGCCTCGGACTTTTATTTCTCGTATACCCAGCCACAGAAAATTGGCATTACGCTCCATGGCAAACAAGACCACAAAAACTTGAACGTCACTATAGGGGTTAAATTTTTGAAAAACCTTAAAACATCTAATCTTAGAGTATTGTTGCACCCTACAATAATCCTAAGTCTTTGCCTGAGTCATTGCCAAACACCTCAGGTCGATATTCCTACAAGCTCGATTCACGCTCACAACTGGAAACAAGTCGAACAAAGAGTCCTTCATCAAAACCTCCATATCGATGAATTTTCAAAAAAAGGACCTTTCAAAGTCAAAACACATCGACAAGTTTCTCTTTCTATTTCCCCAAAAGAAAAATTTTACGGAGATTACTTTCGACCATCTCACAAGGGTAAAGCTCCTCTTATTATTTTCATTCATGGAAATTTATTCAATCGTCATGCGCACTCTCATCAAGCTTCTAGATTAAGTAGCTGGGGGTTCCACACTCTTATTCTTGATGTTCCTAATCAGCATGAATGGGTTGAAAACGGTAAACGAGTCGCTAAGGTTACAAAACTCATTCAAAGCTACCCACAGCAATTATCGTCACATATTGACACTCAAAAAATCATTCTTATCGGCCATTCTTTCGGAGGATCTGCCGTCACTCTTGCAGCCGCACATGGAGCTCCTGTACATGGTTTGATTTTATTAGACCCAGCTGTTGTGCATGATATTGTTATAAAAGCCATGAATAAAGTTGCAGTCCCTGTTGTTTTACTAGGAGCTGACCCCTCTGTTTTTAGATCTAGAAGGCGACAGCTCTTTTTTAAGCATATTCCAACAGCTATGACTGAAGTCACTGTTGCTGGATCAACTCACAACGATGCTCAATATCCAAGCATCACTTCATGGCGATGGGGTGTCGACCCTTTCACAACAACTCAGTATCAAGAAACTTTTTTACGCTCAATTATCGTTGCTTCTTTTGGTCTTAGCCATCACAATTTGCGATATATCTGGAGTGTTGTCAGGCAGGCAGAAAAAGAAAAAAAGGGCCTCAAAAATACAAAAATTAGATTTACTCAAGATAAACAGAAACGCTTATTCAAAAAAAAACATCCAAAACAAGTTAAACATCACGTATCACACGTTCGAGACTTTCGGGGATAGGGCACTGAGTTTCAAGACCTTGCTCTAACCTTGTTTTTGCATACTCTTCCGATAAAATCCAATTCTCTAACTTCCAAATTACTTCTTCAGGTGCTGACATCTTTCTCAAGCTCATCAAAGCATCATAATGAGATGGGTAAATCAATGTTGTCAGCCTTACAACAAAAGTAGCGAGTGCCATCGCACCATCTTTTTCTTCTACTTTTCGCACAAGAGCTGTGAGATCATGCCAAGCTGCTTTTTGCTCTGGTGAGAGACCTCTCATCCATTTCACAAGTCGTGAATCTCGAGGTTTACTAGAATATCCAACTTTATTTTGTGGCAGCATATGCTCCACAACACTTCTTAACCTTTCAAGACTCCATCCCCAATGATTAAGCCCCATAAATTCTGAAATATGAGCACATAATTCCGCCCACACGGTCGGTGCAAGTGTCTTACAAAATTGAGGAACAGGAATGTTGTTATTGCTATCAACACGACAAACTCGCACTCGAGGTTCTCCGAGCCATTGAATATTTTTCAAATGTTGATCAAAAGACTTTTCTCGGTCTGAGCGTTTCTTTTTAGATACTTTTAATTGATCATCGAGGTTTAAAAGCAACTCTGGTAGCAAAGGACCTATTCTCATAAGAGACCACACAAGACGTGACGTTTTTGGATCCATTCCTACAAAACATCTGTCAACATGGACAGAGGCAGGTTCAAGAATTGGGTAACGTTCTCTTTTTTCACCGCTTCCTAGCCAAAAAGACTCTACTTTTTTTGACAATACACCTCGTGTCGCAGCCACTGTTGCAATACGCCATGCCACCCCTTGATATTTTTTATAGGTCACTTCCCAGAAAAGTTCGAGCTTCTCTTTTTCCAAACACTGTTGATAAGAAATTTTTCTTAAAATTAAACACAATACATCATCAAACCCTGCCAGGCATGATTCTTTTAAAGACCGAAACAGCTCATGTAATACAACAAGACTCAACACTTGCTCACGTAACAAAGTTTCTAAAATTTTAGGGTCTTGATGATCTTCAAATGCTAGACCGTTGAGAAGATGTTTTATTTTAAGACGCTGACCTTCAGTCAGAACTCCTTCTGTTTGAGACCACTTCATTCCCCAACGTTGAATCCGTCGCCACAAATCAAAATCAATTCTTTTAAGCATTCTTGTCGCTTGCCACAAACTTTCTATATGCTCCCCAGAACTCGCTAAAAAATCATGGAATAAGGCAATAGATTGCCACCGTGGATTGATATCTTCATTCATCAACGGCCGCCAAAGTGCAAATTCAAGTGCAGCGTCATGCATTACTGTTTCTTGCGTTGTATGAAACGCAAATATATCTAAATACTCTCCCGCACCGGATTGTATGAGCTTTGTTGAAAGTTCATTCCAGATCACTGGGTCTTTCTCAAAATACAAACTCAAATCCGGAAGGAGTTGCGAAAGAAAGGAACGTAAATTTTGGTCTTCTTTTGCTTCCTGCAACCAAGCTCCAAGCTCTTTTAACTGCTCTTGCCAACTCCCCGTTTGCGTCCACGCCTTCCATTTGTAATCTTTCTCAAGAGCATCTTTTGTTTTGTTGGCATCACCTATGAGCTCTTGTGCCATATTATAATATGTGTGATCTGAAGAAATAAACGATAAAACTTTTCTAGCTTTTTGTTTTTCTCCTACTCGAACGGCTAAACGAGCAATCATCAACCTCAAAAGTTCTTCAGGAATATTACTTGATAAAGGCACTGGGAGAAAACAGCTCTCATGTTCACAAAAATAATTCCAAGGAATATAAGGGTCTGACTGTTTATACAAACCAGCAAAAACAGCAACTTTTTCAAGTGAGCTTAACCAATCGCTTTGCCTCGAGCGTATCAAGTGCCCCAGTATATAGGTTTGCATCTCTTCATGATCTTGGCTTTGTGCAATTAAAGCATGACGAACATGTTCATGAAGCTGAGAATAAAAAGATGGTTGTTTCTGAGAAAAATCGAAACATAAAGTAAGCCATACTTCTTCATCAGCATATAAAAAAGCGTTCTCACACAATCTAGCTGCAATTTCAGAGCTTGGCTTAAGCTCATAAACCTTGAACCACAACGGCTGTAAAAACTTCCATGGTTTTTGCGTTGCTATAGATTGCGCAAGTAAAATCTCTACTTCTTCTATACTTTGCTTTGCTAAAAAAGAAATATCATTTTTTTCAAGATCTTTTGTTAAATGATTTAATGAAATATTATACTGAGCCGTTTGAAAAAGACTATGTTCAATATGCCGACGGGATTCTTCAGAAAGAGACAATTTCTGTGGAAGACACAGCAAACGCGCAATATGATCCGGTTTCTTCCAAAGCTCTCGTACAAAAGTGCTTTCGTCAGGCATAGTAAACTCCATCATGGTTATTCAAATGATTTAAGAAGAAAAACAAGAACTCAAACCTGAAGGTGTAAAACAGTTATAAATCAATTCACAACTTGCTATATCACCATCCTGAGCTACAGCAGTTCCAACATCTGAAGCAGCTTCTGTCACAAGGCATGATGGAAGAAAAGGGTTTGGGCTCAAACACCCTTGATCTGCTGTTGTTGATAAAGTTCCAAGAATAGAATCAACACCTGATGTTGCTGATGTATCAATTTCTAAAAAAGGACACTGCTCTGATAAAGACATCACTTCTGAAAAACGACTGGATAAAGCACTCACTTGGGCAAGAGTTTCAGTAAGATCAGACACTGAGGAACAAGATCCACCGGAAGCATCTATCGCATCAACAGCTGTTTGCAGACTTCCAAAGGCTGTCGTCGCGTTTGCAATTGAAGGGCTTATGGCAATACCAGCAAGAACACAAGCCATATTATTCACTCCTTCATTTGAGCTGTCAGGAGCTGACCTTAATACTGCAACTGCTTGATCAAGCGCAATGAGCTTTGTTTCGAGAACCTCACCGCTGCCGAGCACAGCACCTGTCACACTCGACAAAATTTCACTCATGCCTCCACTTTCGATGGTCGTATTGCCACTCAAAAGATCTGTCATCAAAGCCCAAATTTCAATCCCTGCTGCCCCTAAAGTAGCAGCTGATAAGAGAAGCCTAACTTCATTTGAATCTGTCTCAACATCAGAGGCTAGATCATTTAAAATAGCATGTGCAGCACTATAGTCTTGATTATCCAAATGAATACGCGCTTGTTCTCGTTGTGCCTTCGGTGTGTCTTTTCCTGTAGAAACATACCCTAACGGATTTGTGTCACACCCTAAGATGAGAACGCTGAGTAGTAGAACCTTGAAAATGAAAGCCATGAGTGTCTCCTAGTGGTCGAATAGTCATCGCATATGTTACAGCTATCGCCAAAGCATCTGTCACATCAAACGGACGAACACCTCTACGAAAACCTAAACAGGCTTCTAACGTCAGAGCGACTTGTTCTTTTGTCGCATGTCCAGAGCCCACAATCGACTTTTTAACCGCTGTCGGAGAAAGCTCTGCCACAGCCTTTCCTTCTCGAGTCACAGCAGTCAGAAGAGCTCCTCTTGCTTGCGCAAGCTTTAGGGCACTACGAAAGTTCTTATGACAAAACGCATCTTCGAACACCCCTACATCAGGCTGGAGATCACAAGTCAAAACATGCAAAGCATCATGCAAATGACCAATTCTTTCTCCAAATGGAACTTTAGAATCCACCTTCAAAACACCAGCATCAATCACACGACATTGTTTCATTTGAAGAACAGGAAGTCGTTCCACCTCTACACAGGCATAGCCAGCTAATCTTGAACCCGGATCTATTCCTAATACTCGAACCATGCATCTATCCATAGGTACGCGGTAGCACATTCCAAACGTCCGCGTTACACTAACCTACCGGACAAGGAGGAACAGGCATGGTACAACAATTCCCAATGACACGCTTGCGTCGAATGCGAGCTGATGATTTTTCTCGAAGACTGCGTCGCGAACATCACCTTCATACAGACGATCTCATTTTACCAGTTTTTGTTCACGGCTCGAAGGGGGTCCAAGCCATCCAAGCAATGCCAGGGGTGGAACGTCTTGATTTTGATCACCTTCTACGAAAAGCAGAAGCCTGCTGTGAAAATAAAATTCCAGCTCTCGCACTCTTTCCTGTCATCCCAAAGCAGAATAAAAGTGAGGATGCACGTGCTGCGTTCGATGAAAACGGTCTCGTTCCTCAAGCCATTCGCCTTCTCAAAAAAAACTTCCCTGAACTTGGAATTATTTCCGATGTCGCTCTAGATCCCTACACATCTCACGGGCAAGATGGTCTTCTTGACCCTCAAGGCAATGTTTTAAACGACGCAACAAACGCTATACTTCGCCGTCAAGCTGAAAGCCATGCAGCCGCCGGAGCTGATATTGTTGCTCCCTCAGATATGATGGATGGGCGTATCGGAGAGATTCGTCAAGGCCTCGATGAACAAGCTTACCAAAACGTTCGGATTCTTTCCTACGCCGCAAAATATGCATCCGCATTTTATGGACCTTTCAGAGAAGCCGTAGGTTCTGCACAAAATCTCGGTAAATCCTCTAAAGAAACTTATCAAATGGACCCAGCTAACACTGATGAAGCCCTCACCGAAG
The DNA here is from genome assembly GCA_045106415.1 of Oligoflexales bacterium. Taxonomy (GTDB): domain Bacteria; phylum Bdellovibrionota_B; class Oligoflexia; order Oligoflexales; family Bog-1112; genus JBGCEP01. Next base: position 2,425 of record JBGCEP010000032.1, on the reverse strand, counting down.
TCCAACTTGATTTACAAGAAGGCGCTGATATGGTTATGGTAAAACCAGGGATGCCATACTTGGACATTATCCGTCGTATTCGTGATCGATTTGAAGTTCCTGTTTTTGCTTATCAAGTGAGCGGTGAATACTCTATGCTTAAAGCAGCAGCAGCAGCGGGCTATCTTGACGAAAAGAAATGTTTTTTGGAATCTTTATTAGCTTTCAAAAGAGCGGGTTGTCATGCCATTTTGACATATGCAGCTTTGGATATTGCAATTCATCTTCAAGCGGAGAGTTAAGTTTTGAACATTACGAGTTTTGTGGCAGTTCGATATCTTAAAACAGGCCGTGACAATCATTTTTTTTCATGGATCACACTACTTTCTGTCCTAGGTATTGGCATTGGTGTCTCAGCCCTCATTGTTGTCATTTCGGTCTTCAATGGTTTTGAAAGAGAGCTCAGGGATCGATTTTTAGCAGCAAATGCTCATGTTTTATTCTTTCGCTTCCCTTATGGCTTAGTTGATGTTGATGAGTGGGAAAAAGAACTCAAGAACAAACTTCATGGTCAAACAACAGGCCTCGCTCCTTTCGTACACGCAGAAACTATGCTTCGAGCAAAAGGCGCTGCTCATCACGTTCTCATTAAAGGTTTAAGCCCTAAAGCTCGAGAAAACGTACAAAGAGTTGGACAAATTATTCAACCCACTCAATCTCTCAGTGATTTACAAGATGAAATCGATCTCGTTGAGGCTGGGCATTCTCTACCAGAGAAAAACAAGATCATTTTAGGTTCAGGCCTTATGAAACTCATTGATGCAAAAGTCGGAGACACAGTCCACCTTCTCTCCCAAAGCATCAAAGAGAGTGAGTCTGATGATTTGCATGCTTTTACAATTTCGGGCACCTACAATTCAGGCTTGAAACATTATGACAATCGGCTAGGACTTGTCAGTTTAAGCGCTGCACAAAAACTTTTCCGTATGGGGAAGACCGTCACAGGCATTGAAATAGGTCTTAAAAAACCAAACACTTCCCCTCAGGTTGCAGAGACCTTATCGACCTCTTACAATCTATCTGTGAAAGAATGGCAATCTTACAATCAGAACTTACATCAAGCTATTCGTAAGGAGAGAGTTACGATTGGTTTTATTGTTGCTCTTGTTGCTATTGTCGCTAGCATTAATATTTTAGGGGCATTGTTTATTTCAGTCACTCAAAGACAACCAGAAATTTCTTTATTGAGAGCTCTTGGCTGCCATCACAATATGATTCTTTCCTTATTCTTAAAACAAAGTTTATTGATAGGACTTTTCGGAGGATTCTTGGGAATCATTCTAGCTGGAGTCATTTCTTACTTAATAGAGAATGCACTCCCTATTGTGTTTGCTCTACCAGATACCTATATGCTGACCCAGCTCCCAGTTGAATACAACCCATTTGTATACTTATTTATAAGTTTAGCTGGAGTTGCTGTTTCTGCTGTCGCAGGTTTATATCCTGCAATTATTGCCTCAAAAGTGACTCCAACGATGGGGTTAAAAGGCAATGTTGAAATTTAACCCAATAACCACAACGCTGGAAAATATTTTTCCGACACGTATTTTAATGCATTACGATCTCTGAAAACTGGGGGATCCATATGCATAAAACGATATTCATCAGAAAAAATAGAAAAAATCATCACAGCAAAAGAGGGCTATACCTCTTTTGCTGTGATGATTTTTTAAAATTTGCGTTTTGTTTTAACAATCCCAAAATGGAAACCTCCATAAACAGCATTTGATTGGTCACTTTGGCTTGAGATAGCAAGACATAGTCTTATTTACATCGCTGTAATGGACCTATCAAAATCTATCCATGTTGGATAAATTTTGAGTTACTTTCTTGTTTCAACAAAGCCACTTTCACTTCTCCCATACGGGAAAAGCCAGAGCTTTCCTCTTCATAAGCTGTCACCGTGCAACTCACGGCCTGATTCTTAAGATTTATCGCTGCATTGATGTCGCGATCGTGATAACCCCCGCAGTACTCACACGTCCAATCTCGTTGTCCAATATTCAACTCAGTCTTTTATGAACAGCTCGGATTTGAACACATCTTACTTGATGGAAAAAATCTATCTACGATTATAATCTGACATCCTTTTTGTTGCGCTTTATACAACAGTTGTCGCTTAAAATCATAAAAACCCATATCTGCAATAGACCGAGACAATTTGGAATTCTTCAACATCCGACTCACATTCAGATCTTCAATACCAATCGTTTGAAAACGATTGGTTAGATCACTTGTCAATTAATACAATGAATTCTACCTCAGATTTGCAATTCGCGTATGACACTTTTGTACTTGTTCTTTTTCTTTCTGGCGATTTTTAGAGTTTTTTTCCCTTCGACTTAAAGATCCTTTGAAGTCTTTTAAGTCTCTTCAAATAGCATCG
>JBGCEP010000031.1:0-44496 GCA_045106415.1 Oligoflexales bacterium | reverse complement strand
GGAAAAGGAAAAGGAAAAGGAAAAGGAAAACCCCGTAAAATTACAACTGGTACAGGGACTCTTGAAGTACAAGCACCTCGAGTAAATGACAAAAGACATGACAGTCAATTCATCTCTCATATACTCCCTCCTTACCTTCGGAAGTCCAAGAATGTCGAATCAATTTTGCCGATTCTCTACCTTAAAGGGTTGTCTGGGAACGATGTTCATGATGCTCTTTCTGGCCTTCTTGGGGATGGTGCTGGTGGTCTATCATCCAGCTCGATCTCAACCCTCAAGAAAACCTGTAGAGCTGAACAAGAGGAGTGGGGTCATCGAATTATTGAAGATGAGTTTGTCTATATTTGGGCAGATGGCGTCAACGTGAAGATTCGATTAGGAGAAGACAAACGACTTTGTTTGCTGGTTTTAATTGGGGTCAACCAACATGGGGAAAAGAAACTCATAGCTGTAGAGTCAGGTTATAGGCAATCCGCGGATTGTTGGGACCTGATCTTCAAAGACCTTTTCAGACGGGGCCTGAAGCCTCCGATAGCAATTATTGGAGATGGTGGGCTTGAATTGCGGAAGACTGTAATACAAACCTCTGAGTTTGAAAATACGCGTGAACTAAGGTGCTGGGTACACAAGATTGCAACCTGCTGTAAAGAAAAGATTACACAATATGATGCAAGCAGAGCGTAAAACCGACGCAGACATTGAGCTTGCAAGATTTAAAAAATATCTTGGAAAGAAATATCCAAAGGCAATCACATGTCTAGAAAAAAATTGGCATGAGTTAACTGCATTTTTCGATTTTCCTGCAATTCACTGGCAATATCTAAGGACAACGAACCCAATAGAATCAACTTTCTCAACTGTAAAATTGAGAACAAGAACCACTAAAGGTGCGGGTAGCCCTGAAATAGCAGAAACAATGGCATTTAAATTGCTTGTAGAAGCAGAAGAAAGATGGAGAAAACTAAAGGGATGCAAAGAAATTGCAGGGCTACTGAAAGGAGATCGTTACAAAGATGGTCTGTTGTTAGATATAGAGGAAGTGCGAGGTAGGTTGGCATGAAGCTAATCCACAACATTTAGACATACCTCGTTGATAGTATTCTCAATAATTGAGGAGATGAGGATTCTTCAATAGGGTGAATCGTTTCAGAGGATGTATACCATGTTTTCTTACTAGATCAGAGTGAGTCAGAAGACCAGATTCCAGTTCTTCTAAAATTTCTTGTTTTTGACGAGTTGAGAAATATCTTCTCTTTATTCTTGTCTTATCTGAGCCCATTTTGACCCCTCCTAGTTATTGGAGGTGTCAAGGCCAAAAGGGGGTCATGTTCATTTAGGACAACAACGCACAGCAGTTAAAATTTCTGTTGGTGAGGCCTATGTTTGTGCAAAGCTTGATACCAATCAAATTAAGTGCTGGGGCGACGGAAGCGATGGACAACTAGGACACGGTGACAATATAAACCTTGGAGATAAAAGCTCTGAAATGGGGGATAATCTCCCAATTATCGACCTCTAGCCACAAAAATGCATCGCTATGCGATCATCACGTTGTACGTATTACATCTCATAAAAATTCAAAAAACCTAGCCTAAAAAATACACATTTCATCTGTGGTTTATAAAAAATTTTTCATCTCATCGCTCTGCATTTCAACCTATAAAATCAAAACACCTTGAATCCACTCATAAAATAAAAAAGAGAGACCTGAATAAGAAAAATACCCCGCAGGTTTCTTTCTTGTGCACAAACAAGAACTCCGGTAATTTGACTCGTTGCTACTTTTTGCACAGCCTTTCGAACCAGGAGAGTTTGTGAACACACAGATCCTTGACACTCTACAAATTTTACGAAACTTAGTTTGGTCTGCACCACTCCTTATTTTTCTTACGTCGGTCGGTATCTATCTCACATGGATCCTCAAAGGTCTCCAATTTCGCTACCTTATACACTCTTTCCGTCTTTCTTTCACCTCTGGCAACGCTTCGTCGAAACAGGGTGAACTCACACACTTCCAAGCTCTTATGACTTCTCTTGCTGCTGCAATTGGCACAGGCAACATTGCAGGAGTGGCAACTGCAATCACAGCAGGAGGTATGGGTGCTGTTTTTTGGATGTGGGTATTTGCACTCTTTGGAATGGCACTGAAATACTCTGAGGCTTTCCTTTCTGTTTTATACCGACAAAAAAACCAACAAGGAGAAATGAGCGGAGGCCCAATGTATGTTCTTTCAAACGGCTGCAATCAAAAAATCCTTGGCTCCTGCTTTGCTTTCTTAGGCGTTCTAGCAACTTTTGGCACAGGCAACATGGTACAAGTCAATTCCGTAGCTGATGCTGTCGGCAACCTCACGCCCATACCCCCTCTTACCACTGGAATCTTGCTTGCTCTAACAACAGGATGGGTCCTGCTGGGAGGAGTTAAAAGTATTGGTAAAATCTCAGAAATTTTCGTTCCTGTCATGGCCTCTCTCTATATTTTATGTGGCCTTTGGGTTCTCTTCTCTCAGGCTCATGCCATCCCAGAGGTTTTTCTCACTATTTTTCATTCTGCATTTTACGGCCAAGCAGCCATAGGTGGTTTTCTTGGGTCAACTGTTTCTGCTGGTATACAAGCAGGTATAGCAAGAGGAGTCTTTTCAAATGAAGCAGGACTTGGAACCTCTTCAATTGCATCTGCAGCAACCATAACAGATGAGCCTGGGCACCAAGCCCTGGTTTCAATGACAAGCGTCTTTATAGCCACCATCATTGTCTGTACAATTACTGCTCTTGTCATTGGAGTATCAGGGGTACTGGGGAACATCGACCAAGCCACCGGTCTACCTTTAAACGGAGCCCCCCTCGCTATGGCAGCATTCGAAACAGGACTTCCTGGGGGAGCAGCGTGTGTTGCCTTAGGACTCATTTTTTTCGCTTACTCAACTATCCTTGGGTGGGCTTATTACGGTGAAAAATGCTTAGAATACTTAGCCGGAGAAAAATGGATTCCACACTATAGAGTAGCGTATATTCTTGTGATGATTCCAGCTTCGATATGGGGCTTGGAAGTGACATGGTTGCTTGCAGACATAGCAAACGGCCTTATGGCAATCCCAAACCTTATTGCTCTGATTCTCTTAAGCTCCGTCCTCAAAAAAGAGTCACACCGATTTTTAAAAACAATATAGACAAGAAAGCGAGAAAATGGCCTTTCTTAACAGTAAGCCCAAACCCTGCGCTTATTATTAAAAAAGACCTAAAAGTATAAGTTAAGACCCTTCTAAATAATCCGAAAAAAGATCACTCATACGCCCTATAGAAGCACTAACAAAGCCTCCTCCAATAATCATCATCGGAAGGCCTACTCGTCTTTCAACACAATCATGGGCTATGCCTTCATTACAAAAGCACTGAAGATAATGCCCAAAAGACAAAAGAGAAAGACCCGTCACAGCTAAAGCACCAACGACATAATAACGAGGCCTGCCATAAGAAAAAGATTTCTTTTTCACTGGAGGCATCGGTATCGAAGAATCTTGATAAACTCCATTAAAATCCATTTCATACATCTCAATATCGCGCCGATTATCTTGGCCTGGTTGCGCACCCAGACTCTCCATAAGAAAAAAAACACTCATTAAAAAACAAATAAACAACTTCATAAACATCCTTATTATCAATAAAAAAACCGAAGCTAAAAAACTTCGGTTTCCTAAACAGTATTTATTCTGATCTTCTTAAATTTTTAAAAATGGAACATCTGTAAAAAATTCTTCTAGCGCATCTTTCAAGCGTGTAGCCCAAGGCACAACTTCTACCTTAGCGTTCTTTTTCATGTTTCTCCCAAGAAAAACATTAACCTGAGGAACCAAGGCTCTCATAAGATCAAAGTGGAAGGACAAACCTTTTCTTTCAAGGTATGCACGGTTGGCTTCTTCCCAAGCATGAGAGTGGCAAATTAAAAGAGGTAGATTCATCGCGCTGGCTTCAGCTGTTGTCGCACCACCAGGCTTAGAAATCATTCCTTCTGCAATCGAAAAGAACTTAGCCATACTCTGCTCTGTCAGATAACCCTGAATATCAAAAGAAACTCTTTTATGATCGCCTTGCTCTGCAAGAATTTTTTTAATATCGTCAGCAATTTTGATATTTTTTCCACAAATCACAACAACGTGAAGGTTCTCTTCTAAGCTTTCAGCCTCTCGACGGATACGGTCAACAATTTCACTTAAAACACCAACACCCTGTCGCCCCATGCTCAAAATAAGAACACGGCTCTCCTTAGGTACATTCATTTCTTCTCGGAGATTTAAAATTTCTTTTTCAGAAAGTTTCTTTGGCACAAAGCTATGCCGAACAGGATACCCTAACACGTAAAATGGATTTTTAGGGTGAGAGTGAATTTCAAAGTGATTGCCTCCGCCATAAACAGCTTTTCTCACGACGTCACGAAAACTATGAGCGTCATCAGAATACACATCTTGATGCGCTAAATCTGTAAACATTTCAACATCATTTGTTGGCAGCCAAAATTCAACAAAACGCTTTGCCCCCTCAAGAACATTTTGTAAACTACTATAAATACTTTTAAAAATACCAGAGGCGATTTGGTAATCCGTCGCTGTGTACCGTAAAGGAATATCTAAAGAGTAAGCAACATCTGTATGCAAAGTCCAATGAGGCATCGTACTTATTAATATATGAGGCTGCTCTGCTTTAACTTCCTCTTTCAACGCTCTATTACAAGCACTCGGAACATATTCATCCAAAACGCCATAGATGTCCCAGTACAAATTTGCTTTCTGCACATCGTCTTGTTGTTGAAAAATTTCACTATAAATTTTATCAGCAGTATAAACTTTTGTTGCAAGCCACATAGGGTCACAGCGAAACTGAAGCGCTGCATAATCCAAAGATTCAACGTGATACGAGTCATCTTTTTTCAATTCTTTAGACATCGCACTCGAAACTGTATAATGCCCCCCTCCACCGGAAGTTGTTAAAAACATCACACGTCGACTCTCGCTCTCATAAGGATCTTCCGGCCAATCAACACGTTCCCACTCTTCTTTTAAGCTTTCAAAAAACGAGTCAAGCAAATCAGAATCAAGATCTAAAACCGTAGAGATATGATGCGCAGAGTAAAGATCCATGGCTCGGTGAATCGAAGAACCAAGAAAGATCGCGTGTGAAAGCAACCACTCTTCAAAAAGACTAAGAGCATCTTCATTGCTTTGCTTTAAAAGTTCAGGATAAATTTGACTGTAAAATTCAGATTCAATCTTGTCAGCTTTCACAGGATCTTCAAGATCACGACTCAATTGCTTATGGAGCTCTGAGCGCCAAACCACGCGATCAAAACGAACACCGTCGACATTAATCAGATAGTCCTGAAAAACACGAACGCCTAAGCGCTCAAGCTCTTTTACTGCAGGGCTTTCCAAGTTGACCCATCTCTGAGGCAATCTTCTTTCCGCTGAAGAGACTGGCAAGTTTTCAAAAGGCTTGTAGCGCTTATGAGACACTTGCTTACTCACATGACTCGAAACCTCATCATTCGCGCGAGCATTTTTCTTTTTGTAAGGAAGAGAACCCTCTGCAACTATTAGAGAGCTATAGACTCCAAAACCAATAAATAAAGAGGTTCTGATAAACCACAAAGCTGACTTCATTCTTAACCCTTGCCCCACTCAATTAAGACTGTGCGTAATATAATTTAAGACGAGGTAGCACGCGCAAAAACGCAGCAAGCACCACAGACGACTGCATCATACAACGATGTTTGAAAACTTGCGACCACAAATTTTAGAAATAAAAATAAATCAGCTTTGATTTTTATTTTGTGTTAAATAAAATTTTTGTTCCATCTTTTATTCCATATACGCGGTAAAAACACAAGCATGAAATTTTCTTCAACACAGACAAAATAATGACTCATAAAAATCTGCATCATTAAATGCTGATTTAAGAATATTTTAAGCAACAAGATTTGCAAAAGGGAAATTAAGTTGTTATTGACGAAATCCTTGTTCATAGAATTTTTTGCAGGTTTTTCTCTAACTTCAATCGTAGTTGCGTCCCGGGCTGACATTATGAGCTAAATCATCTCTCAACCGTTCTGTTATGAAATATTTTTGTGTTTTTTCTACTATACTATGACTCAACCAAAATTTCTAAACGCATGATGTCTCACAAGGGAGTTTCTGATCTGCTTGAAGTTTACAAATTATTTCCAAAAGTTTATCAATCGCCAATTTTTCTGAAGAGAATTCACCATCGATATTCTTAAGAGTTTGGCGCAATAAATGCTAAAAAAATGACCGACGATCAATTCTTTTTCTTCCTCTATGCTGCGGTTCACAATCATAACTCAAAACTTTAGACGTAGATGAAGACAAATCGTCTAAGAATAAAAGGAGTCGGCAGTGGCCACGCGTCAGGGACAGACTTGATCAAACGCAGGAAAAAGAGAAGTTGATATTCATTTCATAAATATGAAAGTTTTAGTTCCAAGAAAAAATCCATTGTTTCTAGACTTTGGAGTTATTTCTTGCTTCAGCTAGATATCAAGTCCAAATTCAGTCAATACTTTGAAGAAGTTTTAAGTCAGCTTCTATGGATTGGTTTGTCCAATGACACCATAGGCCAGATCGCTATTGATCAAAATATCTTTAACGGATTTGCTTGATATTGGATCAAAAAGGTCATCCTTCACTTAGCATTAACAACAACACATTTGGTGGTTTTTTATTGCAAGACACCCCCTGTTATCGTAAGTTTCACCTCTAATGTGTAAGAGCAGTCACACGAAATCTCGGGGTTTTCATGATAAAATTATATACTGTATTCATATCAATGGTTTTCAGCACCAATTCTTTTGCAAGCTGCCCTCATCAAAAATTCCTCCAATCACTTTACGACAACTCTGCTGATGACATTATAGACATCTATTCAACGCATAGTGTTTCTGTTTGGGAAATTTTTGAAGACCTTGAAATTGATCGTTTCAATCTTAGCGCGTGTGAACAAGTCTTATCTGATATCTTGCTGCGCAAAAGTGAAATCCTTGAACCAGAAGACAATCAAGATAACTTAATTTCATTCTACGAGACCCTCTTATATACGCTAAAATCTTTTTAAATTATCAATGAGTGTTATTTTATGAGTGATTTTTTTCAATGCCAGACATTTCATAATATTGATACACACGTTAATATTCCAGGATCCAAAAGCCTCACAAATCGCTCTCTTCTTATTGCTGCCTTAGCTACAGGCACTTCAAAGCTGCATAACGCTTTAATCTGTGATGATTCGATCGCTATGCTCAATCTTCTACAACAGATAGGAATCTTCTTTGAACAAAAAGGGACTCAAATTTCCATAATGGGGTGTCAGGGGTCTTTCCAACCAACCAAAAAGATTCTATACGGGCACGCTTCTGGAACTGTTGTCCGGTTTTTAGCTACAGCCCTCCACCTCGGACAGGGGGTGTACACTCTCACTGGAGACCCCTCCATCTCGTCACGACCTTTGGCACCTCTTCTTCAAACTTTAAGAAAAAGTGGTTTAAAAGTGGAAGAATTATCTCAATATTCTCTCCCAATAAAGATTTACGCCAAAGGCTTTCCAGGAGGGGATTTAAGCATAGAAACAGCCTTGAGTTCACAGTTTTTAAGTTCGCTCATGATTGCAGGTGCATACGCAAAAAAACCTCTAAACCTCAAAAGTTCGACAGAACTTCCTTCTGAGGGCTATATTCGCCTCACAAGTGATGTCATGAAAGCATTTGGCTGTATCGTTGAAAACAACAAAAACAACAAGACATGGCTTGTTCCTAACTCCGGCTATACTGGAACAGTGTACAACATCGAAGGTGACGCATCTTCAGCATCATATTTTTTCTCGATCGCCGTGCTTACCGAAAGTTCTATTCACACGACAGGAATTTCAACTCAATCGGCACAACCTGATATACAAGGACTTGAGGTCCTAAAATCTATGGGCGCAAGTGTCAAGGCAACAGACTCTGGCCTTTACGTTCAAGCCCCTCATGACAACACCCTAAGAGGTGTTGATTGTGATATGAACACCATGACCGACATTGTCCCTACACTCGCCGTCACCGCACTCTTTGCTACTACTCGTTCTCGATTTAGAAACGTTGAACACATGCGTTATAAAGAATGCGATCGCCTTCATGCCTTGATAACAGAAATTAGCCGTGCAGGAGGATCTGCTTACATGGAAAAATCTGACCTTATCGTTGAACCCTGCGCAACATTCACCCCGTGTACTTTTCAGACCTACAACGATCACCGCATGGCGATGGCTTTAAGCCTAATTGGTTGCCGTGTACCTGGTTTTTCGATTCAAAACCCTTCGGTTGTCGACAAAACATTTCCTGGCTACTTTAAGATTTTAAATCGATTCCACAGCCTATACTTGAAACAAATCTCTCAATAGCACTTTTATTCACGCGATTGCCTGTCAATGTTCTTTCAAGAAAAAACAACTCGGGCTCAATAAGTTCGACCTCTCCCAAAAGATACTCATCTTCTGCCTTTCTCATAAGATCGACTCTTGCATAATCTGCTTTTTGTGGAAGAGCAGCAATCACAGCGTTTCCAATCTCAATTGCTTTTTGTGAAGGAACCACAGATAAAACACTCCCTCCAAGTTCATCTTGCACCCTCCAATCCCCTTTAGCTGGGATCTTTAAAACGCTATGACTATAGCTTTCTTGAAAATAAACTAACGAAAGTTCACCATATATTTCCACTCCTTCAACATAAGGTTGTAACATCCATCCGCTCTTTAAAAGGTATGGATCCATGCGTTGACATAGGACAGCTAATTTTTCTGCCTCAACAAGATTACGCACTCGATAAACATGTTTTGCGGCAGCACCTCGTTGTGGCTTTAAAACAAAACTCCCACGTTCTCGAAACCACTCAACAGCATTAGGCACAGAATCCAACCATGACGTGACAAGTATTGGAGCAATATCTTGAAAGCTTTTTAAATAAGATTTATTAAAATTCCATTTCATCAGAGCTGGTGAGTTCAAAGCTCTTAGCTTTCTTCTTTCTATTTCGTTCAGCCAGCACTCATAAGACACTATAGATTCATCTGAATCCATATAATTCCAAGTTGAACGTATGATAATAACGTCTTTTTTCTTAATTATCCCTAGAGAGTCTTCGTCCCAAAGAAAGGGCTTCACCTGAAAACCTTTCTTCCTCAAACCCATGACAAGTGCTTGATCATCATGAGTAAACAAAGGTTCAGCCGATGATGGAAAAAACCTTTCAAGATCTCTACAAGTCGCAATATAAACAATCATTATAAATATCTTCTTTTTAAAAGATTCAGAGAAGAAAACTACCTATTCTCCAAAAAATTACAAGCTTGACGAAATACTCCCCCATGGAAGATGGTGGCCACGCGTCAGGGACAGTTCAGGACTTTTTGGAAAAACACCTTCATCACTCACAAGACGAATATAACGTGGGTCTTGCAAAATATCAGTTAAATCAACAATACGGCCATTTAAAATTCCATAACGCGCAACAAATCTTACGCCATGGCTATAATCGTAATAACCTTCATGATGCCACAAAGACAATGGCTGGATAGGTTTTCCATTTTTTTGATGCCACCCATAAATCGCCACACGATCCTTTGATTTTTTATAAAGCCGAGGACTCATAACCAAATCTTTCTTGTGACCCGCAATCAATCTTGGAGTCGTTAAGCTTGAGAGGTCTTTTTCAATCATTTTATGATGATCCAACATATACTCTATAGAAGTCATGCGTGGCCCTGGCTCCATGTGCCTTGGCTCAAGCTTCACCCCAGCTTTGTTATAAATCGCATTCACCATTTTTCGTGTTGGTAGCAATAAGTCAAGCTCTCGCGCAACAAGCTTTGCTGTAGGTAAATCAAGCGCGACCCTTACAAAGTCATGATCATCCCCAACAGATAGGTAGTCTGACATCGTCCAAATCGTAAGTATATCTTTTCCTGAACGAATCCCAACAGGAACCAACTGCCTCAAAAAACTGGGGATATTCCCTTTTGCAATCTCTTCTTTTAACCTTTTTTGAAACACAGGCGCAGAGACTTTTTTAAGGCTCTCAAAGAGTTTTTTTCCTGGAAGATCCGCATCCGAACGGTTTGGAAGTGCAAGCTCCCATCGTTGCATTGGCTTATGCATCAAGCTAGGCATTGTTTCTCTTTGCCAAAAAAGCATCCAACACAAAACAAAGAGCAGATAGGTCATAGCCATAACAAAAAGAGGTATAAGCCCCCCCCTGATCGCACCATACTGGTTATAAATAACCCGGTCGAACAACCTTTTACTAAATACCCTATGACTCTGCATCATACTCACGGGACCTTTCTCTAAAAGAGCCGACCTAAGTGATAACGGCACAAATAACAAAAAACTATCTGAAAATCTTTCAATTCCCAGATAGTTTTTGTTATTTTAGAATCTTACAAACATTAAAAACGACTATCTATTCTATTTCAGTGAAAACTTAAGACTTTTGCAGCAGCGAGTTCCATCATCCAAGTCACCCCAAGCTTAGCAAAAACTTTTGCATGCCCGGCACTTGCATCCGAACGGTCTAGCGTGTCTCGGTTAGTATGAATATGCGGGCTATGATCATCCATTCTTGACTCAAAAGGCATCACAGAAGGGTAACCATACCGCGTCCATGATGCATGATCTGAACATGCATAACCACATTGATCACGTCCCACCTCAACATCTGGTTGATAAGCATTTAAAAGGTCTTCAGTCCAACGAGTTAAGTCAGGATTTGTGTGATCAGTCATCAAGACAACATCTTCAACACTTCCGGAGAAGTTTGTCATATCAAATTGCAACACACCTACCACTTGTTTTTGTTCACGCTCATACTGTGCAGCAATCCTTGCAGATCCAACAAGACCTACTTCTTCAGCAGCATAAGACATCACTTGAACCGTTCGTTCTGGGTGATAATCATTTGCAATCACTCGGCGTAACACTTCTGTGAGAGTCGCAATCCCTGAGGCATTATCATCTGCACCAGGCGCATCCACGTTCTGATCAGGCATCCACCCTGCGATAGAGTCTCCATGGCCACCTAAAACCACAACTTCATTTGGTCTTTTTGTTCCTTCAATTGTAAGAACAACTGAAGGTTGAGGAAAGCCGCGATGAGAAATCATTTCCACAGAAATATCTTCGCGATCTTTCGCAAGCTCTTTCCACGTGTCCATCACAAGAGTCTGTGATTGAACACCGTACTGCGAACGGTAGTAACGATTCTGAAACGCAGACAACTTCTCAATCATTTCTAAAATTGATGCTTCTTGCACTTGGTTCATGACACCAGCAATATGCTCTTGCACTTCAACTTCAGGATAACGATAACTCACAGACGATGATGCTTCATGATCTGAAAGAGCTAAAAAACCGAGGCCTTCAGCTTCTGCTCCCTCTAAAAAGAAACCACCACATCTATTGAGTTTTTCATGAATTGTTGCAGACCATTGAGGTAAGTCACTTTCGAGTACTTGGCCAACAATTTCCCCATCTGAAGAAGAGAGAACTTTAGCATAGTCATTATTTTGGAATAAATTCCATGCTTTAAAATCGGTTGTCACTGTAACAACATCTTGATTCCCGCAACCTTGTAGATAAAAACCTATCGCAACAAGAAGAAAACTTCGAACCATAAGGCACCCCATAGACTGTTTTTGTAAAAATATTAACACGTCTTGACTGAAGTGATATGAAGACAAAAAAGCCGAGAGATCACCCCTCGGCTGTTTTTATCAAAGATAATAAAAATTTTAGTTCGTATTTTCAGTATCTTCACCCATTGGGCTCACCGATTCGAGACCCTCATGAGTCTTTTTCATACTATTGACAACAACGTTATTGTAGACATTTCTTTCCTTCTTTGCGGCTGGCTTTTCAATCGCTTCAGCGTAATTCTGAAGAGCTTGCATATCCATATTACGGTACGTATAAGCCATCTGCGCTTGAACACCTTCCGCAACCATGCTTTGAGTTGTTGGATCTGCTTCACCATCTTCAACACTCATGACTCGACTTGCAAGGTCACTTGTTTTCAAAGCATTATCAACCCTTTTCAAAAGATCAACCCGTTCTTGCGGTAAAGGATTTGTTCTTAAGTTTCCGACAAACGCCATCACTTCATCAACTGATTTGTTAGCTTCTTCGTTCGCTTGTTGTTCAAGGCGTTTGCCTTCAATCACAATTTCATTGCTGTACACTTCAGAAAGCTCAGCCATTTCATCATCAGAAAAATTAGATCTGAGCTCAGAACGGTATTCTTCTAAAAGTTTCTCAGCAGCAAAATTTTCCCCTAAAACTTCTTTAATTTTTTCAAGTTCTTTTTCATCCATATTCCCGGAAAGCTCCATCATGCCTTCCATCATTTCTTCTAAAGATTTTTCAATGCCTTGAAGATGATCCTGAAGCCCTGTGTTCTTAACAATGTTGTCAACAACTTGATCACCTGTAAGAATCTGTCTTGACCCTGTAGTTTCTCGCTTCTTTCTCGTTGAAGTCTTTGGCGCTGATGGTGTGATATCAACTCCAGATTTTTTAGACGCAGAAACGGTATCTCCTTTACTGCGGCTTCCCTTACTTCGATAAAGACTCATATCAACAGGATGATCAGAAGCTTCAGTATGAGAAGCCTCATCATTGAGCATGTCTTCATGATGCTTATTTTGCATCCAATAAACGCCGAGTAAAACAACACACAAGGCCACAGATCCCACAACAATCTTATTCTTCATAAGTCGACTCACTATTCACAAGGTTTTGTGTTTCACATTCATTTACAGCCTGTAATTTAGCACAAAGCTCAAACCAACATTTGCATCAAAGTATCACACTCAAAAACAAAAGAAAAATCATTTTGTTACAGCTCAAGTCGCAAATAACAAACAAATAAAAATATTTAAAAGACAACCGTTTTTCGAATGATATCGACACGCTGTGAAAGAGTTTCTTCTTCAATTCTTCTATAATTTCGAAACCAAGTACACTGTCTTTTTGCGTATTGTCGTGTTGCAATCATAATTTTTTCAGAAAGCTGATCAAAAGACTCGCATTTTCCACCTTGAATCCAATTCAAAACTTGCTTATACCCTATACTTTGAAATGGCCAAGCGTCTTCTGGGCACTTTTTTTCAAGGAGATTTTCAACCTCTTCTACAAGGCCACCTCGCAACATCTCTACAGATCGATTTTCAATACGTTGATGAAGACATTTTCTATCTGGAATAAGAGCCCAAGTGAAAAAATCTAGGTTTTCTTTTTTCACCTCTGCGGTCAAGTCAGTCATCTTCATTTGTGTAAGACGAAAAATTTCGACAGCTCTCACAAGTCGAAAATGATCATTCTTGTGGATTTTCTGAGCTCTTTCAGGGTCTGATTGAGACAGCTCATCATAAAGAGTTTCACAGTTTTTTTGAGACAATTCTATTTTAAGATTTAGATCTGTTGGCAAATCATGAAACTTTTCTCCACATAAAGCGCGAAAATAAAGACCTGTTCCACCAACTAAGATTGGAACTTTACCTTTCGCTTTCACGTTAGCAATGGCTTGTTGTGCGCTTCTTGCATAAACGGCTGCATCCATTTTTTCCTGCGGATCAAGAATATCGATCATATGGTGCACAATAGAGTGCTGCTCATCTAACGTCGGTTTTGCAGAACCAATATCAAAGCCTCTATACACTTGAACAGAGTCACAACTGACAATTTCACCATTCAATTCTCGTGCTAATGCTAAAGCAAGTTGGCTTTTTCCGCTTGCAGTTGGACCAACTATGGCGATTGTTTTAGATTCGATCAAACCAGCCTTCTACATCTTTCTTTGTGAACCACCTCAAAACACGCCTGCCGTGAGGACAATTATGAAAAAAGTCAACATCTTTTGCTTGGGCCAACAGTCCTTGCAGCTGTTGCTCACCAAGCTCATCTCCAGCTCGGACAGCACTGTGGCACGCAATCGTTGCCAACGTATGATGTGCAAGTACAGAAAGGTCATCAAGACCCTGACTTTTCGCCAAATCTCCAAAGACTGAGGTTAAGTCGGCTTGGCCTAAAATCGAAGGAATGTTCATAACCTCTATGCAACGGCCTCCTGAAAATCTGATCGAAAAACCCATCTCTTTTAGCTCTTGTTCAAACTCTTCAAGTTGCGCTACTTGCAGTGCCGTCAACTCAACAACTTCAGGTACAATCAATCTTTGAGATTGTCGGAGTAAAGAAGCGTCGGCTTGTAGTTTTTCATATAGAATACGCTCATGGAGGGCGTGCTGATCTACACAAAGAAAACGTTCTTCATGATCTTGAAACATCAAATAACACTTTGCAAAGGTTCCAAGATATTGCAATTTATCCCAAGAAATTTGAGTTTTTTGTGTATTTTTCATTATCGTTGCAGGTTGATCGTCGAAAAGGCTAACCGCCCCTTGTCTCCGTGTCACTGGAGGAAGGTCGTTTTGAATCTTTTCCGGCTGCCCCACTTCAAACGAAGCTTGAGGCTGAGGTTGAGATTTAAAACCCGGCTTGATCTCAGTTTTTTGAGGAAAAGCAACCGGGTCAACTTCAGAAGAGTCGGCTTGATCTTTAAAAGCAGAGGGCTTCTTTCTCTCTTCACAGTTACGGTGTGTGCTTAACTGTACTTCTTGTTGACCCTTTGTGATTTGAGGCTTCTCAATTTTCGTTGATTTTAAAGACTCAATAGGTTCTGATTCTTGTGCACAGTGTTCTTCGGTTGATTTTTCAACAGCTTTCGGTTCAGTGCGAGTCACAGGAAACTGGTTATGAAGCGATTTTTCCTCCGTGGAAGGCAGAAAAGAAGTCTTCAATTTTTGCGATCGAGTTGGATCGTTTACCAGCACCGAAGAGGACTCTAAAGATGAACCCCGGTGAACAGGTTGAGGTACTGCTAAAGGAAATTCACGTACTGCGTCCTCTGCTGCTGTTGTGTTCTTCTTTGAAAAAGGCTGTTGTTTCAGCAGTGTCTCGGCAATGACTTTTGTTCTTTGAGTAGGCTCTGACCATTCTGTTGAACGGAGAGCTTCACGAACACCTTCAGCTATTATTGTTTGTAGCTCTTTACCATACTGAAAACGAAGTTCAGTTTTATTGGGATGAACATTGACGTCCACAAGGCCTGGATCTGAGCTCACCCACAGTGCTGCAATAGGAAAACGACCTTTCAGTAAATGGCTATGATAGCCACGCAAAAGACCATACCGAAGGACAGGATCACGAACCCACCTCTTATTTAAAAAACTAAAAATAAGCTTTCCATTCGAACGATCCACTCCAGGAGGAGCTACTAGACCTTCACACCGTCCGTAAGTCCCTTCTTTTTTTACATAAAGCATTTTATCTGCAGTCGCCAAGCCAAAAACAGATGCTGCACGTTTCTTTACAGCTTCCGCACCAAACCACTCTTTACTTTCACCACAAACCGCTTCAGCTATAAAAGTCTGTTTTCCATTATGCTTCAAAGTCATTTTCATCTGAGGATTCGAAAGCGTGAAAGCGTGAATCAACTCGAGACAATGACCATATTCAACTTGTGCAGATTTCAAAAACCGAGCGCGAGCAGGAACATTATAAAAAAGATCTTGAACATGTATCTGTGTACCCACAGCACCGTTCCAGGGTGTGATTTCAGGCTCTGATCCTCCCTCAGACTGAACACATATGGCTTGAGCATCTTGCGCATGGGTTTTCACACTTAAACGGCTCACCGAAGCAATAGAAGCCAAGGCCTCACCTCGAAAACCCATAGTTTTTATTTCAAATAAATCATCAACACCATGAATTTTACTTGTCGCGTGACGGGTGAGAGCAAGAGGAATATCATGCTCAGCAATACCGCAGCCATTATCAATCACAGAAAGTCGGACCTTCCCTCCTTCATCAAGTTCAACAACAAGCTCGCTGGCACCAGCGTCAGACGCATTTTCAAGAAGCTCTTTAAGAACACTTGCCGGTCTATCTACGATTTCTCCAGCGGCTATCTTATTGATAACACTGTCGTCAAGTTTATGAATTCGGTGCAACATGACAAAGACTTTCTTTCTTTAATTGATATTTCCAAAGGCATAATCTTGTCTGAAACTCTCAAAATCTAAAAATCCAGCTCAAACAACAAAACACCTCATGGGTGCGATGGTACTGATCACTGAAAGAAACGCAAGTCACACTTTAAGGAATAGTCTAAAAATACAGAAAGTCTTATAAAATAAAGCAATGAGCCTTCATCCAAAAATTCTGAATAACTTCTGTAATTTAGGCGGAAGCTGCTGTCCTAAAGCCTATACATTTACATTCCCAATAGATCTAATTCCTGCTTTTCAACTATCCGGTGATTTCTGTTGATTTTCTCATTTAACGCAATGTTTAATCTCATGAAAACAATGATGAGGGTTGTCAAGGCAGGTATTTCTACTGAAAACAGCAGCTATAATGCTTAGGGTTTCTATCTCAAATCTTCGCTAGTAGGATGAAAAAAACCTTAGAACTGTCATACAAAACACCTGGTGGTCACCACAGATATGATTATCAAGGTGTTTTAAAATTTGTTGGTAAGAAACAACGGTCTTTAAAAAGAATCCGCCTTGGATATGCCCGCTTCAGCTCATCAGATCAAAGGCAGAACCTTGTTCAGCAAGCGCATCGACTAAAGACGCACTTAAACACAGATATATCTTTATCACAAAAAGTTATTTACAATCTAAAAAACAGCCTTAAATATAAGAAAAAATACTTCAAAAAGTGATTAGAATGATTTTAAGTGAACAGGTTGAGTCTCTAACTTTGACACATTAAAGACCGACTTATACGCCTTGGAAGTGAAATTATTTTTCAAGATATGTAAGTTTTTGGAGCAGAAGTGATTTTATTCGGTCATCCTATGAAAATATCACCTAAACAAGAACTTGCTGAGGGTGCCATCACTTTGATGACCGTGTTCTCCGCTGGTCACGATGGAAGACGCCGCCATCTTAAGAAGAAGATCACGCTCTAATCGTCCATGGTAACTGTCAAAATTTCTCAACTCTGTGAGGTTCGTATAAGTGAATCTATACGCTTCAAGGAGTATCGATCTGAATTTAGGTATCCATCGCCTTGCAGCATGATCAACTGATGAAAAAAGTTCTGGATCAAGACCATGTCGATATTACTTGAAGAAACTTAAAAAATTTCCACGAATCTTAACTCTGAAAAAAAAAACTAAAAATCACCCAAAAGGAAGGACACCGGTAAATAGGCGTTCTATACAAAATCCATTAATAAAAAAACGACGGTTTACTGTTCAACGCTTTCTTGTTCAACGCTTTCTTGTTCATCGCTACCTTTTTCATCATTAGGGACTGTTTCAACCTCCTCTTCGAGGACAGCTTCTCCTCCAACATCACACTTATAGTGATCCTGCTGAATGCTATCCCCAAGAATTTCCGCATTATTAGATCGGTACTCGCAATAACTCTGGTTAAGCTCAGACTGCATAAGACTTGCTTGCTGGACCATATCGGAAACACCAGGGCTTTGGGCATCTCCTTCCCACAAAAGCTCAAATCGAGCCCAAGAATCTCGAGCTTCAATAGCACATTCATCTTGCGAAGGGGGAAAAGCAATTGAACCCACAAGGGTTCCCACCGTACCGAGAAGCTGCCCTGCTATGACAGCACCCTGTGGCCCCCCTAAAACCCCACCAATCACAGCTCCTGTTGCTGTTGCAGCCAACTGCGTCAGGCCTGTTAAAAATGATTTCTGTGCCATTTCGTGGGTTTGAACATTTTCACAAGACTCTAAAGCTCTAATAATTTTTTTCGCCTCAACTTTCAAACGCCCAAATCTTTCATTTAATAACGTCTCAGCTTCAGCAAGATCTTTCCCCAATTGACTAAGATCTTTTGTGACGGTATTTTCAAAATCGATCACAAATTCGGTTCTCACTAATTTATAACTACACCGTTGACCATCCTTCAAAGAAAAGTCCGGCACACATGGATTTAAGATATAATAAAATGTCCCGTCCGTTGCTGCGACATCTTGTACAGTTAAAACCCCTGTCCCTTGTGAGATAAGGCTACATGACCTCTCATCATCAAAAGCTTTTTTCCAAGCCCCTTCAAGTTCAAAGCTTTGCAAATTTTTATCAGCATAAGAACTCCCCTCTGGGAAAATAAAATCTCCTGTCAAAAGTTTAAATTCAAAATTCCCGTGGCACCTCATAATTTCAACAAATCCTTCATTATGATTGATAGAAAACTGAAACGATGGCCAGTATTCAGACTTTGTTGTAAAAGGCTCTCTTTCTATTTGAATCTGAATTTCTTCAAGCTTTTGTTCTATGATTTCATAAGGTGTTTGATTTTTCTCTGAAGTTTGAATTGAAGCCCTTTGCTCCTCAGTTGGTTGCGATTCTAATTTTTGATCAATATTTTTAGACACGTCTGTATGTACACGAGCAGGAGGAGGTGCAGAGGCTTGAAAACACCCTGTTATCATAAGTGTGATAAAAATGAACATATTCATAACTCTTCACCTTCACTATCTATGGATTGTTTTTTCTCTTCTTCTCCATCTACAGGCTCTGATGCTTGCTCAGACTCAACAGGAGTGAGTGAGGCCTGCCATCTTAAATATTCTTCAATAATTTTATTCCAATCTGGTAAACTTTCCGGCTCAAACCCTTCCTCTAAATACCTTGCTCGGCTCATATCAAGCCATTTTTTTTCACTCCAAAGCCATTGCTCCATAGCATTGGCGTATTGAGCAACAGCTCTTCTCATATCCTGTTGACTCTGTTCCCAGTCATAACAAGTTCTTGGAATATCTGTTGCATGCGCGGTAATATTGACAAAAGCTTGTGGCAACGGGCCGTCAAACAAACCTCCGACAAGCATTCCAACCCCCAGAAGGCTCCCTCCGGCACTCCCTATTGCTTTTGCTTTTCCTAGTTTTGAACCTGCTGAAATAATTTTCTTGCCACCTGTCGACGCAACACTCCCTAAACCTTTTGTTATTACAAAAGCATTCGCCGCCGTGTTAATTGTTGTTCCGATAAGTTTAGCTATCGCTTGTTTCTTTTTTACTGCTTCTAATTGCTCAACTTGCTGTTTCTGACAAACCTCTAAAGCACTCTGCATTCTTGTGGCCACCCCATCTATTCTAATTGAGTGGCCTCTCAGGGCCAGTCTTTTTTGCTGAGCATCCATAAGAGCTTCTTGCTCTCTATCTTGACGCTCATTGACGTATTCATAAGAAGAAGATCGAGCAACATATCGCGAACAATTTCTAGAGGGTTCTCCTGATTTTCTATCAATTAAAGAACTTTCAAGACAAGAACGTATCAAATAAACATATTGACCCGAAGGAGCCGCAAAATCTGGGAAAACATCAGACATGTGTTCAAAGCTCAACAAGAAGCAATCCGGGTGTTGTTCTGCAAGAGAAAAATAATCAAATTCTAGGTAAGCCTTTAACCTCTGGTCTTTTCGCGGAGCATCTGCGATATCTCTTAGTAAATTTCCTGTAGAAAAATCTTGTATTTTAGCAGAAGAAAGACACCGAACCACCTGAAGATAACTGGTCCCATTCGTACTCTCTACAGAAAGGACTGGAACTCTTGAACCAATCAAATCCAGCATCCCCACAATAGGATCCGTCACGATCAACTCATTGTCCATCTCAGCCAAAGTCCACTTTTTTTCGTAAGTACTTTGAAGACCTTCTATAAGAGCGCCCTCTTCTTCTTCAATATCATTATCAATCACAGCATCTGCGTTTATTGGGGATACTGTATCCTCACACCCGGTGACTTGACATGAATTCTCTTTTTCAGTGCTGACAGGTTTTTGCTGACAAGAAAACATGAGAAAAACGATGATCAAAAAGCATTGAATCATTGCGTATCCTCACAATCTGTACGAGCCATAAGAGCTCCCCATTCAGCAGACCCTCTAAGATCCTCTGACCAGATTTCCAAATTTGATCCTAAGGTGACTCCAATAGAAGTGTTGTTATAAATAGTATATTTTTGACCGACTTGGTTTGTTACAACAACTTTAACTCCTTCCAAACGAACTCGATCACTCTCATAATACTCATAGAATTTTTTATTAAAAAGGATCCAATCTCGCTCAAGTTTTTCATATTTCTCATACTTAAAACCAGATCTTTCCACCAACACATACTGCAACATTCTAACCTCAAGACCCTCAGGGCTCTGAACGATACGACCTTTTCCATCGCCAAACAGTGATTGGACTCTCTCGCCCTCAAAGCCATATGCTTCTGAAAACTGAAGCTTCCAAGACAAGGAGGTATCAAAGCCTGTGTAAAAATCAGGGTCTGATGTTCGACTTAAAAACTGAGCTTCTTCTTTTGACCCTGTTAAAACAATTTCAATCTCTTGAACTTTATCTCTGAGATGGCAACCAGAGAGTTGCCCTGTCCGAAGCTCGGCTACAAGCTGAAGGTTACGACTTTCTTCAAAGCGATAATAATTTTCTAAATCTGCTAATTTTTGTTGTTGAAGAACATAAGCTTCAAGCTCTAAGCGTTCAGCTTCACTCAAAGCTGATGATGGCCCGAAAAAAGATGTGTCGGCATCATATTGAAGCGTTGAAATAGGGATCCTTTGATCAGAGGATATCACGGTTGAATCGGGGCCCTGCCCTACGTTTTGATGATTTAGAGCATCCACTGAATTTTGAGAGCTCGGGCGTTCCCTGGAATTTGAATCAGGCGATGTATTTTCTTGAAAACAGCCTGGAAATACAAAACACACACAGAGCATGATTATTATGCTTTTATGCCCTACCATAAGACTCCCAAGAACTGTTCCAAAGATACTTATCGGAATATTTCTTAACGTTCTTAATAAATTAGAATTACAACCAATAATATTAGATTCTTATGCAATTAATTTATTGCGTTTTTTACAACCATCAGCATAGATGATATGACATATTCTGGCTGCTTAAAAAACTCATGGGATATCATAAGAGACTTACTTAATAGCTTAAGTAACCTCTAAGATTAACAGAGTGAAATAAGCATAGCTCAAGTTTTTAAATCAAATTCCGATAAGAACTTAACTCTTGTTACAACGGTGGTTCCTGATGAAGCTGATATTGAAATCTCTCTTTTTTATTCTTTGTTTTTCATGCGGTGAAAAAAACGAAAATCTTTCTCCAAGCAATGAACAGAACTCAGAACATATTCAACCTCAAAAAGAGGTTGTTAATTTCTTACTCGACGCAGGCCATGCTATCGATCTTATTGCCATTGAAAACGATGAAGGCCAGGTCACAAATATTATTAAAATCACTCGAGAGGCAAACTCCCCCTTATCTTTAAAAGCAAAAGAAGATCAAGATGAAAAACCTTTCGACACATCACACCAAGCTACAATAGAAGAATCAGAAAAAAGTAATGTTAAAAATACAATTTATTTTGAGAACTATGTCATCAAAGTCCCAGAAGCATTTGAACCCATTTACAACGAAGATGGATCTCCAGTCGTGCTTGGTAAAAAAGGTAGTCATGGAATTGTCTTTCAAGTCAATAAAATTCTAGACGACGGCCGTGTAGAACCATGGGCAATGAAATACCTATACCGGCATAATGAAGTATTAACAAAAGTTTCACAGTGGTTCCAAGGTCAATCTGAAGTTGAAGAAGAGAAAACCCTTGTAAAACAATGGAAGAAATTCGGAAACCCTATTCAAATAGAAACTTTTGAGGGACGTGACGATATCGATATGAAAACGATTGTACAAGGAAGAACTTTAAAAGAACTCATTGAACAAGGAACATTTTTTTCTGATGTCACCGGAAAAACAAAAAATCATTCAGAAAATTTACAAGAAACACTGCGTCAACTTATACTCGACATCTCTGATTCGAAACAAATCTTTGATGATTTAAACCCTGCAAACATTATGTATGATTACACAACAAGAAAGTGGGTTGTTATTGATTCAAAATTAGCTGAATTTACAAAAACAGAGAAAGAAGCACTCAATGAAAACACGAAAAAATTTGTCAACAAAGTCATTTACAGCACAACGATTGATGAACATAATATGATTCATGCTCAAAAAAAGATACTCGGGACAGGGAAAAACACACCAGAATACACTTTAAAAACATTTGTAAAGATGGTGGAATTCGCAGAATCTATTTCAAAACTCAATGAACATCACATCATGGAAAACTTAATCATGAAAAAAGAAGATGCCCGACTAAACTCTCAACGTGATAATCATGAATCTCTTAAAAGAGAACTGAATCAAGACCAATCACACTTAAAACAAACTCCTCCACAAAGACCAAAAAACAAACGATAACTCAAAAGTTATTTTTATCACCACGACCTAAATAATTTACTAAAACAAAAAGAGATTTTCTGGTTTTTTCGGTCTCACTATGATCTTATATTCCATATAAACCAGGGAGCTCACATGGCCAACACTCACCTACATATTCATGCCATATATTTTTGCATGATATTTATGCTTTCTTCCAGCGCACTTTCAAAAACTAAAATTTTCTTCATAGAAGCAACAATGCCAACGACTTCTTGGACTTTCGGCCTTCTTAAACACCAAGGTTTAGGGTTCCAAGAAGGAGAACATTTCATTGAATGCCACTTCACACAAAAAGGACTGCTCACTGTTAAAAAGGGTTACTACGGACGAAGAGTTCTAAGAAGAGAGCTTTTCGCAACTGGAAAAAAAACATTAGAAGATTATATTGCTTGGTGTGAAACATGGGCTAAAAAACATAAATATACACTCGGAGTCTTTGATTGCTGGACTCTTGTCGAAGATTTTTGTAATGCTCACCACATCACCAATCGACGGGTTGATCACGCAAATTGGGTCCGGAATATTCTCATGATTCGAGGCTCAGCCACTGCGTGGTATCTATCACAGAAATACTGGAAAAAAGATCTTATCGTGAATAGCTTTTTCTATTTTGCTATCCTACCGCTTTACGCTAGTGGCTATGGCTTACATTCCACTCTCCAGGTAGGGTATCGCGATTTCAAACGCTTCTCTCGAAAAATTTCTAAAAAATATTATAAGAAAATTTGCCGAAAAAAATTCCTCAAAATTGGTCGTAATTGAAATCCTGGCAAGTGACTTCAAGTTGACACTCCACCTTAGGGACACAAGGACTCAGATAAGACTGACAACCACTGCCAAACAGCCCTCCAATAGCGCAAATAACGCTATTGACAACGTCTTCAATAGGCTCAAAAACTGCAGATAGAACAGACAAAGCCCCTCCTGCTAATAAAGCTGGCAGGAAACCACCTCCTAATACAAACACAGTAACAAGCCCTGTTAAACCAGCTGTTACTGCCGATTCATACCAATCAGGCTCGTCGCCACGTTTTTTCTTAACATCACACCTTGCCGTACAAACAGGGACCGCTGACTGCACCCATCCTGTATCACAATCACCATTGCTAAAGCCTTGCACGCTACCGCCATCACCACGCTTATTTCCCTTAAAGCTTTGAGTTCTTGTCCGGCTACTCGCTGGTTTTAAACACTGAAGGCGAGAGCGTTCTTTTCCAAAATAGTTATCAGCCTTGGGATCAAATCCTCGAACTGACTCTTCTGGCTGGCACTCATGGTGGGTTTGAATATTCACTCGAAAACAGACTTCACCGTTGATATTTTCTCGTCCTGTCGGTTGCCAAGGAAACACACACTCGCACTTAAGGTGGCTATTTTTTGTTGAACGAGCTAGAGCTCCTTCATTACACTGTTGACCTCTAAGCGTGCTTGTAGAAATTGTTTCCCAAGGGGTCACATCATCATCATTTTGCCGACCTCGTGGGTATACTCTCCGGCCATTTTCATTATAAAGAAGAAAACGAACATCAATAAACTCCGCAATCGCACACTCTGCTTGATCTTCAGGGCAACGAGCTCTAAATTCAGCGACAGCTTGATATAATGGTGAAGTCCCTTTTCTATCACCACATTTTAACCCATCCAGACTCAGTCCTGGATTTTCAAGACAGCGATCGCCACGCCCAGTATAGTAAACAGTTGGGCCATCACTCTCAACACCAGCTAATGCAAGCCTTTGTTCACCTGAAACCCTAGGAACGACAAAGCTATGGATCTCCATATGTCTGCAATCAACCTGCAGCTCTGCTGTATCCAGCGTATCGGTATCATGCCTCCAACAACGGTATAAGGCTCTGTTACCAGAGCTGACATGTGTAAAAGGAACATTTGGTGCTGGTGGGTTTTTCCCACTGTAGCTCGCAAGGCGAAGAACAGCTGCAGACTGAATCGAACGTTCCATCTGAGAACCCAACTGATCCAGCATCCTTTGATCCCGGAACTGTTGTCCCCTTTTAAGGTCTGAACTTTGAAATTGGCTCAAGCCTAACATCGTAATACCGCTGATCATAACAAAAAAAAGTGAACCTAAAAGAGCGCCACCTTTTTCCGCGTCCTTATACCCAACCTCGCCGAAAAATTGCTTTCGATTTTGAGACACTGCACCACCTTCATATCTGTGCTTATCACCTATTCCATGCATGATATGTGCCAACCTTTCTAGACAATTAACTCTTTAGAAAAGCAATGGTTCTTTTTCGTCATCAGCCAAAGAGTGTCTTATATTCAGTCATATATGTTGATTTTTTAGACAAAAGCCTCAATCGTTTTTTCCAGTGAAAACCATTTGATACATGGCGTTTCCAAAATCTCTCGTCGTTGTAATAAGCCTATCAGCCAGCGTACGAGCAAGGTTTGTCATCAGACGATAACCCAACTCACAATCCTTTTGACAAAGGTCTAGAATCGCTTCATGAGGAATCTGTAAGCATGTGACATCACTAAGCGCTCTCACGGAGGCTGAGCGACGATCGACACCTAACAAGCCGAACTCGCCGAAAATATCTCCAGCCTTTAACTTAGCCACAGACTCCATAGCACTACTTCCAGGAAGTGCGATTTCAACTGATGCTGAACCTTCCACAATTAAAAATAAATGGATAGATTTTTCTTTTTCTAAAACTAAAAAACCACTCTCTTTGGTCTGGCTGGCGACAGCAATATCAGCAAGAGCATCCTGCTGACTTTTAGAAATTCCAGCAAACGCCGAGTTTTTGCTTAAATATTGGGCAATTTCATGATGCTCCACAGAGTCCACCTTTTAGAGGAAGTTTTATGACTATTCTAGCATAGCCATAAAACTTCCTAGGCTTAAGCTCACTGAGGAGAAAGGGGTGCACTACGAAAAGGGCGCTGTTGAACATCCTTCAACAAAACTTGAAGATCATCCCCTTTAAGAACAGTCAGGGCATTGAACAAGTCAAATTCCATGACTCGTTGATACATGTGCCGTAAATACTCAAAAGTTGCTTCTTGCTCAAGACTCATTTGGTTATCATCATAGCTATCAAGAAGATCACTGTATGAAGTATCTGTTTCTAGACTTTGAAAGTGCTTCCATTTTCTCAGGTCTTTTAGAAAAAGAACTTGCTCCTGCTCGGTCATGGGTTGTGGATCACCATCATAGTCAAGGTCAAAAGGCTCATCCCCGTGCTGGCGAATCCAATCATCCCAAAGATCATCCATTAACGGGTCATCATGTGAGGAGGCTTTTGCGCTATCGTCAAGACTGCGATTAAGATTTGCCGACTTTTTCGGAAAAGGAATTACTTTACAGTCCACCATACCCCCCTGTTGGTGCATATGCACCTGTGCATTCTACCTAAAAGACACCTTATAGCAAGGCAGTAAATATGTAATGTTTATAGAATGCCTGAGTCTTTCAAAATGTGAAAGTTCGAATCACAGAAGAAGAAAAGAACAAAAAAGAAGCGCTTAATAAAAAGCGCTTCTTCGTTATCATTTTCATCTCTTTTAAAAATCAAGCAACACGGCGAAGAGTTCTCCCTATTTTCATTGTGCCAGACCGCGATGTTTCTTTGTCTTTAAGCATCGTTATTTTATGTTTTTCATTCTGCCCATTTTGTTGTTTAAAGTAAGCCTTCATGGGCCCCCAATAGTGCTCATTCCATCCTTGTTTTATCTTTTCAAGATTTCTCTGTCCAGGCACAGCTGTTTGCAGAACTTCAAGCCGGGAACTGTGATCCCCTTGAGGAATTAACTTCAAAGTCAGCAAAGAATAAACTCCTGAAGGCCAATCTTCAGCACGCCATGCTTGCACGATTTTTTCTCCTTCTACAATTTCAATATTGCGTCCATGACACATTCCAGCATACGTTGAAAATTTCCCTCCTTCTTTTCGAGAAATTACAGCAGGTGAACCTGTAAATAATCGGTGTTTTTTTGCATCCATAAAAAGATCAAAAACCTCCTTTGCGCTTGCCTGAAAACGAACAGTTTGTTTTAATGTTTCTGTCTTCATGCTTCCTCCAAAACCTGCCGCAGAACTGCGGGGATAGGCTATCGGCATTATGTGAAAAAAAATTCACAGTTTTTTATTTAGCGAGATTTTCTTAAGATTTTATTTTGTCGAAAAAAAAGGAAGCACCATGAGATATGACAACAAAGCACTCTCATCTCAAGTTTTTCAAAAATGCCTTAAAATCTTCGTACTCATTGTTGCTTTCAGTCATTCATCTTCGTGTCATCCAAATCTCGAAGCAAAAAATCTTGGGCTGGGAACAGTGAAAGCAGTTTTTACATACACAGCTGAAAACAAAACATATATTCTTATGAGTTTAAAAAAATCAAAAAAGTCTAAAAAAAATCAAAGATTTGAATTTTTAGGAGGAAAGATAGATTTGGAAGACGACCATGAATTTAAAGCTCTCTTACGCGAATTAAGTGAAGAAGAAACAACTCAAACCTTGAGTGAATTCATGCGTCAGGGTTCGACAAAGTCTCCCTCTCACGAGCTCCGGTATAAAAAAAAACCTTTATATCTCTATCACATACACCTGAACAACACCATACACCCATTCAACGCTTCTTCTTTTAAATTTATAGAAAACGAAAAAGAAAGCTATTCTCTTCAGTGGATCCTCCTCAAAGACCTTATTACAGACACAGATCTGCTCCTCACAAAACAAACCCGGTTTATCTTAAGCGAATACCAAACAAGCCTTTTGACGTTCCTCTAAAAAACGCATTATCATTTTTAGAGTTTCCATACCTAATTTCACAAACAAATCATCTCATCATCTAGATTTATCCCAAAAAATAACAAACCCTTAATGATGATAAAAATTTATTTCCATAAACAAGTTAGTGCACAAATCACATCTTCATGACTTTTAATATCTATTTTTTCAATTCTATAATTTTTTTGTTTTCACTCTTTTAACAAAACGTGTATAGACATTATTCATAAGATCGAAAACTCCAACGAGGCTTATCATGATACGACCTTTAACTCTTTTACTGCTCTCGTCATCCCTTTATCAAACACCTTCTTTTTCAAATCCTTACAAGATGCTGTTTCTACTCTCAGACCACGGAACAAAGACAGATAGCCAACTATGTGAGCAAAAATTTGGAGAAAATCCAGGAGTGTGCGCACATGAAAGACAAAATCAAAACATCCTTTGCGAAGGAACCGTCATTTGGCCACATCTGATCGCCACGTCAGCATCCTGTGCTGCGGTTATACAACACAACCTAAAAACCCGAAATGTTTTGGGGTTTATCCCAAGCCATAAAGAAAAAAATCAGCACTTTGCAGTCTTTGAAGCGACTCCACTTCATCAAATGGGCATTGGATGGGTCACTTTAAACCACAGCTACAACCTCAAGTCTGTGAAGTTTGACTTTCCTCACTTTGAAGACATTAAGTATGCTGGCTCCCAGCCTCTTCTTGAAATAAAAGACAAAAACGTCAAAGTTCAAAATTTTCAAACCTTAGTGTCTCTAGAGCATACAAGTGAGAATTCTTATCTCACTTCAACTCACTTACCAAACGGGGCAGGGGTCTTTTCCTTAAAGACAGGAAGACTTATTGGAGTTTTTTCTGGTTTTAGAGATCCTGCACAAAACTCAATAATCCGCTTTTTAAACGGCACTCCCTTGTTAAGAAAGCCACTTACTATCAAGCTTAAGCACTCAGCCTCCAGC
Organism: Oligoflexales bacterium; assembly: GCA_045106415.1. Taxonomy (GTDB): domain Bacteria; phylum Bdellovibrionota_B; class Oligoflexia; order Oligoflexales; family Bog-1112; genus JBGCEP01. The sequence goes on along the minus strand of JBGCEP010000031.1, from coordinate 16,341 downwards.
ATACAGTTAAACTCACCGAAAAAGACTCAGATTATAAAGTCTCCTTCAAATCAATCACTGAAAGATCACAAAAAAAATTCACATTAAAGAAAATCCGTGAGAAACTCTAAAGGATTTCTTATTCCGAGAGCACTGAGTGTATCAGTTCTCTTTGCGCAGATACTTTTGACCTGAAGGAGGATATGTGTCCGCAGATCACGGTGAATCAAGTCTAGCCGCCCCTCTCATTTTGTTAGTTTCGGCAATTTTAGGCTTTATAATTTCCAACTCTTCAGGAGCTGACGCGTATTTCTCCGCACTTCATGCTCCGATCTTATTTTCTGTTGCACATTTTGACATCATCGACAAGTCTCTTCTTCATATTGTGAATGATGGATTGATGGCAGTATTCTTTTTACTCATCGGCCTTGAACTCAAACGAGAAATTATCATCGGAGAACTCTCTGACCTCCGACAAGCAGCGCTCCCAATTTTTGCTGCAATTGGTGGCATGGTCGTTCCCGCACTTCTTTACTTTGTGCTAAACCCACAAGGAGAGGCTGCTCAAGGTTGGGGGATCCCCATGGCGACTGATATTGCTTTTGCAATGGGTGTTTTAGCATTTTTAGGGTCTCGTGTTCCATCTTCCTTAAAAATATTACTCGCAGCAATCGCTATTGTTGATGATTTAGGCGCTATTATTGTCATTGCCTTATTCTATACATCACAAATCAAGATGGCTTACCTCGGTTACGCCGGTATTTGCTTTGGCACTTGTATTGTTATGAACCGCCTCGGTGTTATGAAGCTTTCTCTCTACCTTCTCGTAGGGCTTCCACTGTGGTACTTCATGCTAAAATCAGGGGTTCACGCAACAATAGCTGGAGTTCTCTTAGCTGCAACCATTCCTCTAGCACCGAAAAGTCACAATGCTGAAAAACTTATCAATAGTATTCTTTCATCGGAAGCCTCACCTTTAGACAGCCCTGCTGTCTTTTTAGAAAAATCACTCTTACCGTGGATTGGTTTTCTTATCATACCAATTTTTGCATTCTGTAACTCAGGAGTCCCTCTAGGTGCCATTGAGTTCACAAATGTCAGCTTTGGTGTCATTTTAGGACTTGTCGTAGGAAAACCTCTTGGAGTCGTCGGCGCAGCCTTCCTAGCGAATACTCTCAAAATTGCATCACTACCTAAAGGTGTCTCTCTCAAAGAGATTCTGGGAGTAGGCTGCCTAGCTGGTATAGGATTCACAATGTCACTGTTTGTTACATCATTAGCGTTTAGTCACGATGCTCTTGTCGACCAAGCGAAACTTGCCATTATCCTAGCTTCAACAACATCTGGTTTTCTCGGCGTCCTTATCTTAGCTCGCCCAAAATCATAAGAGATCAAATACACCTATACAGTGTAGAATAAATTGATAACCTCACTGTATAGGTGGCTCAATGCAACACTTTCGTATTGATATTTTTGTCGCTGTCCTTATTTCTTTCATCCTTGGAAGCGTTAGCCTTTGGCAGTTACACGAAGATGATATCTATTGGCTTCTTCGTGCAGGCGATGATATTTTAAAAACATCAAGCATATCAAATACAGAAACCTGGAGTTTCACAATCCCAGGGGAAAATTGGGTCAATTATCATTGGCTTTCTCAGGTTGTTTTAAGAATTCTTTATGAAGTTCATACAGAGGCTGGGCTTGTTTTCTTCCGAGGTTTTGCTATTGCTTTGTTATTTATTTGGGTCAACCTAATAATCTGTTACTCCACACAAAAAAATAGCCTCCCTTATAGTACAAGCATCATTCTTATGTTTCTTTTAAGCCCTATGATTTATATCAGTATGATCTTTCGATTTCATCTAAGACCAGATTTTTTCTGCCTTCTTACATTCGCATATTTTATCTACCGTGGAACAAAAAACAACATCACGTCTACAGAAAAATTTCACCCCCCCATATGGTGGCTCACTTGTCTTTTTCTCTCCAGCCAATGGCACGCTGGGGCTGCTGTTTATTTGGGGTATGTTATTGCTATTTTAACTTTTTTTCAAATATTTTCAGAACAAAAACACATCAAAAATCAACAATGCTGGATACAACTTATTGTTTGTGCCACCCTTGTTGCAGGAAGCTATTTCGCCAACCCTTCTCACTTTAAAATGCTTCATCTCTTATGGGTTCACGCTCAATATGACCAGAGCCTTATAACAAATACCGAATACCTTTCTTTCCATTTTAATTTTTTAAATACATCCACTCATGGATGGCCATTTATCATGTGGTTTATATATCTTGCTCTCGGGTGGATAAGCTTTTTATATTTAAAAATCATCAAAAAAAAATCTCAAAATATTTACCAAAATATTTACGCTGTTTTCATTATTGGTGTGACACTTTCTCTTTTAAGCATCCAATATATCCGCATGATCCCTTTTCATCTTGTCTATTTTTTGCCAATTATTACAGATGCTTTCTTACATATCAGCTCCAAAAAAACATCTATAAAATATATTTATATCGTTTGCGTTCTCTTTACTTGGGCTATCCCTCTCCAAAGTGAGGTTTATCGATACAAACACCTTTGGGGTTTTAAAGTGAATAAACAACACTTCCCTGTTCGTGAAGTAGAATTCATTAAAAAAACAAAACCTTTAGGGAATATCTTTTCAGACTTTCTTCCTGGATCTTATCAAACATGGGCTCTTAGAGAATATCCTGTTTTTGCTGATCATAGAGATGTCATTTACAACAAAATAAAACCTCTTCTTGTTGGCTTTCAAAGCACACCTACGATCACACGGCTTATTGAAGATAAATTCAACATCAACACAGCTATGGTTCCTATTCTAAAAAACCAGTGGGACTCCAAAGGAAACATCATTCATGGTTTAAACGCTATTCTTCCTACCCAATCATGGTCACTCGTCTTTTTCAGCCAAAAACTCGCTATCTTAATCAAAAGGAAAAATGAGCACCAAAATATTATCGATGAATATGAATACCACTACCTCAATCCCGCAGATCCTCTTCAGGTTCCTTTCTTAAAAATAAGAAATCAACCTATGCTAGAAAAAAAACTCGAACACGAGATTCAAAGGTGCCTCATAGATTCCCCTGAAAATACATACTGTACAGCGATCCAATCTGAGCTCTTTATACAACGCGGTCAATATACTGAAGCAATTTCTATTTTAGAAAAATCTCGAGATTTTCATCAGAAAAAAGACACAAATATTCTCATCCAGCTTTGGAAGGCATATACACAAAGCGGAAATAAAGAAAAAGCACACATCATTGATGAAATACTTCAAAATCATTTTAAAAAACAATAAAAAATCCTTATCTATCACTTTCATGACAGATAAGGATTTTCTTTAGGAGGTATTCTTTACGAAAGGTGTACCTTACGTACCTTGAACTCACGTCCTTTAATTTTATAGTCTGATAAAAGACTCATTCCTTTTGCAAATTTCTCTTTTTTAAGAGCAACAAAAGAATGAAAATCTGAAATCATAATTTTCCCTACATCACTCCCTAAAAGATCTTTTTTAGCAGTGAGAGCTCCCAAAATATCCGTAGGACGTAGTTTATGCTTTTTTCCACCATGAATACATAAAGATTGCATTTTAGGGTAAAAAGGCTTTCCAACACCAAGTTGTATTGAAGTAAAAGCTTTTTCTTTTTTATATTTCGCAGAAGTCATTTTTTCGATTTCAAGAACACGACGTTCCTCTTGTGGTGAATAAAGAGTTATCGCCAAACCTTTATTACCAGCTCGTCCCGTTCGCCCCACCCTATGCACATGAGTTTCAGGATTTCTTGAAGGCTCATAGTTACATACAAGAGAAAGATCTTTAATATCTAATCCGCGAGCTGCCACATCAGTTGCAACAAGAATAGAAATACTTTTATTTGAGAAAAGAGCGAGCACATCATCTCGATCTTTTTGTTCTAAATCACCATGAATTGCTTCCGCTACAAAACCAGCTTGCCTTAATGCGTTAGCGACGTCAGAGCAGTCTTTTTTCGTATTACAAAACACCACAGAAGATTCTGGCTGGTGGTGCGCAAGTAACGCAACCAACCAATCCGACTTTTGAGTTCTTTTCACTTCATAGAATTTTTGCTCAATATCAAGATTATTCTCTCCACCCTCAACAACGATATGAACTGAGTTTCTTTGAACACGCTCACTCATCGCTTGGATATTCTCAGGGTATGTCGCTGAAAATAAAAGAGTTTGCCTATTTTTCGGCGTTTGCTTAATCACTTTATCAAGGTCTTCAGTAAACCCCATATCAAGCATCCGGTCCGCTTCATCTAAAATCAAAGTCTGCGCAAACCGTAAATTAAGCGTTCTTCGACTTAAATGGTCACAAATTCGCCCTGGAGTTCCTACAACACAATGCGCCCCATGTTCCAAAGAAGCGATTTGAGGCCCCATAGGGGTCCCACCACATAGCGTCAGAACCTTAAGGTTATGCTGTTGGCGACCTATGCGCCGGAGTTCTTTTGCGACCTGGTCTGCAAGTTCACGGGTTGGACAAAGAACAACAACCTGTATTTTATGAATCTTAAGATCAATTTTCGATAATGCACCAATACCAAACGCCGCAGTTTTACCACTACCAGTTTTAGCCTGAGCCATGACATCTCTGCCATTCAAAATATGAGGTAGACTCTGAGATTGAATAGGAGTCATTTTTTCATAACCGAGAGACTGTAGGTTCTTAGACATCACATCTGATATCGCCAACTTTGAAAAAATTAAATCACTCACTATATGGACCTCAATCAAAAAAGTACTAAACCGAGGGCTGACTATACTTGAAAAATCATCACCTGTGTAAATATTTTTAACATGAAGATTTCAAGCAACATTAAATAATTCAAAAAAGACAAAAATAAAAAACACAACAGCACAACACACTGTTATTACTTATTTTTCTATTTCAAAAAATAACTATAAGTAAATCTTACCTACCGTAAAATTTTAAGCTTACACAAAAAACCTTCATCATTTGACCTCTTTATTAAAAGCGGCTGACAAGATATTCATATGAATGCTTTTTAATAACAGCCCCCCCCAAGGGTGAGCTGATTACAGATTTTGCTCCTTCCTTCCGATCAATCACTCATGACCTCACGTATCAACATTGTTTTTCTTGGTTTTTTAGTTTGGTTAGCTGACTCTGGCTTTTCTTATCAAAACTCTGCCTTTTCCTTACAAGTTGGGGGTGGGTTAAGCACTTACAAAAGCGAGATGGTTGCTTCTGTTGATACCAGCACCTCTAGTGGAATATCACTAGAAAGTAACGCTGGTTCTCAAGGACAAATTTCAGCATTTATATCTCAGGTCAACAACACAACGTCTTTCCAGTTTACTGCAGGAGGCGTTCCTAGTGGCTCGACAACAAGTTTTATTGACAGCGGCTTTTTATTCCGCTGGAAGTGGCTGCAGCTTGGACCAGCTTGGAGTAGTTTATATGCAGAAATAGATAGAGAAGGAAGCCCACATATCCGTGGCACAGGGTTAGGGCAAGGAGGCCGTGTTGCACTTGTCATACCTATTCGAAAGGGAAGCCACATTTTTTTAAAAGCAACACAAACCTCTTACAGCACATTTAATGAAGCAATCCAAGAACTTGATGCTGCGGCACTGGGGACTCGATCTGATCTTTTTATCGGAGGACGTGTACGAGTCACAAAGTCTTTAATAAGTTTCGATATGGGCTATCGCCAACAAACCTTTGTCATGTCTTTATTAGGGACAACAACATCTGAAGCCATCACAACAACATGGGTTGGCCTTAATTTTCATTGGCGGCCTTAAGACAAGGCAATCAAAGAAAAGCTGCTTAACCTCTCTTGTGAAAAATTAATGCTATGTATCTAGATTGAATAAAAGAAAAAAACTCTTCAACACATACTCAAGATCAAAAAAATCTCATGGGATATGAAGTCTTTTTTTCAACTCAAGCCTTATGAGCTGTTTTCCCAATAGAAATACATCTCATGACAACTTCAAACATTATTTTCATAAAGTCACACACTCTGCTCAATAGAAATATTAATAAAAATTGTCAAATTGAAAAGTAAGCGTCAAATCTATTCTGAGTGTGAAGAATAGGTTTTTAGACAACGACTGCAGTCATTATCACATAAAAACTCCAAGACAAAAAATGACTTATATCAACTTACACTTGACCATCACTGCTAAGACTTTATTCTAGAGTTATCTTTCTATCAATAAAACAGGAGCACATGTGATTCAAACACAACGGCTTTCCAAAGCTATTGCTTCTGGCTTTGGCTTTGAAATTTTACAAAAGATCATTCCTTTTCTCATGATATCGATCGCTCGAACCCGCCTCGGCTTAGAAAACTTTGGGTACGCTATCTTCTGCCTCTCTGTCATTGAGTCTTTAATTCCTTGGGTTGTCGCTGGCTACAATCATGCAGCTTCTGTTGATATTAATAAAAAATCATTTCAAATAGCATCTATCGCTCAGACAGTCTCTAATACACAAGCTCTTAAGCTAATGCACTCAGCTATTTTACTACTAGGGCTTCTAACCTTTACCACAACCGGTTGGGCTACAAATTATCACCCGACTTTTTTTATACTTATTGCTGTTTGCTTAATTTCAACAGCGTTTGAAAGCCACTGGCTTCTAGTCGCAACACAAAGAGTAGCATGGGCGCATTCTCTCAATGGATTTAGTCGATTTTTATGCCTCATACTGACATTTTTTCTTGTCAACGGCGCAGAAGATATCCATCTCTTAATCTTTCTGTGGATTTCCCCCTCAATCCTCATACACATCACAACAGCACTGTGGTCAATTTATACCTATGGGTTTAAACCACCTCAAGTTCCATCTCTTCCTTCTTTTTTCACAAAAGCGACCCCTTATTTTTGGATTATTCCTCTCATGACGCTTTTAGAAAGGGTAGATGTTTTATGCATAGAACCTCTCCTCGGAGCTGAAATGAGCGGTCTTTATGGGGGGCCAGGACGCATCACTCATAGCCTACTACAAACCCTAGCAGCCGTAGGAAGTGCTTTTTTCGCAGAAATGCTTCAAGTTCACTCAAAAAAAAGCTTAACTCAGCATCTATCGCTCAGCCTTTGGTTTATTGCATTAATTATTTTCCCTATTCTTATTGGAACACCTTTTATCGCATCACCACTATTAAAAGCCACAATCGGGGAAAATCATCCTCTAGCAGCTCAACTCTTTTGCTTCTTCAACCTCGGTCTTTTACCCTCAATTCTCATTCAAGTCTTCGGACTTCAAGTTCTTATTACAAGGGGAGAGCCTCAGAAATTTACAAAAGGCCTCTTCTTAGGTATCTTTTCATTTTTCATATGCCTATGCATCAGCTCTATACATTGGAGTGTATACAACATCTTTCTCAGCGCATGCATTGGAAAAACAGTAGCTGCAGTTCACCTTTACAAACAAAGCCTCACTCACCTTGATGGGCCTGTCTATCACGATGCTATAAAAGTGATTCCCGGCTGTCTTCTTATGGGTGTCATCCTTATGGCTGCCAAACAATCTATACCTTGGTGGGGACTCATTGGACTTGGAGCAGCCTGTTTTATGACCATCCAACTCTTTGTTTTTAAAAAACAATTTATACAACTAAAATCCTACAATGATTCTAAATAGTCTAAAATGTTCTTGTGATCTTCTACCCCCAAAGGAGACATGCCGTTCATTTTCTGCATCCAAGAAACAACACTTTCCCATTGAGCCCGTGAGCGCTTTTTTACCAGAAGATGTGCGTGGCTATGACAACTTGTACAGTGTTTTTCAACAAGAAGTCTGTGCTTCCCCTCTGGAAGAGAGGGCACTTCACACCCTACCAAAAACATAACCCACACTATTCCACGTCGCACGCACACCTCAAAAACAATTAACCTTTATTTTATGGCTGAGTTTATACAAGATGTCTAGCTTTTCCAGTATCTCACCAATGACACACTTACTCTGCCTTTGTAAAAAAATTAGGGCATCAGGCGCCACCCTAATACATATTCATTGACATCCCCAATGGACCCGAAGTAAGCGCAAAGTAAGTGCTACCTTTAAAAAAATTCAAATCATGAGATTTTTAAATACGTCAGATATTCAATGGCAATAGCTCATCAATATTATCTCAAGAAGAGCGCAGAGGCAGATTCTCCAGAACGTGAGAGCCTCACTGATATGGGTCAAGATCGTTGCATTTTGCAGTTTCAAGACAGCTGTAAATTATAATGCTAGCCTGAGCACTATGAGTGCTCTCCAGAAAAAAATAAAACAGGGTGCCAGCTGAATCTAACAAGCTGTTTCACGACAGCGTATAGCCCTGCACGCCTGAAGCTTTTGTTGCAACATCTAAGCATGATTATGTACACACCTCTGACCGCTATAAAGCAGACACTGTTTTTCAACTCATTCCTCAGTGGTTATTGTGGTGATAATGAAAATACTCCGCACTCAGAATTAGGAATGCAGAGTCTTGTTGAATACAGGAAATTTATGAACTGAGGTGTTTAGTTAGGCATTACTAGAGATTCCCAAATACCATGGGTAGCCTATTGGCATCGCCTCATTTTTGTTACTTTACACCACAGGTTTGAGAAAGAGTTGGATCTTGAAGAGCATCATGTTCGCCCTGAACCCCCACTGTAATATTTGAGATTTCCCCTTTATCCGTATCAACAACATAAGCCGTAGCATCATCTTCTTTACCAACATCTAGTGTCACAATATTAGGCTCTGACTCACTCTGATCTGCATTTGAAAACGCACCTTCTTTTTGCGCATCACTACTATTTGGAGCAGTATTACTGCTTTCACTAGAATTCGGTGATTGACCACTGTCACTAGATTCATTCTCTACTACGTTTTCATCAGAAGAAACCTGATCACTAGTCAGCTCTTTTGGCAAATCATCACCAAAAACATAAATTGTGTCCACATCATCTTCTTGAGTAATGACATGAAACAGAAGAGCAAGACCTGTCACACCAACTCCCCATTTACCCATCTTTGCAAACTTAGGGTGGTCATCTGACCATTTTTTGACAGCAGCCCACTTTGTTTTGACACCATCTTTAAACTTTGATGCAAAATTTTTCTTTCCATTAACTGCGGAACCCTTTGTTTCACCTTCTTTCTTATTAACGTCACCATCTTTCTCAAGAACACTACCATTTTGTTCTATTTTTGAATTAACACCAGAATCTTCACCACCTGATCTGGTTTCTAACCTCGATGGATTTTGGTCAACACGAGGGCTTCCTGAGTCTACTTTAGAACCTGAGTTCAAAGGCTTTTTCACATTTTTCACTGCTTTATCAGCTAAATTAAAAGCAACTTCTTCTCGAACGTTAAGATCTCTAACTCCCATAGCAAGAACAAGAACGCCGTCCCTCACAAAACTTTGAACCTCTTCTGGTAGGTTTTGCTTACCGACAGGCACACTCAAAAGTGCTAATCCTTCCGAACGATCAACTCCAGATAAACCAAACCCAATTCGATTTACATCTAAAACATTAGGTGTTGTCGCCAACAGCAAGTCTTGATTACAGGTTGGCTCAGTTGGCAAGGCTCCACGATCAGGTTTTCTCTGCTTACAAGCTGAAACACTTAAAAATAACACCGAGAACATATATAGTTTTTTCATAAAAATCCTTTCCGAAGAGCGCAGATTTCTTATCGGTTTTTTTTCAAAAAAATCAATTTTTTTGCATAAGAATGATTTACTCTAATAAAATTAAATGTTTCTACAGCTAAAAAACAAACTTGATTACAACAATTAACTGTTTCCATCAACTTTTTTTGCCAAACTCATATAATCACAGCTGTTATATAAAAAAGCTTTCTCTCTACATCAATTTACGCATAAAATGCATAAAAATAAAAAAAGGAACATGAGATGTTTTCAAAACTGTGCTTATGCGTCATAACGTTCTGTGTACCAGGCTATCTTTTTGCGGTATCCAATTTAGGTTTAGTATCCCCTCATGTCTTCCGCGGAGGTGCTTTAGCACACTCTGATTATGAAGAACTTCAAAGCTTAGGCGTCAAATACGTCATTAATCTCCAAGTCACGCCAGACAACTCTGTGTTATGTGAACAAAACAACTTGGAGTGTTTACACTTTCCCCTCATGACCGTTCCATTATTCGGTAATCATTTTAATTTTGGTCTTTTCTATGCTGCTCTACAAACAGTTTTAACAAAAAGATCGGAGGATTCGAAAGTTTACATCCATTGTTACCATGGTAGTGATCGTACAGGACTTCTCTCTTCCGCTGTTATGATCTCAGACGCTCTTCAAGAAAAAGCATACCAAAATCAAATTGTGGCAGAAAAAATTAAAGCATCCTTACAAAAACATCATTTTCACAAGAGTTTTTATCCAAACCTCGAAAAACTGATTTTATCCTGGGCAGAACACCCACCTCTCTGGCTTAAAGCTGTAAACAACCGCCCTGAACACATTTCTTCATGGGTTGAAGCTATTCTCAATCGCATCACTCCTTTAGCTGTATGGCTGACAAAAACTGAGCTTTATGATGACGATTTTTATGAAACAGGAGACTTGTATATGAACATAGACTTTCCACATGAGGCATTTTAATACCATATCGGCAGCGTTACGAGCTGCCCACTTAAATGGGCTCAACTATTTAAATTCATTTCATATAAATAACATTCTATAAAAAAAAATAAAGTTTTTCACCTTATGTACCGATTGTTTCCTTGGTAGGTTCATTTTTTGTGAGGCATTCATGAGAGCTCTTTTTTTTCTATTCATGGGCATCACCCTCGTCCATTGCCAGCCTCAACCTCCCAAAGCACCTCACTCCCAACTAGAACAATCTCCTGCCGAAAGCGAATTGAAAAACACAACCCCGTCAGCAGACATATCTCAAAATGCTGAAGAATCATCAAATACGGTCTTCAACATCTCCTATAAGAATCACGTACAACCCTCTGGCCATTTTGCTACTTTTCTGGCAGATGAAACATCTGCATTAGAAACCATTGACCCTAAAACGTTGATCCCAACAAATGTCACTGTGATTGAAGAAGGGGGAATCACATCTCCACCTATTACGTGGGTAGAAGCTTATACTCATAATCATTCAGGACATTTTGAATATGAAATTTGTTCTCAAGTTCTCTCAGAAGCAGAAAAAGTGGGACTCAAAGATAACGGATGCGCAAGAGGTCGCGTCCGCTGGGATCATATTCTACTCGATAATTATTATTCTGATTATTACTTTGGAAGCGATGATGAATCTTCCAACGCAGGACTCCAGGTTGACGCAATTGAAGGAAGAGCTTCTCTTCGATTACGCCAATGTATCCCTAGCGAACTATCTGAAAGCGAAGAAACGTGTGGACCATGGGTCTTAAAAGATTTTTACCACCGTCACAACACCACAGGGTATTTAAACCTGGAAGTTAGAGAGCGGCAAAAAGCTCTTAAACAGATGATCGTTCATGTGAATCGAATCAGCGAGCTTATTGCTACATATGAAACATCCAGAGCAAATGAAAGGGATGCTGAGCACTGTAAACTCACAGAACTTCCTCGAGAAGTTATCCTCCTTTTAGAAAGAATTTCTACAATAAAAAAAGCACTCGATACTCTTGAACCTCTAGGGTTTGCTGAAGGAATTGCATCCGCAAAAAGAACAATTTCAGACCTAGAGGTTGAACGCGCTGAGCTTGAAAAAAAATATGAGGAACCTAACGAAAAAAGAACGAAAACTCAAACGAGACTTCAACTCGCTGGTGGTATTTTAGCATCTGGTGGGGGTGGCGGTTTTAACCCAGATACACTTGATGAAATCGGCGATTCAATTATGCCTATTATCCAAGATGTCGTCTACTTTGGAAAACTCACAAAACCACGACTTCAAATTGACTGCAACAAAGACTCTCTTTACGCAGCAGAAATAACTCGAGAGTTCAGCTCAATTACTTATTTACAAGAAAGTATCGCTGAATATACAAGGAGCATTAACGAAAAATTAGAAGCACGAAAAAAGAACTCAACTCAATAAATCAAGCTGAAAACCACCAATCATAAACATTCCAGATTACAGAAATCGTAATCGCACTAAACAAAATAACATGGGATACGGTATCAAGAAGCTTTCGACTTGCATCTGTCCCACAAACCTTATCAACCATATATTTGGTATAATACTCTGCCTCAGGGCGACAACCTCGCACAGTTTTCAAACGCCAATGCAAATCAGTCAGAATACAATATCCTGGATAAAAGAAACGACCCAGCCCATACCATGACGTAAAAATCATGAACTGAGAAAATAAATGCAACGCCCTGGTTTCTTCCCACAAATAACCAACCATACTAAACAAAATGAGCCCACAATGAATAATATGCATAGCAATATCAGCTAACTTTAAAAAAGCTCGCACCAAAATTCCACGACCCTGTGATTCTTCTTTATCTGCAAACAAACGAATAACCTCACCATACCCTTGGCTATGAGCACCAATCACCCACTGAGGCTGTTTAACATAACGACGACGCAAACGTCTGCGTGCCCAAAAGCTATTATTTCGAGATCTCTGATCCATAAGGGCCTCAAAGGAAAGGGTATAAAAGTTACGCAAGTAAACTTGCTAGAGCAATATATAGAAAGTGTTGCCGGAAATCAATTTTTATGAAGCAAATGACACTGTCAAGCAAATATGGTCATTGTGATAGGTGGTTTTCATACCCATTATTTGTTGGTGTATAAAAAATTTGATCCTCAATATCATTAGGCAAAAAACGTGACTGAGAGGGGGGAGGGCCTTTTGGTGAGTTGTGTAAAAACTCTGGAATGTCTAAGTTTTTTGTCTGACGAACACAGTGCGTCGCATTTGCAATTGCAAAATAACAGCTTCTCGACTTTGGTGAAGAAGCCAAAAATAGACAAACTTGTGATAAAACAATCCGTACTTCTGGCATGCCTACATACTGCACTGCTGCCGCACCAGATGTTGCCACATTCAAAGCATGAGGATTTGCATTTCCTATATCTTCAGACGCTGAGACAATCAAACGCCTCGCAATCAACGCTGGATCACACCCTCCTTCTAATAAACGAGCAAGATAATAAACAGCTGCATCACAATGACTACCTCGAATAGATTTGATCATTGCAGATAAAGAATTATAGTGATCATCGCTATTTTTTCCATACTTCAACGGCAAAGAACTCAACAACTCATCGAAGTCTTCGGAGCTACCATCAAAACCTATACCATACGCCTCAAAAAGATTTAATGCTGCACGCACATCACCTTGAGCATGAAACGCAATCGCCTTTAATTGTTGGTCTTTCAAAGAGTGTTCACAAAAAATATTTGCTCGTTTCAGAGTTTGAAAAATACTTTCAGCATCAAGAGGTTTAAGACGAAAAGTCAGGCTACGAGAACGGATAGCCGGATTGACTTCAACAACTGGATTTTCTGTTGTTGTTCCTACCATCTTTAAAGATCCTGATTCTAAATGAGGCAGTAAAACATCTTGCTGATTTTTAGAAAGCCTATGAATTTCATCAAGTAACAAAATACGAACAGGCTTTAACTGCTGTCTCTGTTCTTCAGACAAAGCAATAACTTCTCTAAGGTCTTTAACACTGGCATGGACAGCGCATAAAGCGCTAACATCATGTTGGCTTTGTTCTGCAATAAGACGAGCTAAAGTTGTTTTCCCACACCCGGTCGGTCCCCACAATAAGAGTGACTGAAATCGATCTTCTTCAGCCAAACGTCGCAACAAAGACCTTTTTGAAACAAGGTGCACTTGACCACAAATAGTATCAAAACTTTGCGGTCTCATTTTTTCTGCTAATGGCAAACTTGTATCCATACGACTCTCATCACTTCTTACAAAAAACTAAAACAAGTATCACTTTACTAGAATAGTGTCACGGTGAATCATCATTTTTCAAAGAAGAATATTTTCATGTCTTTCGATAGTTAAAAACCTTAAAATATCTTTACATCACGACATACATTAGCTTCGAATAAAATTTAACAATCATTTATTCTCTAATAATGGTGGGAAATTCTAGCCGTATTCATTTTTTACACACAAAATAAACACGACTAGAGTATTCTTTCAAAATATTTATTTAACAGTTATATTTTAGATAAAATTAACCTAAGATATCTTTAACCAAAAGAAATATCACACAAACGTTTTCCTTTAAGCTCACCTTCTTGAGTAATAACAATGTCACACGTGTCAAAGTGTTGATCTTTAATTTTTTCTTCTAGAATTTTTAAATCTGATATTTCCATTGCTGCAGAACGAGACAGTATCCAAAGATAAAATCTTTTTCTATCCCCTACGACACTATAATTATAATCAGCATCGAGATCAATCACCCAGTAATCACCACCAAATGACCAAACCCACCAGTTAAACAGTTTTACAAAAGTCACCTGTAAACGACTTGGGTTTTTAAAGTCACAATTGATACGAGCTCTTCCAATAGCGATACGAACCTCCCCGTCCTCTTCTTCGCAGCGATTAATCACTTGAACATGATTTTTGTCAAGACGTTTATATTCAGCTGAAGTTTTTCTCACACACTTTTCTTGAAAAGACGCTGGTATCGTTGCTATTTGATGCCAAGTGCCCATATATTTTTCAAGGTCAAGTTGATCCACTGTATCTAAAGGTGGGTATGTAAAAGATAACAAAAAACCCAACGTAACAATGCTGAACATGATTTTCATAATTTCTCCATAAATAAAGATACATATATGGAGTTTAACTTGTCAGAAAGAATTTTCAACTTTTCAGTGCTTCCATGAAAATATTTTTCATTATTCATTTCGTGAGAAGACCAGGAAACCTTTCCCCTCTAAAAAAAGAACATTTAAATGCATTTTCTTAATATCCAAGAATAACAAAATTTCTACTCTCTAAGAAAGAGATGAGTTTTCATTTTTAAGTATATTACGAGATAGCCTTATTCATTTCATAAAATATTTATTCAACTCTACGCTAAAACATCCATAGCATAGATATCTTCATGTAGTTGTGGCGAGAGCCAATATATTCTAATAGCACTTCAATCGTAAGCGCCTGACGAGCGGTACCTTCCTTTGATTCCTTCGTGATCGTACGCTAAATGGAGGAAAAAATGAGAAATAAGAGATCGTATTCACAGCTTGCGATTGAACAAGCAGCCAGTGGCCTCAGTATCGCAGAGTTTTGCAGAAGGCGAGTAAGCTTCTCCTCTTTTTTTTTTTTTTCGGTTTAAGCGCTTTCTGTCATATATCTTGATTCAAAGCAAGCTGGACTTTGATACCCTAAAGATGAGTGAAGGCGTTGTCTGTTATAGCATTGGCTACATTTATTTACTCAACATCTTCATAGCCGCACAAACAGCATCATAAATAGAGTCACATCCATCTCTGAGAATTTTTCGTATTTTTATTTTAACTTGATGCCACTTGTGTTCGATAGGATTGAGATCTGGACTATATGGGGGAAGATATAGAACTTCTGCCCCCTACTCTTGAGCTATTTGAACTATATTTGAAGACTTATGAAATGAAGCATTATCAAGCACAATAACTGTATTTCCATCCAAATGTGGGCTTAAAACCTTCTCAAGATACGCATTGAAAACCTCTGCTGTACAACTTCCTTTAAATACAAATGGAGCAGTAATTTCGTTATGGTTGTTGAGTGATCCAATGATATTAACAGCTTTATGTTGTGAACTTTCTTTTAAACCATGGGGCCTGGAACTTTTGTGACTCCATCCATGTTGACAGGACTCATTTTTCTTAACGCCACACTCATCGAGATAAATAATGTTTTTATCACTTTTATTATTTATTTCCTTTTGAAAGTCACTCCGATTTTTATCGCAGCGATTTTTGTATCCAAATGTTTTTTTTTATTTGTAAAAACGATAAGCCGCAAGTATCGACGAATACTCCGTAGAGAAATATCCCCCCAATCTTGAGCCATTTCTTCGGAACTTCTATCAGATTTTTCTTCTACAAATTTTCTAAATTTTTCCAAATCTTGAATCTTACCTGATCCCTGTTTACGTTTCCGTGGTTTCAGAGAACCTGTCTTTGTCAGTTTCTTTTCCAATTATAGATTGTTTTACGAGCGATATTGAAAGTCTCACTGATAGAGCTATCGGTATAGCCAGATTCTGTCGCATCAATCACTTTATTCTTCAGGTCTAATGAGTATAACTTAGACATGTCAATTCCAAATATTTGATAAAACTAGGAACAACATACTAAATTTATAAGATAAAATCACATCTCTCGAATTCAAGTTTATAAG
>JBGCEP010000030.1:0-98232 GCA_045106415.1 Oligoflexales bacterium | reverse complement strand
TGCGAGTGCTGAATATCAAAAGTTAACAACGACTCGTGATCGTATGCTTGTAAAAACTCTTGATAAGATAGACTCTTTAAAAGAGCAAAGTATTGATGTATAGCAGATTTGTTTTGTGCTTTTTTATAAGGAAATAGAGGGGTATAAAGTGGCGTGGCCTACCAAATGACTTTCCATCATGGAAGACGCTTTATCATCATTTCAATCGTTGGTCTCGTGCACAGATTTGAGAGAGTCTCAATTTTTTAGCGTTTATCAAAAAATCATAATGACAAGAGTCCTATGTGGCCGGTCGATTCTTATTGCTAATTAAAAATATATTGGTGAGAAGAAAATTGAGGTCAAGAATCAACGGATCACTAGTAGGAACAGCTGTAATATGGATAGATTTTGATAGGTCCATTATCAGTAGAGCGAGGCTCAAATAGAAATCTTGTCAAACTTTATGAGAGGTTTAGAGAGGAGTCACCCCTTCTCGAACTGCGTAAAGAGCCAGATGGACTTGAGAATAAAGCCCGAGTTTTGTCATGATGTTGGACTTATGGCGGTCAACTGTTTTGACGGCGATACTTAATTCATCACTAATCTGAGACGCGCGTAGGCCTGACCCTAGGCATCTAAGGACGTCGATTTCCCGTGGGCTAAGGCGGTGTCTACGTGGAGTGAGGAGAGGTTTGTGTGGCGTTTGTGTGATGAGCTGCTTTAAGCGATCTGTGAAATATGTTTTGTGTTTTGCAACGCTTTGTATTGCAGCAAGAAGCTCGGAACCTGAGCAATTGGTGTTGAGAATTCCTAGGACGCCATGCTCGATGGCATGATGTGTTTCATTTTCAGAAGTTGCGTGAGATGTTAAAAAAATAGTTTTTGTTTTGTGGTGCTTTTGGAAATGTTTTGCGAGTTGGTATGGATTTCCTGATGACAGTTGAGCATAGGTAATAAAAACTTGTGGTGGTGTTTGAGATGCTTTTTCCATGGCGATGTGGGCATCTGTGTGAGTAGATGTTACTTCAATAAAAGAATGTGCTTTTAAGATCTGTTGGACACCCATATGTAAAATATCTTGGTCTAAAAGAGTTTGAACTCGAATGAGTGGGTGGATTGTTTGCACGATGAATTTAACCTTCGTAAAAGAAGCATCTGGAATTTTTAATTTACCTGAAGGTTTTTGGGATGGGTATGGGGAGTTTTATGTAATTTTGCAAAAAAATCGCTGTTTCGAAGAAAAAAATTGGTGTTCTCTATGTACCTTTGTATGAAAATCGGTCGAATAATTTTGAAGCGCTGAAGTCTAAGGGGCAACGACACCTTCTCTTACAGCGTATCGTACTAAGGCTTGCATGTTAGGTAATTCTAATTTTTGCATGAGAGTATATTTATGCTTTTCAACGGTTTTAGGGCTAATAAATAATTTTTTCGCTACTGTGGCAATAGTGAGACCTTCAGCTAAGAGAGTGAATATTTCTACTTCTCGTCGACTGAGCCTTTCAAAAATAAATGTGGGTTGTGTCCCGAGCGCGATAAGATGAGCGACTCGAGGTGTGTAGAAAACTTCTCCGTGGCACGCTTTTCGAATCCCTTCCAAAAGCACCTGTGGAGCCGCTGTCTTTTCTAAAAGCCCGCAAGACTGTGAGCGTGTGACTCGAGAAATATTTGTTTCTGAAACATATGCAGTAATATACATAATGTTAAGTTTTGATTTTCGTGATTTATCTGCGTCTGCAACAAGCTGAAAAACATCTTCCCCAGGAATGCAGATGTCAGAGATGATAAGGTCGCAATCAGTCAGCTGTGAGCTTGTGAGAGCTTCGCTTATACCTGAGTAACTCCCTACAACTTTAAACTCATCTGTCGCGCTGAGGATGGTTGTGAGACCCTCTCGGACAATGTCGTGGTCATCAATGAGAATAATTTTGTAAGTCATCTGTCCGCTCTCCGCTACTGCAATATCGAGTTCTACAACATGATCACATTGCATTTTATATGCAATTTGCCTAATCTCCATGAGTTGCATCAACAATGTGTCTGCGGCTCTTATCGGCAATACTAAGGGAGAACTTTAATGATTGCTAATATAATTTATATATTCACTGTGTTAAAGGTCACGCAATGGGCGTGGGAAGCTTATCTACAATGGTTGAATGGGCGTTATTATTCGGATGTGGATAAACAAGACAGCGTCATGCAGACATTGGATATTTCTGAGGCAGAATTTAAAAAAGCTTTTGAATATACTAAGGCGAAAGATCGTTTTGGTTTTTGGAGTTCTATATTTGACGTCTCACTGTTGTTGATTGCGCTGCATCTTGGTTTTTTCACATGGTGGGAAACATTCAGTGTAAGTGTTGCTCCGCATTCTGAATTGCAACAAGGGCTTGTCTTTTTAATGGGCTTAACTCTTCTAGGGCAATTGATGCAGTGGCCATGGGATTATTATCACACGTTTTGTATCGAAGAATCTTTTGGGTTTAATAAACAAACACTTGGCTCTTGGGTGCTTGATCAACTGAAAATGTTTGTTGTTTCTTTTTTATTATCAATCCCGATACTTGCGAGTGTTTTATGGGTGATGGCCTCATATCCTGATTCTTGGTGGTGGATGGCTGCCGCTTTACTGGTTGGTTTTATGATTCTAACTTCATGGCTTGTTCCTGTTTTTATTTCTCCTTTATTTAATAAATTTAGGCCTTTAGAAGAAGGTGAGCTGCAAAGTGGAATTTCTAAGCTTTGTACAGATGTGGGTTTTGAGGCTTCAGAAGTTTCTATTATGGATGCTTCGATTCGAAGTAGTCATGGGAATGCATATTTTACAGGACTCTTTAAAAGCAAAAAAATTGTTCTATTCGACACCCTTGTTACAAGTATGTCTATTTCGGAAATCCTCTCTGTTTTAGCTCATGAACTTGGGCATTTTAAATGTCACCACATCAAAAAAAGGTTAGGTGTTTCGATTGTGATGATTTTTGCTGTGTTTTTTGGTTTGTGGTGTTTGAGTCAAACGCCAGAATTCACAGAAAGCCTTGGTCTTTCGTCGACAGTCTTTGGGGTTTTATTTGTGTCGTCGTTATGGTGGCCTTTGGTGCAGGTTTTTGTGACACCTTTGAGCTCAAGGAGTTCGCGTAAGCATGAGTTTGAAGCTGATGAATTTGCGATGAGATATACAAAAGATTTGGGGTCAGCGCTTAAAAAGCTTTCCAAACACAACCATTCAATGCCTCTGTGTCACCCTTTATACTCTAAGGTCTACCATTCGCATCCTCCGATACTAGAGCGTCTGTCTGCGCTATGATTTGGTCTTAATAGTGTGGTGGCTTTGTTAGCCTGATTTCTTGAATACCCTTCATTTTATTTATGAAATGAAGGGTTTATTTTTATCGTTAAGTTCACCTTGTGTCTTCCCGAAAAGTTACTTGATCGCGGTCTAGCCAATGGCATATGAAAGCGGAATCGCCCGACTTTGGAGGAATTGATGGTGCGTGTTGTAAATAAATTTTCTTTTTTCTTGTTGATGTCTGTTGTGAGCTGTAGTCAGAAGCCAAGCTTTGAAGGTGGTCGTATTTCGCAACAAAATTTTGCTGACGCAGAGGCCGGTCAAGCGTTAACCTGTATAACCCCTTCCACAACAATTTATGCTGGAGAAAATCACAAGTTGACTTGGGCCCCAAGGCTTCAGGGTCTGGGTGTCTCATATCTTTTATCAACATCGCCATCGTCTCAAGAAAGAGGCACTGTGACTGATTTAGGTGATATGAGCGCGCTCTACGCACCGCCTGCAAATGTAACAGAAGCGATTCAAGTTAAAATTACAGCATTTCCTGCTGATGAAAGTATCTTGCCTGGTGTGTGTGAGTTTGAGGTTTTACCAGCAAGAACACCTGTAACCTGTGAAACTTCGGATCAATCGCTCATTTATGGTGGTGAGACTTTACTTAGATTTTCTCCTGAATCGATTGGGATTCCTGCCTATAGAGCTATCAGTGGTGGTGAGCCAATTGAAGGAATTGAGCTGATAGGTGATGGTCAAAGTGTTCGTGTGATTCACAATGCTGATTTACAAGAGGATCAAGTTGTTCAAATTATCGCATCTTTGAACTCAACTGAATATACAGATGGTATTTGCGATTTAACATTAGTTGCGCCAGAGCCCCCAACTCAGATTGTATGTGAGTCAGATCCAGTCACTCTGCGTGATGGGGATTCAACTCTTTTACGATTTGGTCCGAGTGACCTTTCAACTGAAGTGGGTTATCAAATTCTTCGTGATGGTGTCGTTGTGAATGATGAATTTTCATTAGTTGCCGATGGGCTTGAAGTCACGCTTACAATGCCAGAAAAACTATCGCTAGAGTCTGATTTGGAAATTAAAGCTTTGCCTTTGGGTGTCAATGCCCGCAAATACCTTGCAGGATCATGTGCTGTGACCGCAAAACCCTTGTCTCCTCCCGTTGCCTTAAGCTGTGATAGCAACCCTGTTCGTCTCCTTCCTGGAGAAGAAGCGACTCTGGTTTTTGGGCCAGAAGAACTCTCAGGTAATTTAGTTTTTGAAAGCCGAATTAATAACATTCAAACAGACCTTCTTTCTGTTGTTAAAAACGGCCAGAGCGCAATAGTTAAGCATACAGGTGGGGTGCTTGAAGAACAGCGTGTTGAAGTTTTTGCACAGGTTGTGAACTCTCAAGATGGTGAGCGATACATACCAGCTGTGTGTGAAGTCACACTTCTTCCTCCTGTTCCACCAACGCCTGTATTTTGTGCGACCCCAGATGTAAAGCGACTGAAAACAGGCGATACTGTGATTCTTGGTTTTACCCCAGAAGAGCCAGGTCTTGAATTTAGTTTTGAGGCATTTCAAGGCGAAAATCCATACCCGAATTTTGACTTTGCGGCATCGGGTTCAGAGGTTGAAGTCACTTTTACTGGGAGCGTTTCTGTGCCGGCAGATATCAGAATTGTTGCAACACCATTAAAAGACAATTATTTGCGAGCTGAGTGTATCACTCGTGTGATTCCAAATCCTGTGGCTCTAGAGTGCGCCCAAACTCCAGATGCTTTAAAGAGTCGTGAAAGTGGAGACGTCCTTTTTACTTCGAAAGATGGTCAGCCTCATAGGGAGCTTCAACTAGGATATCGATTAAGCTCTAATCTGGATCAAGCAGGCTCTTTCGTGAGTCTTGATGATCAGCATGGAGTTCTTTACAGTGCTCCGGACGTTATTGTTGAAGAATCAATGGTGCGTATTGAAACTTTTTCCTTGTCAGAAGATTATCCAATTGTTCCTGGTGTTTGTGAGTTTCCTTTAACCCCTGATCCGATTGCTTTAAGTTGTGATACTCTTCCGCAATCTATTCAATCAGGTGAAAGTGTAGACTTACAGTGGAGTGCGCAAGGACAAGACATTGCTTTAAATTTTGAGGTTGAAGAGCTCGCGCAAGAAGACGGGCGAGTTGGAACTTTTGCTGCAGATCGTATGTCAGGTGTCTACACAGCCCCAGACTTTATTCGGGAGTCTCGTCGTGTGAAAGTTATAGCATCTTCAGATGAAATTATTGATGGCCGTGAAATCACATCTGCGGTCTGTGAGGTGCGCCTTGTTGAAGAAGACCCTGTTGCTTTGAGCTGCGAGGGAGATGGTGTCGAATTATTAGCAAATGAAAGTGTTGAGTTTCAAATTCAACCAGAGAGTTTCAACTTCGAACTTCAGTCATCTTTGTTGCAGGGCGAGGGAACGGTTGTGGATCTAGAGCAAATGAAGGTCCGTTATACAGCCCCGGCGAATATTGCTCAAGACTCTGATGTGATTGTGCAAGTTGATGGTGGTCTCCAGACTCTGCCTGCGCGGTGCCAGATTCGATTAAAAAGCAATGACCGTAAGCCGCCTGTTTGTAAGCATGAGCCGCGCTCTTGGACTTTGGATTATAAGACAAAGAATATTCATATTGAATTTGATCATGTTCAACATGGCGTGGGAACAGAGTATTGGGTTGAGGTTGAAGGTGCAGCTGCTTCAGCTGTCAATCTTCAAAGCTTGAAATGGAAAGGTGTGAATGTTGCAAGTTACACGCCTCCAACAAACTGGAAAGGTCATGATTTTAAGGTAAAGTTGCACCTGAAGCATAAAGGAGACGCTGAACATGGAACTTGTGAGCTGATCTTTAAAAAGTCACATGCACCATCAAAAGGTGGGTCTTGGTCACCCGGTTACTGAGATTCCCAAGCTTGAACGCAGTTTGATAGTAAAGTTGCGATCGTCATCGGCCCCACTCCTCCAGGAACAGGAGTGTGGGCAGATGCTATTTCAGCGACTGCTGGATCAACGTCACCGCAAAGTTTTTCTCCAATACGATGAATCCCTACGTCTACGACGACAGCATCTTTCTGGAACCACTCTTTTTTCATGAATTGAGCTTGACCAGCTGCTGCAACGACAATGTCCATGGTTTGGCATAATTGAGCTAGATTTTTTGTGTGAGAGTGAGCAAGCGTCACAGTTGCATTCTCATGAGTCAGCATCGTTGCAAGAGGTCGACCAACAAGGGCGCTACGCCCAACAACTAACGCGTGTTTGCCTTGAAGGGTGATGCCGTTTGCTTTAAGAAGAGTGACGACCCCTTTAGGGGTGCACGGTTGGAGAGCTGTTTGATTCCAGCACAGCATGCCTTGGTTGTGGGCATGGAGACCGTCGACATCTTTTGTTGGGGAAATTCTTTGAATAAGAGGCCAGCTTTGCCAACCCGTAGGGAGTGGAAGTTGCAATAAAATTCCATGGATGTCGTTTCTTTGATTTAAATTATCAATAAGATTCTCGACTTCTTTGACGTTGGTTGTTGCTGAATATCTGTGGGTTTCACTGTGGATTCCGCAAGATTGACAGGCTTTTTCTTTATGATGCACATAGACTTTACTTGCTGGGTCGTCACCAATGAGAATGACAGCGAGCCCAGGAAGCGTTTGTTTTTGCGCCTGAAGTGTTTGAACTTTATCAGCAAGCTGAGATCGTATTTTCAACGCAAGGGCTTTCCCGTCTAGGAGCATTTTGAACCTCCGAAAGTTCACTGATCTGTGTGGTTGCACTCATAAGAGAGTCTATCAAGTGTTGACCCTCTTGTTGAGAGAAGCCGTAAGCTCTACCACAGAAAGCAATGTCTGGAAATGCAGTTTTTTTCAAATGACGCTCCGCAAGAATATGCTCTTTTGGCAGCTTAGGGAAGCCCCAAGCTGTCGGCTGGAGAGCGATATGTTCGTCCTCAAGAACGACATCTTCGAAGTGTTTTAGAATCTTTTTGCTTCCCCTTTTGACTCTAGCAACAGATTTGACGGCCTTTGGAGCTTCAAGCGAGATTTCATAGTCCATGGGAATCGACCATGTCGCAATCTTGTCGTGAACCTCCATGAGAGTCGATTCTGCAGCGCTAAATGCACGCTGGGGTAGGCTCTCTGGATTTTGTACTCGTGATGAAATGGATATGCGGCTCGTTGGTCTTGTTTTAAGGGTGTAATTTAAAATATTAGATGGCCATAGGGGCTCAGGTAGCCAACTGAGGGTGGTCCATGGGTTTTGGGCGATAACCATGTATGGAGTTTCTTGAAGCCCGTGGCTTGTGTGTAGCATCCATGTGTCGGCTTTTTCACAATGGACAATGAGTGACTTCTTATGGATGGATAGATTCGTGCAAGTGTGAAGTTGTTTCTCTAAAAAAGAACTCCAATGGATGTATTGAAGAGGTTCGCGAAAAGATCGAAGTCTTTCTCGAAGGCACAAAGGAGAGCTCCCCCAAGGGTCTGTGAGGCCACATAGAGGTCCTAAAAAATCCAAAACCGCAGCCCCAGATCCTTTTTTAGGAAGAGTCATCTGTTTTTGGAGAGACTTTTCAGCAATGCTATCATAGAGGCCTTTTTTAAGCTGATCCCATTCACCTTGTAAGGATTTCCCTACCACTGGGAGCCATGTTGCAATTTGTTCGAACTGGCAACTGTTCAAGACAGTTTTTTGTCCGCCGGAAATATGGTGAATGCTTGATAACTGTGTCGTGTGTTGGGATTCTGGTGCCGCAAAACCTTGGAGAAGTGTTTGAAAGAGGTCGTGAGGCATAAAAGCAAGGGGGCCACCCCAATGATCGGTGGAAGTTGATCGATATGAACCACCGAGCTGTGTTTCTCGTTCAATAAGGAGAATGTTTTTTTTGGGATACTGTTCGCAAAGCCTTTTAGCTGCTAGGGTTCCACTGATACCGCCGCCTGCAATGATAATGTCCCACTTCTGTATTTTTGAATCCATAAGCTCCCTCTCTACTAAAGAGATCGAATTATGCTATGTTGAGCGGGTATCATGCAAGTATGAGTTGATTATGAATGAGAAGAGAAACAGCGTTGTGTTGCAAGCGCAAGGTTTAGTAAAGAAGTGGGGGCAAGAAACAGCCGTCAATCGTGTGAACTTAACTCTGCAGGCAGGGCGGTGTCTTGCGCTACTTGGACCGAATGGTGCAGGTAAAACGACAACTTGTGAAATTCTTGAAGGCCTGAATGTAGCAGATTCAGGAACGATAGAAATCTGTGGGCTGCAGCAACCAGCCGATAGAGATCAGATTCTTCATAAAATTGGTGTGCAGCTTCAAGAAACGCATCTTTATAAAAAATACACAGTCGAAGAAACGCTTCGCTTGTTTGCTTCTTTTTATAAAGAAACGCAGCCTGTGAATGAAATTCTAAAACAGATGCAGCTTGAAGAGAAACGTGATGCTCGCCTTGAAACCTTGTCAGGAGGGCAAAAGCAGCGTGTGTATCTCGGGTGCGCCCTTGTTCATAACCCTTCTATTTTGTTTTTAGATGAACCAACAACGGGATTAGATCCACAATCCAAACGAATGATTTGGGATCTTTTAAAACATCTCCTTGAGCAGGGAAGAAGCCTTCTACTGACAACGCACTCTATGGAAGAAGCAGAGTTTCTTGCTCATCAAGTTGCGATTATGGATCATGGAGAAGTGATTGCACAAGGAACAGCGCCTGATCTCATTAAACAGCACGCCAATGGTGAAACTCTAACATTTCAGGTCGACGCTGAAAACTTTGCTCTTTTGCATTCCCGTCTTTCTTGGGTACCGAAAGAAGGGCGCGGGTTGTGTCGTGTTGTTGTCTCGAATGCAAGCCAGCATATGCTGGAATTAGTGAAAGTATGCCATGAAGAAGGTGTCAAACTCACATCTCTTGGGGTTAAATCCGCAACGCTTGAAGATGTGTTTTTAAATCTGACAGGAAGAGGGATTCGCGATGCTTAATTCAAGTTTATGGCAAATGATTTTGGGAAGGCTGCGAGAATTTCAACGAGAGCCGTCTGCTATGGTTTTTGTGCTTACAATGCCACTTGTGTGGATGATGCTTTTAGGGTTTGTTTTTTCAGATCCAAAACCTCAAACCTACGGTGTTGGGGTGCATATGAGTGTCCCGTCAGAGGTGAAAATAGCCCTTCAAAAGACCCCTTACCTTGATGTTCGGGTGTCAGAACAATTAGAGGATTTCCGAAATCCTATCCGTCGAGGAGAGCTTCAGGTTGTTGTGAGCCTTCTTGCTGATGGGCGGTATCGCTATCAATATGATCCGGGTCATCCAAAAGGGTTGGAAGCACGTAGAGCTTTAGACGAAATTGTACAAAGGTCACTCGGTCGTGCAGATGCTGTTAGTTTTTATGATGAGCCAAAGCAAGAAACAGGTGGGCGTTATATTGATTTTTTAATTCCAGGCTTGCTTGCTTTAAGCTTGTTTACGACGAGCCTTTTTGGGACGGGAATGACCATTGTCGCAAGTCGTAGAGAAAATATACTGAAACGTTATAGGGCAACCCCTATGAGCCCTATCCTATACTTTATCTCTCATATTCTAGGTCGCTACGTCATCAGTTTTATAGAGTTTTCCGTTATTATGATCGCGGGCTGGTTGTTTTTTGGTTTTCAAGTAAGTGGCTCATGGTGTCTTTTTGCACTGCTTTGTGTTTTAGGAACAGCCGCATTTACAGCGCTCAGCATTTTGTGCGGTGCTAGAACTGCGAATTCAGCCGCCTATGCAGGGATGAATAACCTAGTGACGCTACCAATGATGATTTTGTCGGGAGTGTGGTTTTCACGGCACAGTTTTCCTGAATGGTTGTCTTTTATTTGTGACCTTCTTCCTCTTACGCCTTTGGTTGATGGTTTAAGGCGCGTGGCTCTAGAGGGTGCTGACATGGCTGCCGTTCAGTCTGAAATGCTTATTCTTGTTGTGTATACAGTTGGAGCAACAGCACTCACAAAGAAAATTTTTCGGTGGTACTAATGAATAAAGGCAGTGGTTTCAAAGGGTCTTACCTCAGATAAAGGTCGCTTTGTAGCTCTGAGCCAATGCCTTTTTTTAGTGGTTGCAGGAATTTTTTCTATGGACCACCCACCTGCTTCAAGAGCATCTTTCACAGGGCGAGCCACGCTATATGTCATTAAAACGCAGTTTTGAGCGCTGCGCTGATAAAGCAATTGAAACCACTCTTTATCCCAGAGGGTTGAACCGTGAGCCAGAGAAAAGGGATCCTGCCAAATAAAATGAAAAGGTGCATGTGTGTCGTGTTTTTGGAGCTCCTGCTTGCCATCTCCTAATAAAAGAGTCCAAGATGTTGAACTTGGGTTTTTAGGGTGCTTAATGTGAGATTGACCACACCAAGATTTCCATTGGAGAGGCCAATTGCTCTGCCAATTACTACATCCACTTTTGAATTGTGTTAAAAGCTCCTCGTCGTGCTCGAGGCTGAGGATGTCGAGGTCAGCTGGGCCAGGGGTTTGCGTCCAAGCTTCTAAGGTTGAGCACGCGTTGTAGCCTAAGCCTAACCCAACATCTAAGACGCTGACTTTGTTAGGTTGCGTTAAGGAATCTTGAAAGAAGCTCGATTCAATGTAGAGCCTTTGAGCTTCGTATTTTGCTCCATCCTGTGAGTGAAACCATTCACCATGGTCTTTATGGACTAAGGTTAAACTTCCGTCCCCTGTCTGTACTACGTCCATATTATTGCTGCCTCACTAAACTTATTTTCAATTCACTCAGGCATGTTAATTAGCAAATCCTTTAGGAAATGCCATTCTTTTCTTTTCATGATCATTTTATTTGTTACTGAAATCATCAACAGTGATTTTTTTTCAGGTTTATTGAATTTATTACTTGACCATTCGGGTGAGGTTAGATAGAAGTACGGCTTGTAACGGGGCGTAGCGCAGTTGGTAGCGTGCGTGCTTTGGGAGCATGAGGTCGCTGGTTCAAGTCCAGTCGCCCCGACCACTTTACATCTATCTTGCCATAGGCAATTTACGATAGGTTCTGGAACCTGCATCTTCGGGTTTCAGAGCTGTTATCATAATATTTCTGGAAGGATCTTTTCATGTCTCGTGATCGAGGACCCAGAGTCAAAAAAATGAGAGCAGTAGGCTTGGACCTTCCTGGACTCTCACGAAAAACTATTGAACGTCGTCCATTCCCACCAGGAATGAAAGAAGGCCAATTTCGCAAGAAAAAAGGTGAGTACGGCCTTCAGCTTCAAGAAAAGCAGAAGCTACGTTTCAATTATGGCTTAACTGAAAAAAGCTTAAAGCGGCTTGCTGAAGAAGCATTTCGCTCTCGTGAACACCCAGGACATAAGCTTCTTGAGTTTCTTGAGTGCCGTTTAGACAGTGTGGTGTTCCGCGCTGGCTTAGCACCAACGATCCCAGCTGCTCGTCAACTTGTTCGCCACAAGCACGTTACTGTCGACGGTAAAAGAGTGAATATTCCTTCTTACCGTATGAAAGCAGGTCAAACGATTGCTTTGACTGAGAAAGCACAGAAGATTCCAGCTGTTGTAAGCAGTGCGGAACGCCCTTCTTTGACTTGCCCAGCTTGGTTGTCTGCTGACACAAAAGCATCAACTGCTAAGTTGATCGCTCTTCCTGATCATGAATCATTCCCTTTCTTGATCGAAATTTCTCGAGTCGTTGAGTTTTACTCTCGATAAGATAAATCTGGATGAGTCATTTAAAAAAAGACCGCTGTGTTTGCAGCGGTCTTTTTTTATATTGAGGTAAAAATGTTTATATTTCGTGTTTTGTTCTTCGTTGTTGTGTGCTCACAAATTATTTTTGCGTCTGACCCAAGGAAGACCCTGGGGCGTCCAGCCGGCCAAGATGGTGGCTATGGTCGTCGTAGTGTGTATGTCAAGGATAAGCGTGTTTTACAGGGTGATGCTGTTTATAGTGCTCGTTCTAGAACACCTTTGCAAAGTAGCTATGGAACTCTCACTCCTTCAGGGCTGCATTTTGAGCGTCATCATGCAGGAATTCCTGATGTTGATCCGTCGGTACACCGTGTTCTTGTTCGTGGTATGGTGAAAAACCCTAAGGTATATACAGTTGATGATTTGAAGCGTTTTCCATCAGTCATTAAACAGTATTTTTTAGAGTGTGCGGGAAATACTCGTTCTGAATGGAAATCTGAACTAAAGGCTGTGAATGTACAAGATACCCATGGTTTGATGAGTCACTCTGAATGGGTAGGGGTTCCTCTTTCCACAGTTTTGAAACATGTGGGTGTAGATCCTAAGGCAGTATGGGTGATTGTAGAAGGTGCAGATGCTTCCGGCTTAATAAGAAGTTTGCCTCTTTCTAAATGCCTTGATGATGTGCTGATTGCGTATGCTCAAAACGGAGAGCCTTTACGGCCAGAGCAAGGTTTTCCATTGCGGTTAGTCGTCCCAGGCTGGGAAGGTAACTGCTGGATCAAATGGTTGACTCAACTTTATGTGACGGATCGTCCCTATATGACTCAGCAGGAGACATCAAAATATACGGATCTACGTAAAGATGGAAAAGCAGATCAATTTACATTTACAATGGGGGTTAAATCTGTTTTGACATTTCCTTCTGGTGGTGAAGTCTTGCCGGGTAAGGGTTTTTATTCTTTGAGCGGTCTGGCTTGGAGCGGACACGGCAAAATAATCAAAGTTGAAGTGTCTGTGGATGGAGGGCGATCTTGGGTGCTTGCAAAATTATCGACTCCGATTCATACCAAATCACATACACGTTTTTCTTACGACTGGCAGTGGGATGGAAAGCCGTGTGTGCTGCAAAGTCGTAGCTATGATGATCAAGGAAATAGACAACCTTCTCGTAAAGAGCTCCTAAAACATGGCCCTCAGACGGATTATCATTGGAATGGCATTCAAAGCTGGAGTCTTGATCAAGAGGGGAATGTAAAAAATCATCATGAAGAACTTCTTTAAATTATTTTTGTTATTGTTTATCGGAGGCGCTGCTGTTGCACAATCGTTTGATTTTGGACAACCGGTGACAGAATCTATCGAAAAAAATTGGGATTTACCTATTGGCCCTCAGGGGCAAAATCTTCCAAAAGGTCAAGGAAGAGGCTCTGAAGGAAAGCAAGTGTATGCGACATATTGTGCAATGTGCCATGGGCAAAATCTTGAAGGTGGTGTGGTGTTTCAAGCTCCGGCTTTGGTAGGGGGTCGTGGAAGCCTGACAACACGCAAGCCCCAGAAAACCGTTGAGAGCTATTGGCCTTATGCAACGACTCTGTTTGATTATATTCGTAGAGCGATGCCTATGACTTCACCAGGGGTCCTTAACTCTAATCAAACATATGCTGTGGTCGCGTACATTTTATCTGAGTCTCATATTATTGATGATGATGTCGTTATGAATCAGGACAGTTTACCGAAGATTGTTATGCCGAATCGTGATGGATTTGTTGATCAATGGCTGTTGTTTACGAAGTGATCCTATGCTGATAAGTCCTTGAAGATATGATAGCCTTTATGGATTCATGATTTGGAGAAAACAATGCCTGAAATGCCACCACTCGTAATAGTACCAACGTATGAAGAGCAAGGAAATATCATTCCTTTGGTGCGTGAAGTGATGAAGCATGTTCCTCAGGTGCATATGCTATTTGTTGATGATGCGAGTCAAGATGCAACTCGTGAAGAAATAGCTGTGATGGAACAAGAGTTTT
Source organism: Oligoflexales bacterium (assembly GCA_045106415.1). Taxonomy (GTDB): domain Bacteria; phylum Bdellovibrionota_B; class Oligoflexia; order Oligoflexales; family Bog-1112; genus JBGCEP01. Next base: position 84,222 of record JBGCEP010000030.1, on the reverse strand, counting down.
CAGGGAAAATTTATCTGCTGCCCCGAGGCTCGAAGCTGGGTCTTGGAAGTGCTTATATCGCTGGTTTTCACTGGGGTTTAAAAAGAGAATATCCTTATCTGATAGAAATGGATGCTGATTTTTCACATCACCCAAAATATTTGATAACAATGATTGAAAAACTTCAAGTATCGGATGGCGTTTTTGGAAGTAGGTATGTAGCAGAAGGTGGCACTGAAAATTGGTCATTGATTCGAAAGATGATTAGCACTTTTGGCTCTCTTTATGCTCGTACAATTTTAGGAATGTCAGTAAGAGATTTAACCGGTGGTTTTAATGCTTGGAGTGCTCAAGTCTTAAAGACAATTGGAATTGATGACGTAAGCAGTCGAGGCTACGCGTTTCAAATTGAGTTAAAATACCGAGCTTGGCTAGCAGATTTCCAATTGGAAGAAATTCCTATTATTTTTGTAGATCGCAGAGTTGGATCCTCTAAAATGTCGTATCATATTATTTTAGAGGCCATGTGGAAAGTTTGGTCTTTGAGAGGACTGCGTAAAGGGAATCTTTTATTCAACCGAACTTGCTCACGAAAGTGAATGGTAAGATAAATTGTGCAGTATCGAGCTTATTGGCTTCCATGAATATCTCATGATTGTGATTAGAAGGTTTCTTTAATTTTTTTCAAAATTACTTGAATACTAAAATCATAGTTCTGCTTGCTTTTCAAGGTATGAAATTGAAGATTGATCCGTCTGAGCGTTTTCTGTGTAGAAGAAAATGCTCAGACTTATAAACGTAATCTGATATTTGGTGCGTTTATTGCTCGAAGCCTAAGAAGGTTAAAAGTTTTGTAAATCGGTGATGTTTGTAGCTTGAAACATGTGGAAGCGCTTCGTGTTCCGAGAGGTCAAGTAACGTAAAGATTCCGACTCCGCAGCATGCTCTAACATCACAACATCCCTCTTCATCCCCAATGATAGCGATACAGCCAAACATGCTGCCTGAAGTGTCATAGGTTGGGTATGGTGCTTTGTGATGCAGAAGGCCTAGGCCGAAACCCAAACCGGCGTGAAGTCGTCTTTTATAAACTTTTCGAGACAGGCCTAAATAGCTTAGAGTCCTTGTTTGATACAGCCCTCCTCCGAAAGATATGCCTAATCCACATGTCAAACTGAGTCCAGAGGTCGCTTCAGAAGAACAATCTGAAGTATTAATATTTGTATATGGAAAACGTTGTTCGAAATGTTTTTCAAAATCACTTTTCGGTTTAAAGTTTTTGAAACACTTTGATTTCTTAAAGTTTTTTTTATATTTTTTTAAAATTTTTATGCATCTTTTTTCAATGGTTTTAAGGTCATGAAATTGTTGTTCTTGGATATATTCTAAAAAGCTTAGGCCAGCATGAATAGAATGACCATCTGAATAAGCGTCTTCAATCATTTCGATAGCACAAGCGAGAAGTGGGTAGATTTTTTTATGTCTTTTTGCTTGGATTTTTTCATATTTTGCGTTTTGTACTTGGATTTTTTTGTATTCTTTTTGTGCTTTTTCTTGTGCTTGGATTTTTTCGTATTCTTCTTTTGCCTTTTGTGCCTGGAATATTTTGTGTTTTTCTTTTGCTTCTCTTTGTGCTTGGATTTTTTCGTATTTTTCTTGTTCTAATAATTCTAATTCTAGAAGTGTTTGTTGTGTGCTGTCATAGATGTCACTTGTGCCTGAATATAGAGGTGTCGTACTTATAAGTATTATGAAGCTTATGGTTTTGATGCTTGAGTACATAAATCTCCTTGTTTTCAATGTTTTTAGTAGGAGGTTCTTAACTCCTACTATTGATAAAGTCAAGAAAGAGTGCAGTCAAGATCTAAGTGGATTTTTGAAGTCCAGTTGTTATCGCCTAAAATGTCGCAGTCGGAGATATGCATTTTAAACTTACAGCTTCTCTGAAAGAAAGTTTCGTTCCAATATGTTCATATCATCTTATAAGACGTTATAGAGGTTTTTTAGGCTTTTTTTGTTCAACCAGACCTTCTGGATTCATAGGTTTTGTTGGATATTCTCGAGTTGTTTCAAAAAATCTAATTTTTGCAACATCTCGCTGTCGAGTGACTTCAGACTCATCATTTGCCTTGGATAAAGGGTCTGGAGGTGGGGAGTTGTGATAGAGTTGGTTTTGCATCTCAAGACCTGCGTAAAGTTGAATTCCCTTAGTGGCCTCTGGATTTCGTGGTGTATCAACAGTTGCTTGGGCGAAGGTTTTTAAGTCATTATTTTCAGTTGGAAATGAAGATAAATCTTGGTCTTCATAGTATTGTTCTTGGGGGGCTGAATAAGGGTGAGCTTGTGTTTTTGTTTCGTAATGAAAAGCTAAATTGACAACTATTTCATTTTCTTGAGAGTGATGTGCTCGAAATTCAGCGTGATGCAGTGCACGATGAAAACCAACAGCTTGTTTGTCGGCATTTTGGTACGCGTTGACATCGCTGTCAACATGATTGCGTTCTTGAGATATGATATTTTGACTATCTTTTCTTACCAGGCTTATGTTGTCAATGCCGTCAAAATCAGCCATTTTACGACTCATGTAGTATGCGACGTGCTCTTTGTCATACTTGTCATGAAGGGATGAAGTGTGACGGCTTTCTTGAAGTTTATTGATATCTGAAGTGAGCAGTTCATGGAAAATAATTTCTTGTTCTTCATGCTCTTGAGCACGTGTGCTAAAGAATTGATTCTGCCCAGACCAAGGTGCCGTGAGAACGTCAACATAATAATTTTGGCGATCGGTGTTTTCTTGTCTTTTGAGTTCGATTCCTTCGACGTTTTTTTCATACTCTGCAATATTTCTGCCGATCATTGTAGCGCGGTGTTGGTCTGTTAAAAAATGTTTATGATAATCGGCTTTGATATCAACTTTTTCATTATCTATTTTTCTCTGATAACGATCGTCAAGCATTTTGCTATAACTATCAAAAATCTGGGTGTGGTATAAAATATCAACATTATTTGTGCCAGGGTGTCTAGCAAAGATCTGATCTGCTCTGATGAAGTCGAGATTTTGTTTATTCAATTCCATAGCAAATTGAATACGAGATTTATTCCCAGTTTCGAAAAGGCCATGAATCGCAGAGCGATTAGATCCAAAAACAGAAACTGCATGCTGCAGAGGTTGATTTTTGAGATCCCAAAGATCCCAATATTGATTGATTTGATAGAGAGTGTCATACATGGCTTCATCGAAGTGTTCCATGGTTTCATGGTTTCGATGGTCGCGGATCATATAAATTTCATAGAGATCTCGTTTCTTTAAATCATAAAGGTAGTCTTGAAACTGCTCAACAGTGTTTTCTGCTTTGACAAAACTAAAGTCATGAAACCAAACAGCATTCGATACCGCACGACTGTTGGCATGATCCATAATTTGCTCTGCAGCACTGATTTCACGATTGAGTTTTATAACCTCAATAGCTTGAATCAAAGGAGATTTATTTGGTACGTCAGGTAGCCACCTCAAAAGATCTTCTATACTACGGCCTGAGTATGGAATGTGATGGCGATGCTTTTCCAGTCCTTTAGCAACCATATCCCAGAAAATATCATATCTTTTTTGCAGTGATGCTTCTCGAATTTCATTAAGAAATCGTCGCATGTCCTTTGCGTTTTCAACATTTTCAAAGCGCTGTTGAAAAAAGTCTTGTCTATACACATAATTATTGTCAGCTTTTTCTTTAAATCGACCCTGTATAAAGTCAAAAGTACTCCAGAAATATAAACGTTCCTGTCGGACATCGTCTATCCAGGCGATTCTTTGCCGATCCCATTGTCTCCAAGCAGCATCTTTTTCATATGCTTTTTTGCGAAAGAGCTCGATGAGCTCAGGGTTATCTGCTCGACTTTGTCCCCTAAATTCAATGTGGTCAATAATCTTTGATCGAATCATAGCGTCATAAGCAAGTCTCTCATGAAGAACTCGCACAGGAGGAAGAGATGGCCACATTTCAAATATACTTTTATTCTGCCTCATTCTTTCTTTTAAAATGTCGAGAACCTCATGCTCTAGATACTGTGGGAATTCGCTTGATTTAAATGGGGGAGGACCTGCTTTGGGGAGAGTAGCCCATAAAGACGTTTCTGAGGGCTGAGGCAGTGTATCTTCAGCAGTCTGCTGTGCAGGGAGGGGGGATTTTTGTATTTGTTCGCTGGCTCTTTGATCTTTCGGTTGATTGTTTTGATCTATTTGGCCATGATGTGGGTCTTGATCTGACATCTTTTTTGAGTCTTGAGACGCAAAGTTACGGTTTTGCTGTGTCACTGGAATGGTTTGTGGAAATGTTGCAATTTTCATATCAACCCCTTGATGCCACAGGCTTATCGGATCTCAGCTCTAAATCTCGAGCTTGTTTTAAGAAAGATATTTTATTTTCATGACTTATGGAGTTGTTGTGCTGTTAGAAGCTTACCGAAGAATGAAGCTAGAAAGGACAGCTAAGCGGCAACAAAAAATCTATGCCAATCGTATTCAACGTTATCGGCATCATCATGAAATGACTCATTGGACAACAGCGCGTGGACAGTGGACACGCTTTGCTGTACTTAAGCAAGATCTAGAACTTAGAAAGAAAATTATTGCTGATATAGGATGTGGGGTGGGCGATTTTTTTCGATACTTGAAATCCGAACACGTCATAGCTTCGATGCATGGTTTTGATATCACAAAATCATTTGTCGAGTACGCCCAAGGCGAGCACCCAGATTGCTGGTTTTATGACTGCAATGTTGCTGTTGATGGACTGCCCCGAGAGTATGACTATTCTTTTAGCAGTGGTCTGTTTGCATTTGGAGATCGCATTTTTTTTGAAATTATGGTTAAAAAAATTTTTGCAAAAACCCGATATGAATACCGTTTTAATATGTTTCAAACGCAATCAAAAAACTTTTGGTCTATTTCTCCTGAGCAAGCAAAAGCATATTGTGAGAGCCTAGGGGATTGTGAAGTGAGTATTATAACCGGATACTTAGGTCGTGACTATACTGTATGTATGAAACGTATTGCTTAAAACTGCAAGAAAATTTTTTGTTTCTCTGGTGTTTTCATATAACTGTTGGGGTAAATAAGGTATGTGCCAAGTAAGGCAATTCCAATGATACTGAAAAATAAAATGAAAAATCTTATATGCATGATAGTTTATCCTTACTCGATGATGACCTTCAATAACTCTTATTGAAGTTGAATGATGTAATTGATCCTCTTTCAAAGATGAAGTGACATGTTCTACTGCATAAAAAATGTGATTGATGGTTGTGATCATACTTTAAACAGGTTGTTAGAGTACACTATCTACAATAAATTGTGGGGGTAATGATGAAGGTGTTTATATTGATTTTTTCTTGTCTTTATTTGTCAGGATCTGTAGCGTTGTCTGCAAATGGAGACTCTCCTCAGTCAGAAGTAAAGTGTCAATATTTTAGTGATGACCAGTTATTTTCTTCTGCATCTTCATTAGGATCTTATGACTCTATAGAAAGAGGTTCAAAATCATCAGAGATAGCGTTTTCATGTGAAACAGATTCTCCTATAAGTTCGGTTGATAGTTATATATATGCTGTAGATAGTGAAGAACTATCAGATAATGAACAATATGCAAATCACGGTGTCGAAGAATCCCAAAATAAACACAGCGCTTTTGTTATTCAATATTGTGCTGAGTGCTATGAAACATTGCATGAAAATCAGTATGTGACACTTTCTTGTGAGCATGTTTATTGTGAAGAATGTATGAAAAATTTATCTTCAGCCTTCGAGAAAAAAATACCACAATGCTTTGAAAAATCATGTTTTACTGAGTTTTTTGAAGACAAAATATTTGTGCATATACCTGATGATAAAAAGATGGAAAAAAAGAAGAAAAAAAGTTTGCGTAAATTTTTTCAAAAAATGTTTCAATGTTTTTCTTGAGATTATGCGCTGATATAAATATAGAGATTTTCATCTTTTTGATACTTTATATAGTTTAAAAAAGAATAAGTAGTACTTAATCACGAAGTTTTATTAAATAATTTTATTTTTTTGAACGATTTCCAGATTTTAAAAATTAGTTTCATGTGATTTTTTTAAATCTTTCATCCCAGTTTTAATCAGTTTTTCTAAGGCTTCAAGATTAGTGTCCTTAAGAGATTTTAGATATAAACAAGACTTTCCGGTTTTGTGTTTTCCAATATCTTTTAAAATTTCTGAGTAGTCTTGGTAACCAGGCATAATATAAAGAGTGGGCCCTGTCTTTCTTGGGCTAAAACCAGTTGCTAAATAAACTCCTTCATCACCATTTGACCTGTGGTAAGTATATTCCCCAAACCCAATGATGCTCGTCCCCCACATGACAGGTTTTAATTTTGTAACTTTCTTGAAAAGTGCCAGTAATTTTTTAGAATCGTCACGGAGAAGGTCGTCTTCAATGTTATCAATAAATTTTTTTACACTTGTTTTGTTTTTGTCAGTTTTTAATTCGACTTTTTTAACCATAAAAATATCCTCGCGTTGTACTCTATGAATTATACAACGCGTCGATATAAATCAAAATGATGAAACGTTCCCACTTAAATCCCGAATTTTTTGTTGTAGGTATTTATTTTAGTCACTTTTAAGGCATATGAGACCGTATGCATGATGGCATAGTGAATGAAAAGAAATAAGATTGTGGATTAAGAATGCTGTGTGATGATTTTAAAATGGTCGGGGCGACTGGATTCGAACCAGCGACCTCACGCCCCCCAGACGTACGCGCTACCAGGCTGCGCTACGCCCCGACACATGTTTTTCTATAACATTCTCATATTAAGAGAGTCAATCAGTCTTCGAGTTTTTTGCCAATATAGAATATTTTCCGACTGATATTGTGGTTGATCTTGCTATGGGAAAATTTTTAATGTGATAGCGCGTGTTTTTATTGCATATCGTCGATGTAGCTAGAAGCTACTTTATGAAGACTCTCTCCTGGCGCTGAAAGTTGTTTGACTTCATGAAAATATCTTAGAGCCTCGATAGGTTTTTGAAGATGGTTCGCAAGTAAGGTAGCCATGTTGAATCTAGCTATTTTATGCTCTGGATACAGCTCAAGAGCCTTCTGGAAAGCAATTAATGATTTTTTATGATCTCCTGTCTTTTGCTTTAAAAGACCAAGAGTGACTAAAGACTCTATTGAGTTAGGGTTACTTTTGAGAGCAAGTTGTAGATGGTGATCAGCAGAAACATACTCTCGCCGTGAAATTTCTAATTTTGCTAAATTGACTAATGTTGGAGTGTACTCTGGTTGCATCTTGAGAGATTTTCTAAACCATTTCTGTGCGTTTAAGATTTCATTTTTATTCATAGATAAGGCGCCGAGAAGGTTATAAAATGCAGGTGAGGGCTCACTTTGGTCGATGCCTCGCTGAATAATGAATTTTGCAATGTTATCTTGGTTTTGTGCTAAGTATGATGACGCCAGTGCTTGATATCCTGGGCGAAAGCTCTGATCTTTATGAATAAGGTCCACTAAAATACGCCTTCCTTCTGAGTGATCACCATTCAGCAAATAGGCAATAGCCGTCGTGTAGCGGTACCTAAAAAGAAAACCTGATGGAATCTCTTCTAAGTGAGACAAGTGTTCTCTTAGGCTTTGAAGGGTGATAAAGGCATCCTTGATATGGTGTCGTTGAATATGAACCATCACAAGGTCGAGAAGGGGTTCTTTTTCTAGGCCGTGAACTCTTAAGTAAGCCTGAAGAGTGTGTTCTGCTTTTAACAGGTTTTTTTTATGGATGTGATTTTTGGCTTGTGTGTAGAGATTTTTATTATGATTTTGGACTGTAGTTGCAGGTTTTTTAATATTATTCTGATGAGGTGTCTCAAAAAATTGCTGCCAATCTAAATGAGCCTCTGATAAGATCTCAGTTTTAGATCTTGGAATAATATCTAATGTCTCTTTGTGATTTGTCGAATTACAGCCGATAACAAAACCAAAAAAGTATTTTATATGCTTTCTGTATATCATTGGATCATCCATTGCTGAGGAAGTTCATAATGTGTGATAAAAGGAGTCATTGGTTCATATTGACGATCTTTTTGAGGTGCTTTGACCCCTTGTAGGGCTATGGATGATTTTTTAATCCAAATGTCTTGGTTATACTGACCTGGTTTGCGAGTTCTTCTTAAAATATTATGACTATGCCAACGTCGAGCCATTTTTTGCAATCGTTTGATTTGTCGGTGATACCTTTGTTCTTCGTTGAGTGATCTTATTTTTTTCTTGTTAATTTGAACCATAGCAATTTCATTTGCAAAATGATCACTTATCTTCCCGAGCTCATAACTTGCTTGAGTATTCCAAGGCTGGCTGCCAAAGCTTCCTGCTTTTTCTAGGTGGTGAGATATTTTTTCAAATAAGAGAGTTTTTTGATGAAGCTGATGTTTCATCTGGTGTGGTTGACTCTGAATATCGATAGAATGAAATTTGCTTTGAAGCATAAATGCGAGTTGTAAATGAATTTCTCCAATGAAATCTGCATACCTTTGAGGAGAAAGATGATTTTTTGAATTTGTAATATCTTTCAATAAACTTTTAAATGTCATTTGTGACTTTGTGTCTTTTTGTTCCCACTCAAGATTTGCTATAAGAAGTCGGCTTTGTAAGATCTGAGAACGTGTGCTGCTTAAATTAAGGCATTCTTGAGCTGTCTTTAGTGATTTCTGAAGAGAATTCGCTTGAAGGAGCCATTTTGTTGCTTGATAGCATTCTTTAATTTGAGAGCCTTTAGAAGGCTGGTATTTCATATTTTCAATAGTAAGGCCTGCAGCAAGAATGAAATTTTCATCTGCTAGAGCAAGATGAACTGCTCTAAGTCTACTTTCTTTAGCATGTGAATGATTCGGAAATTTCTGAAGATAATTTTGGTAAGATTTGGCCGCTTCTGTAAATTTAAAACGATACTCTTGACTTCGAGCTTTTATATAATACATATCTGCTAGGTGTTTCGATTTTTTTTGATGAGTTATAAATTTATGCGAGATTTCTTCAGAGTTTTTCCAGTCTCCACTAAGTGCGTATAAATAAGCTGTATCTCGAGAAAATAAAGTTCTTTTTGGAATTCCTTTAAATTCATTTAAAATGGCATGTAAACGTTCAGCGCTTTTTTTGTATTGACCATTTTTCATATCAATTTTATTTTGCTTACTCAGAGTTGCTGCGAGTATTTGATAAAGTTCTTTTTGAAGGTTTTTATTTTTCTGGCCCCATTTTTCAAATCTTAAAAATCTTTCGCAAATTGTAATGAGATTTAGATAATTTTTTCTTTCTAAATTTGAATAAATGAGCCCTTGTATAGCAATACTTCTTTGATATGAATTTGCACCAGAGAGCAAAGTTTGTTCCCAGAAAGATTCGGCTTTTTTAATTTTTTTAATATCTCTATATGCACTTGCTAAAGAAAGAAGAATATGAGGTTTATATTTTGAATCAGGAAAAAAATGTATGAAATTTGTTACTGATTTTTCTAATTGTGAAATTTTTTCATTGATTTGTGGGCTTTGAACAATATGGCGACCTTGGTCTGAAATTTTCTGCCATGTTTCTTGCAGTCTATTCTCATAGACTTTTATCATTTGATATGCCGCATTTTCTCGTGAAGAAAAAGGGCTGTCCTTATCTGATAGAATCATTTGATAACCTGCAATGGCGTGATCAAAATGATGAGAAAAGCTTTGACAATGGGACCATCTCATTTTCCACTCATGAGCTTTAGGATCTTTAGGATTATACTCAGATAAAATTTTATAGAACGTAGCCGCACTTTTAAGAGATCTCTTGTCTTTTGAACCTAAACCACGCTTATAGTGCCAAGCAGCAACAGAGATAGCTGCGCTTTCTGCTACTTGTTCCATTTTTTTAATGTGCTGTGGGTAACTTTTGTTTTTTTGTCTCCAAAGACTATTATGGGGGAGAAGCATGGCAAGCTCAGATAGAGTTGCAATAGATTGAATTGTATTCTTGTTTTTTTGATAAAGATCAGAAATCATATTTAAGAGTTTTGGTTGGTTTTTGGATAAAGAATTTTTGTTTTTTACTAAGAGGGCAATTTGCAAAGATTTTTTCCACTCACCATGATGATGCATTCTTTGAGCGAGGCGAAGAACGATTTCTGTAATGTACGGCTTAAGAGTTGAAGAATTAATTTTTTTCATGCTTAAATTATGATTTTTTAGTTCATATAAAGCATCTGCCATAATTTCTTGGGCATCTTTAAGAATAGCCCGTCGACCGATTTCATGATCAAAAGATTGACCAGGTTTTAGAATAAGTGTTGCATGTTCAATTGATTCTTTTAAACGACCTGTGCGATAGCTTGCCCACATGATGCGGTAATAAATTCTGGTTTTTTCTAAGGAAGGAAGCAATGGTATTTTTTGTGAAAGAAGAAATGCCTGATGAAAGGAAAGGTATGCTTTTTCTGAGATCTCTCTTTCAAAGAAATCATCACCCTGTGCAATGTGAGCATGAAAAGTGTAACGATCTGATTTTTTTTGAGTAATGATTTGACCCCAGCTTTTTTGAGCTAACTCTTTAGAGTTTTTTTGTTCGTAGAGTAAACTTCTCATGTACATAGAAGCCTGTCTTTTAGAGCCTTTGGGAGTCTTCTTAATAACATATTTGAGCGTATCAAGAGCTTTGTCGCAACTTTGATGTTCTTTGCCTTGTATTTCACACATCTTGAAGTAGGTATACCCTAGGCGTAGTTGTATAGCCCCATCGTTATCAACATTCTGTTTTTGTAGAGCTTTTAAGTAGTAAGACGCAGCCTTCTTAAGAGCACCGTATTCATCTTCTGTATTTTTGTTACTTTGATTTTTAGCTATCGTGTGTAGGCGGTTCAAATTTTTATGAATATGGTTGTCAGCTTTTTGCGATTTGTGATTCTCATATGTTTGAAAAGCTTTCCAAAAAACATCTGAGGCTTCCCACTCTTGGTTTCTAACGATTTGTGGATCAACAGCATGCAAATAGGGGAAATGAAAAAGAAGCCCCGCAAGAACAGTTTTTTTAAAAAGCCGCTTGGTCATAATGGAACGCCTCTTGCTTCTTGTTGAGATGGCAGAAGTATTTCTTCTTCAAGTTTAATCGCATTTTTCATTTTTTGTTTTTTCTTGGCGATTTGAAGTGCTCTTTGATGCTCCATATCACCTTCCCATTTTATGAGATCAGCCTCTATTTTGTTAAATTTTGTGATGAATAAGGGCTTGAGATATGTCAATATTTTGACACTTTCCTCTTCGATGAGACGCTGATTTTTATTTTTTTCCTCTCGTAGAAATTTGATTTTTTTATGGATATTTGACTTTTTTAAGATAAAATTATGAATGCTGTCTTCTTCTCTTTTTTTAAGATTTGTGATTTTTTCCAGAAGATGACCTGCGAGATAACTCCACTGCTCGTGCAAATTAATGTTTTTTGCATACCGACTCGTTCCGATTGGGGTTCTGTCTTTTTTCATTATTTTTGAAAGTTTTTGCCAATCTTCTTCTATACCTTTAAAGTCTTTAAATGATTCTAGGGCTAAATTATCAATAAGAGTTGCTTGGGACCAAGATGAAAGTTGAAGGTCTTTAGTGAGTCGGACTACTCTTTGAATTTCTTTTCTGATCTTTCTTGATTTATTAAAGTAAGGATCCATTGAATAATCGTAGTTTTGTAGCGTTGGTTGTTTTTTTGACCGAAAAGATATTCCTTGAAGTTTTGCTTCTATATTCTCTAGTCTTTGTTTAAGTGTTGATTCATTTTTTAAATGATTTAAACTTTCTTGAATAAATCTCCATACTTTATATTTTTTTTGAATATTGAATGTTTCAGATTTTCTTTTTATTCTCTCTTTTTGTGAATTTTTTAAATGCTCTGCTAAGTAAGATGGTATTTGAGAATTTAATTGTTGAGTTGTTGCCTGAATAAGGTCATGACCTTGATTAATGGCGTGATCAGTGATGTTCTTTATCTGAAAATAATCATTTTTAAGATATTGAAGGAGGCGTTCGGGACCTAAATAAATCATAAGATAATCTATGTTTTTCATGCGCGACTGCAATCCATAAAGTTTTTTTTCGTTTTGTGAAATTTTATGGAAAACTTTTTTTACTTTGTGCAAATTATGATGATGAGGTATCCACTCTTCAATAACTCTGGCTAGTTGATGAAAGCGTAGGCTTGAAATTTTTTTAGATGAAGATATTTCATGAAGAATAAAATTTCTATCTTTATTCAATTTTTTCTGAATAGAAGCAATTGATTTTTTCGACTTTTCTTTTTCTCCTACTTGTACATCTAACCATGCAAGAAGTTTTTGAAAAAACAAATAATTACCTGGATAAGTTAACCTTTTCTCCAAGAGAGGAATAGCAGAATGATACTGTTTAAGGCGGATAAGCATATGAGCAGAGTTTTCAATCGCTTTAGGGTAAAGTTCTGATGTTGAAGAGACCGATTTATAAAAATTAAGAGCTTTTTTATACTTTTTCTTATCGCGAGAGATATGCCCAAGGGCAAGTTTTGATTTATTTTTCCACAGAGTCGAATCTGGAGTTTTTGTTCCTAAGGCGGAATCAAAAAAAGATTCTGCATCTATATATCGTCTTTCTCTAGTTGCTACAGTCCCTAAGAAATAAAGGGTTTTTGAAAGTATCAACGGTGTGGGTTCATTTTTTATTATTGTTTCTAGCCATTTTCTAGCCATAGCTGTTTTGTTTTGTTTAAGTGCAAATGTAGCGATAAAAAGTAAGACTTTGTGGCGTGTTTCTTTATTTAAGTTAAGTGTTAAAATTGAAGAAATTTGCTGCCCTTGAAGATTTTTCGGTGAAACAAGAAGAAGAGACTGAATGACCTCCATAAACTGTGGAGGGTATGATGGCTGGTGTTGAGATAGGTTAAGATACTGCTGATAAAATTGAGATGACTTATGGTTATTAATGTCTTCATAAGATTTACCTAGAGCGTATAATCTTTTGAGTTGTTGCTTAGGATCATTAAAAGTTTGAGGTTCTAAAAGAGCTATGACTGTATGCCAGCTTTTTTTCTCTAACCAAAAAAAACTCTCACTCAGGGCAAATTTAGAGGGGATTGTTTTTTCGTGATTTCCAAGAGAAGAACTGAGTTGTTGGTTTAGATTGGTTAAAGCATTTTCAATCTTATGCAATTTTATTTCAGGTATTTGAGCATGAGTCTTCATGGTTATTATAAAAATAGTGAGTATGAAATATTTCAAGAGAGTTCCTCCTCAACAAGAGAAGCTTCTTTATCACCTGTTGCATTTTGATCAGGTTGCAGTGTTATTTTCCATTCTTTTTCATAAGGACCACTTGGAATGTTGACTTTAAAATCTTTTTGTATGAGGCGCTCTCCTCGAACTGGGTGTGTGGTTTGTGCAACGCGATGAATACGAGCTGTCATTTTTAAAGAATGAGACCCTGGTGATAAAGTACCCCAAAAGACAGGAAGATGGTCGTCAGGGACCCAAAAACCAGTTTCTGTATCTGAATAATATATTTTTTTCCCATCTAGCTCGACAATGAGGCTTGAGAACTCATGGGATCCTTCGGCTATGATGGAAGCTGTTATTTTGACGACATTTTTTGATTTAGCTTGTTGGAGCGTTTCTTGAAATAAGATTTCAACTCCTTTTTCTAAATCTCCAATCTGTTGTTCTAAGTTGTGGACTTTTTTCTCAATGTTTTGAATAGATAAATCAGATGTTGGGGTCATGCGGGTTGTAGACTGAGTTGTATAGTGGGGTTCTCTGTATTTTTGCTCCGGTGCTGATCCCATTTCTTCTGTTTCGTTTCTTTTTAATTTTTCTTCTAAACGGTCTAGGATATCATCAAGATCATGGCTTACAGCTTGTGATGCAAGTACGGCCAGTATAAAAAATTTCAACATGTCTATCTCCTTTGAAAATTGTGTTTTTTAGCTGAATGTAGAGAGCTAGCAGGGACTATTATTTTGTATTTTTTAGGTAAAAGATTATTCTGATAATAACGGTAACCTTGTTGTGTCATACCAGGATTCCAAGATCGAAATGTAGACCAAGAGATATTAAAGGCTTTTAAAGTATTTGGAATAGTTCTTCTTTTATGTGGTTTTATTTCATAAAACTTTTTTTCAGCATCTGGTTTTGTGATTAACCCTTGATTGATATACTTTTGATAGGATCGAGCAGCAGCAACAAACTCACTATAAAAATTACGGCTGGCATATCCAAAGGTTGAGGATTTATATTGAGAAATAATGGTATTTAGGTCTTTCGTTCTGAATTTTTTAACAGCCTTCCTTAGGCCTGTAGGTCCATGATTATATGCAGTGATCGCAAGAGGCCATGTTCCTAATAATTTGTAATTTTCTGATAAAAGTTGAGCTGCTGCTCGTGTTGCTTTTAAAGGTGAGTTTCTTTCGTCAATGAACTTATCCACAATAATAAAATTTTTTGCTGTGGGTTTCATAAACTGCCAAACACCTGAGGCCCCAACTTTTGAGCGAGCTTGATTGTTAAACATAGATTCGACAAAAGACAATCTAGTAATAACCTCAGGAACGTTGTATTCACGGAAAATATCTTCCATTTGATGAAGATAATTTTGAGACCGGCTGCCTCCGAGGATAAACTGATCTGATAAACCTGCTTGTGACCTTATTTTTGCTCTCCCTTTGAGAAGAGAAGACATTTTTCTTTGGCGTTTATAAACTTCATAAACACGCATTTCTATTAAACTTTTATGTTTTGCTTTTTCACCATAGATTTTGAAATGATTGAGAGCTTCTTTATAGCGATTCAAGTACGCCTCGGTAAGGCTTGCTTGCTGCGCTAGCGATGGTAGCTTACGATTTTTTTGCTTTGCTATTTTGTGGTGATCAATAAGATCTAGAAGAACATTTGGATGGTTCATGTCATGAATTAAAGAGCTCGTTGATGGTAGCTGAGTAAATATTTTTTCCCAAAAATCAGATTGTTGAGCAATATGCCCTGTAATTGGAAAATCTTGAGAAGGCAAAGCGCTATAAACGCTTTGTGAGTGCGTAACAAAAAAAAGGAAGGACCATTTTTTTATGTGATTTACAAAAAGCATATATCAATCTTTAATTATTCTTGCTCTCATGGTAGCAGTGTCTTTCATAAATAAAGGCATATGTTTTTTTCCTAATAGTCATGTGATTGCTCATAATTGTATTTTAAAAGCACTTGTTATTAGAGAGTTGCGTTTACGATCGTGGAGAAGAACTGTGTGACGCCGATAAGGAAGTAGAGTTTATACATGAGGGGGAGCCTTTGCCGTTACGAGATATGCAAACAGATAAATATGATGGTGAGGCTGATATCTTAGTTGTTGATGATGACAGCACTCTTTTGAAATTTTTTAAGATTCATCTGAATAAATTCTTTTCTAAAGTGATTGTTGTAAAAAGTGCACAAGAAGCGATGCAGACTTGTAAAGATAGGCATATTGATTTGGTTATTTCAGATTTGAGGATGCCAAGAGTTGACGGCCTTCAGCTTATGAAGAAAGTAAGGAAGAAAGATCCTACGATCCCTTTTTTACTTGTGAGTGGTGCCGTGGGAGAGACAACAGATGAGCAATTAGCAGAAGCTGATGGTTTTTTATCTAAGCCTTTTGATGTCGATGAGCTGCATAATTTTATTGCGCAAGGTCTTGTGAAAAGACAGCAAATAAAAGATTTAGAAACTTTGCTGAACCCTGACAAAATTATTAAGGTGTTACTTGAAAAAATCACTTTAGAAAAAGCTCTAAAAAATCCTGAATCTTTACAGGAAGCACAAAATTTGTTTGATAAGATTCAAAGAAAGCCAAATCTTCAAGAAGAAGCGTCTTAGATCTCTTTTACCGATGTTTTTCTTCTTCTTCTTCTTCTTCTTCTTCTTCTTCTTCTTCTCTGTCGAATTTATCGTCTAAATCGAGCTGTACCATCACAGTATGCTCACTCTCTATGGTTGCTGGTGAGGGACTGCTGTCATCTGAAGGAAGCGTCGTTTTTTTGAAATTATTATTTGAACTGTCAGTTGTAGTTGGTTCGTTGTCAATAGCAGCAGGAAGTTCGCCTGTTTTTTCTTGATCGTCACAAGTTGAGGGAAAATCTTCTGAAGAAGGCTCTTCTTTTTTAGGTGTCTCTTGGACGCTTGAAAGTGAGAAATTCTGCCCGTCTTCGCCGGCGGTAAATCCTTCAGAAAGCCTCAGGCATTCGTGATATCTTTTCTCATTGCCAGCCTGTTTAAAGGCGCTGGCTGCTTTTTCAAAATCAGATCTTTGTTGATATAAGATTCCTGCTGTTTCATATTCCCCAGACCAGAGAAGAACTTTAGATAAAGTTTCAGCAGCCTTAGATTCAAAATCAACTCTGGCAATAAGATCAGACTTACGGTGTTTATAATTTTCAAAAAGCAGGGATGCGACGTCAAAGTCTTGTTGTTCCAATCGATTAAGAATAATGGAAACTAAGATGTCCTGCTGATCTAACATCTTGAGAAGTGATTGATGATGCGGTAATTGATCTGCGAGTTGCAGAAACCATGAAAACTCAAGGCGATTGAAACGATATTGATCAGGAGCGTGCTCAGCAAGGTATTTCATAGCTTCTAGCCAATGTTGAGTCTCTCCGGCTAGTAAAAATGCTGCGGCAGCCTGAGAAGGTTGTTGTGCTTGCATAAAGCATATTCCAGCTTCAAGGTGAGCTTGACCTGCTGAAAAAGCTAAAGCAGCCTCTGTAAAAAGATTTGCTTTTTGTGCGCACTGTCCTTCTTTTATGTATTGACCGAGTGCTCGGTAGGCTTGAGTGGCTTCTAGCCAGTGTTCGTTTTTCTCAAGTAGTGTTGCCCCTCGTTGCTGATATCCTGATCGAATAAGAAGAAGCCCAGCGTCTCGAGTCTGTCCTTTTGATTCAAGCAACGAAGAGGCTTCAACATGCATGTTAATCGATTCTAATAGACTGACAGAGCCGTGAACGTCACCTTCATTCCATAAAACTTGAGCTTGCTTGATAGTTCTTTTTTGGTCATTGCTAAAGCTGTGGCGTTTTGATGGGCGGCGTTTTTGAGAGCCGTGCGAATGCGATAGCTTCCAAATCGTATAGGCAATCATGGCGATGATCATAATGAGTAAACAACCTAGGATCATTCGTGCCAAAGTAAGGCCTCACATTAGATATTGTAGGAAATACCTACAGATGTATATGAGTCACGAGCTGCACGAGGTTTTGCGTCAGCAGTCGTTGGATCATCAATCTTAAGGCCAGGGGAGGCTGTGTAAGAAAGTTTAAGAGTAAAGGCTTTATTAAGCCTGAAGCCTACTCCACAGCCTGCATTTGGAAGTGCAGGAGTCGGAGTTCGAAAAGCTGTTGTTTCACCCTCTGAAGTCAGAAATTGAGTTTCATAAGATTTTTTAACAACACCGACCATGACATAAGGAACCCAGAGTTTACCGTAATAAAGAATTACGGTGAGATCAAAAGAGTTTGAGCTCACTCGAGTAAAATTGTTTATAGGTTGATAAGTGACAGTATCAGTGTCGTCAGAGGTCGAGCTTTCGTAACCAATCTTGTGTGTTGTTGCTTCTCTGTGTGTTAACCCCAAACGAAAATAGTTTCCAAGGTCAAACGCGACTGAGCTGCTTAAATCGCGGCTTTGCTGCCCAACAAGTCCAATATTATTATCAGTAGCGTTACCACGAATTGTTAAATGGACTGCTGCATATGAGTGAACGCTCAACAAGCAGAAGCAAAATGAGAGAAGATATTGTTTCTTTTTTTGAAGCATGTAAACCTCTTGGCAGGCACAACTGAAGTCTAACACGTAAATGGAGTGGGCATGTCTTTGTTGTCAATTTTAAATTTGTCTCTAGGGTTTTTTTGGTTGCTTTTGTCTTCATGTGCTGGGCTTTTTTTGGCAACAGACACTGCAAGTGCATTTCTGGTAGATCCTGATATTTTAAAGGGTTGGCAGAATATTTTGAAAGTAAGTGCACATGGCCATACAGCACTTTTTGGGCAGATTCAGATTTTATTCGCTCTGAGCCTGCCCCACGCTCATGCCTCGCAGAGGCTGCAGAAATTGCAGACTGTGGGGATCAGCGCAGGAGTTTTTGCAATGAGTGTGCTGATGGTGCTGAGATCTGTCAATGGCCCTGCATCATCTTTTGATGTACTTGGATTATGTATTGGAGGGTGTTTAACGGCTTTTATGTTGAGTCTCGGTAGCCATTGGGCGCTTTTGACTTACCGAGTCTCAAAAAAATGCGCTTTATGATTCATCGCAGATCTTAATGATGACCGCAGAAGCCTCACCACCACCGATGCACAGCGTTGCTAAGCCTGTTTTCATGCCTTTTTGTTTAAGTGCGTGAATGAGAGTGACCAAGATTCTTGCCCCACTTGCGCCAATAGGGTGACCTATTGATACAGCTCCGCCGTGAATATTTACTTTTTCAGGATCAAGCTTCAAATCATGAATAGCCGCCATCGTGACGCAAGAAAAAGCTTCATTGATTTCATATAAATCAATATCTTCAGGTTTCATATTGGCTTTTTCTAAAACTTTTTTAATGCAAGAAATCGGTGCAGTTGTAAACCATTCAGGAGCATGAGCAAAGGACGCTTGAGCAATAATTTTTGCGAGAGGTTTATGACCACTTGCTTCTTTAGCAAGTACCAAAAGAGCAGCTCCGTCATTGATGGAAGATGCGTTCCCAGCTGTAATCGACCCGTCTTTACGAAAAGCAGCTCGCAAAGATTTCAACTTTTCTGGGTCGAACCCAAAAGGCTCTTCGTCTTGATTTATAGTTTTTGTTTTTTTACGTTCCTGAACCTCTATGGGAAGAATCTCTTTTTTGAAAAAACCTTGTTCTGCGGCATGCTGAGCTCGGCGATAACTTTCAATAGCAAAGGCATCCTGCTGCTCTCTTGTGAATTTATATTCGTCGGCACAAGTCTCACCACAATCACCCATTGGAACATCATTGTATGGATCCCAAAGGCCATCATGCTGCATATGATCAAGAGCTGTGAAAGACCCAAACCGATAACCTTGTCTTGATTGAGGCAAAAGGTGAGGAGCAAGGCTCATATTCTCTTGCCCGCCTGCAAAAATGATATCAGCATCCCCGAGTCGAATCGCTTGATCTGCAAGCATGACAGACTTAAGGCCACTGCCACATACTCTATTGATAGTCAGCGCTTGAGTTTGTGTGGAAAGTCCTCCGTGGAGTGCTGCCTGCCTTGCTGGAGCTTGTCCACAACCCGCCGATAAGACTTGACCCATGATGATTTCATCTACTTTTTTGGGATCAATCTTTGTTTCTGATAGAGCGTCTGAGACAAGAGCGGAGCCGAGTTTCGGAGCTGGCACCTGGCTCAGCCCACCTGACATTTTACCAACGGGAGTTCTCTTTGCGTATAAGATATAAGTCATGATTTCCTCTTGTGGTGAATAGAAGCTAAGCACACGATGTTGGTATTTTAGGAGACTTAAGACCGGAGTGCAAAGGAAGGCTAGAGCCCTCACGAAGCCTCTTTTCATTTAAAAGAAAGAATAGAGCTTGACGAAGGTATTGAAATAATATTAAATCCGCAATTATGCCATGGCGAGGTAGCTCAGCTGGTTAGAGCACCGGATTCATAACCCGGAGGTCGGGGGTTCAAGTCCCCCCCTCGCCACCATATCTTTTCTATATCGAAATCCGTTCATTCGAATTTGTAATCTTCTGAATCATATGAGTCGTTGACATCTCAGGTGTGAGACTTAAAACTTCTACACGTCCACCGTAATTTTCCACAAGGTCAGCACCGACTACCTCAGAAGGCTTATAGTCCCCCCCTTTGACAAGGCAATGAGGTTGGAGTGCTGCAAGCAAAGAAAGAGGAGTGGTTTCTTCAAAACTAATGACAGAACCCACGCAGGCAAGTCCAGCCAGCATTTCCATCCTTTGGCGTAGCTGAGTAACAGGGCGTGTGTGCCCTTTTAAAGTTTTGACCGAATGATCGCTGTTTACAGCAACAATGAGATGATCACCACGGGCTGAAGCCTCTTCGAGATAATGGACATGACCGGCATGCATGAGGTCGAAACAACCATTTGTAAATACAATGGACTGCCCACTTTGCCGTCGTTGATCGATGTGCTTTTTTAGAGTCTGTGTGTCGTCATAAATTTTATGATGACTTTTATGCGTTTTGAAGTCTGCCAGCTCGTTGTAATAGACACACTGTGTACCCCATTTTTCAACAGCTAACCCGGCGGCCAAGTTTGCATATTCCATACCAGACTTTAATGACAAGTCAGCTGCCATTGACAGACTCATAACCGCAGCGACAGTGTCACCAGCCCCAGAAACATCAAATACTTCACGAGCTTTAGGGCGCTGATGGAGAAAAACACCGTCATTTTGCAGTAGAGCAATGCCTTCTGCGCTGAGAGTCACCATGACGTGTTTAATATGGTGTTTTTGTTGGATGTGCTGTGCAATCTCGGCTGGCTTTGTCTGAGGAGATAAGTTTGTGGCTTCAAGTGCTTCGCTGCGGTTTGGGGTGATGAGGTCACATCCTTGGTATTTAGAAAAATCTTTTCCTTTGGGATCGATAATACATGGAATGTTCAAATCTTTTGCTAATTGAATGACTTTTTGAACAAAGGGCGCGCCGAGCAAGCCTTTTCCATAATCACTCAACAGAATGGCGTCAGGATGACAAGAGTGAAGTGCTGTGAGGAGCTGATCCTGTTGTTCTTCGGTTGGAGAAAGAGGTTCTTCCCAATCAATACGGAGAAGCTGTTGGTGTTTGCATGTGATACGTGTTTTTTTGACGGTTTGAATAGGGTGTCTGGAGATATAAGTGGTATTAACATCGAGTTTTTCGAGAGCTTCGAGTAGTTGAGAGCCTGTTGCATCATGGCCACACAGGCCAACCATGATTGCTTGGCCCCCTAAAGATTGAATATTGGCTGCAGCATTGCATGCACCACCAGGGCGGACCCAAGATTGACCAGCTTTATGAATTGGGACAGGAGCCTCAGGAGAGATGCGGGTGACAACACCGTCAATATATTCATCGAGAATCATATCCCCAAGGATGGCTATTTTTTTATCAGTCCACTGCATAGCAGCTCCTTTGTCGTGATCAAGGGTCAGTCGCCTTATTATAGACACGCTTCATAAGAAGAATCATTAGAAACTGTCATCATGCCGACTCCTCTGACGATAAATTGGCGCATTCGTCATCTCATTGACGTGCCTATGCCAAATTCATGTCAAAAAAATGTCCAAGGCCTTTATAGCAACGGTTTGAAAACTGGCACGGTATTTGCTCAATACAATGGATACACCTTGGAGAGAGATTGTGCTGAGAACACTTTTAATGATGATCATTCTTTTAATGAGCAGTGCTGGTTTTTGTGCTGGTCGTTATAGTGAATTAGTTTTTCACCTCTCAGAGCCAAGACCTTTACATGTCTCCATGCAGGAAGCATCAAAAACTCTTATCTTAGAAATTGAAGGAACTCACTCTGAAGAGCTTAAAGCTTTAGAACACTATGATGAAACGCTGATACGTAGAATTATTGTAAAAGAATCTCCAGGATCTTTAGTAACCTTAAAAATTGCCTTTAGAGATGCTCAGGTCAGAGCAACAGTCTCTGAATATAAAAATCCACCCCGTATTTCAATTGAACTCTTTGATGATCAATATCAGAAGCAAACAGATCCAATTACAGGCTTACCTTTGCCACCTATGCAATGGCGAACCCAGATCTCAGCAAAAAGATTCCATGCTGATGCAACAGTATCAGCAACATCTTTAAACTCAATTTCCCAGCAAACAAATCGAGCGACTAAACGTAGTCGTATGCAGATGAAAACAGGGACTTCTCATCAGGATCTATCGCAAACATCAAATGGCCCCAAAAGACGTTTGTTACAGCCAGCTCCTAAAAAATTAAAACAGTCAAAAGAGTTGGCTGTTGCTATGAAAAAATCCTCAAAAGGAAGAGGCCCAGCATGGTCCACATATCCTAAATATATTTTCCCTATGCAGGTTTCTGCTCTTCATGGAAAAAAACCAAGTGAAGATTGGGAGAAAAAAGCACAGATGAGTGCGGTGAAAGATTATTCAGCGATGGCTGATTATGCTTTGCAATTATTTAGTTTTGGTCATGAAAACAGAGCTTTTGTTGCATATCAACAAGTATTGTTTCATGATTCTTCAATTTTTTCTAAAGAACCTCTTCATCTCTGGGCATTTGCAGAAACACATTTTGGTCAAGGTAATTTAACTCTTGCGCAAGGTTATTATGATGCTATCTCCGAGAGGTTTCCAGGTAAAATCTATGCCAGTATGGCTCAGCTTAGACATTTAGATATTCAAGCAATTCAGGCTGTAAGAAGCTCAAACAATGCAAAGCTCCAAACATTAGTGGCAGATTTAGAAAATCTTCATTTTGGAAAAAATGATTATGAGATGCGAGCTCAAAAAGAATTGAGAAAAATATGGTGGACATCACCAAATCAAATGAATAGCCATGTTGATAAGTTTCCAAAAGTTGCAAAATTAAGTTTAAAAAATCTGATAAAAACTTGGAAAAATGTAGAAAGTCGAAGAAGTACTTTTCTTTCTTTGTCTTTAATTTTGCATGAGTCTTTAAAAAGAAAATGGGACTCTAGTGTAAGTCATCTTGCAAAAGAATGGGTGAAAAGATACCAACATGATAGAGATCCATGGGTCGCTTTCCTTCTAAAGAAAATTTCTAAAAGAGTCCAGAAAGATCTTATTCAGATGGGTGCTGATGAAGATTTTATTGGTGTGATTGAGTCGTGGGAAAATATTCCTAATCTTTTTGTGGAAGTGAAGAAAAACCCACTAGTAGCGTGGTCTGTGGCTGAATCTTACCGTAAATTAGGCCAAGATGACGCTGCGCAAAAATTTTATGAAATTTCAAAAAAATCAAAAAACGTAAATTTAAAATTTAAATCTTATTTTTGGTTAGCTGAAGCTGCGGCGAGATCTCAAAATGGAAGTCTTGAAAAAAAATCTGATCAATCTTTAAAAAGAATTTGGTCTTCTATGACAGAAGAACAAAAACATCATGTTCGTTTGTCGTACCAAAATTATTTTGTTGACTCAATGATGAACACAGATATTTTGACAATACCTTCTAAAATTATACTAGAAACTTGGGAAGATGCGCTTCACTCTAAAGTGAATCAATCTGACTCTAAATGGAGAGAACAGTATTCTCCTACTCTTGAAAAAATGAGAATGCTGGTACAATTAAGAATGAAGTTTCAAAAACTTGGTTTGGACTCAGAACGCAGAAGAACCATCCTTTTATTTAAGAAATTCAAGCCAGCTGATCTTAGTGAAGATCAACAAATAAAAGATGTTTGGGCAGAAGAGTTAATATCTCTTGCTGAAGAATATCGGCATGCTGATCAGCTGCTAAAAGCGGGTCGTCTTTATGCTTTTACAGCTAGAGAGAGTGTGGATTGGGGAGGGCGAGCAGAAGCTCTCTATAAAGGAGGACTCCTTCTTTATAAATCAGGTCGTCGAGAAGAAGCTATGAAAGCTCTTACAGAAGCGAGCCAGGATGGCGACAGTCTTTTTTATTCAAATCTTGCCAAAGAACGACTTAGGCAACTTATCCAGTAAACCTGGATGGAAAGGAATCGTCGTGAGTAATTCTCGTTTCAACAGTCTTGCTACAGCAATGAACTCTTCTCGCCCACAAGCGAGCACCTATCTTGACTTTATTCAAAGTCGGCAGGGGCGTAGAGCTAACCAAGATGTGGCAAAGACGCTTTTTTCAACAGCTGACGAAAAAATGATGAGAATTCAAGACATCATCTGGCAAATTGCGGATACACAAGTCCCAGTGTTAATTACAGGTGAGTCTGGTGTTGGTAAAGAAGTTGTCGCAAGGGCTGTGCATAATGCAGCAAATCAAGGTGACCGTCCATTTATTGCTGTAAATTGTGCGGCTTTACCACCTACTTTGCTAGAAAGTGAGCTTTTTGGTTTTGAAAAGGGAGCTTTTACAGGAGCGCATCAAAGGCATCTGGGGCGATTCGAACAAGCAAAAGGAGGGACTCTTCTCCTTGATGAAATAACAGAAATAGAAATTGGGTTGCAGGCTAAATTATTGCGAGCAATTCAAGAAAAAGAAATTCAAAGAATTGGCGGAAGTGATCCTATAGCAGTGGACACTCGAATTATTGCAACGACAAATAGAGATATTTTAGAGGCCATTAAAAAAGGACAGTTTCGTCAAGATCTTTACTATCGTTTGTATGTTTTTCACATTGAAATTCCTCCACTAAGAGAGAGACCAAAAGATATTCTCCATTTAGGTGAGTTGTTTTTACAAGAAGGTGCGAAAAACTTTGATAAACCAAATCTTACCTTTTCTGATGAAGCAAAAGCGCGACTTGAAGCACATCATTGGCCTGGAAATGTTAGAGAATTACATAACGTTGTACAAAGAGCTGCGATAGTTGCAAATGGTCAGGTGATTCAGTGTGAGCACCTTCCTTTAGAAAACCAAGGAGGCTCGTTAGCAAGTGATTGGATTTCAGCACTTCCAATTGGAACTCCTTTAAAGATTGTTGAAACACACTTCATCTTAGAGACATTAAAAAATCATAGAGGTAATAGAACTCATGCAGCAAAAACATTAGGCATCAGCTTAAGAACACTGCGAAATAAAATTAATGAATATACAGCTGCGGGTTTTGATGTCACACCCCCTATGAACTGGAGCCAAGGTCATGATGCAAGGGATCTTTAGTTATCAAGATAGGCTTCAGATTGCATCCCTTGATCAAAGGGTTGAACGAAGTCATGTTTTGTCATCAAACATCTCAAATGCCGAAACCCCAGGGTTTCGGGCGCTTGGTTATGATTTTGAGGACCAGCTTCAAGCGTTTCAAGATAGCTCAGAAACTGCTCAGCTAAAAACATCAGACCCAAGGCATAAACAACACCCTTTTGCTCGAGCTGATGGAAGTTTTGATCCTGAGGTTTATGTGCGGCCCAGTGAAAGTGTTGGGGAAGATGGAAACACTGTTGACGTTGATCTTGAAATGATGGAAATGGCTCAAAATCAAATTTTATACAGAACAACGACAGAAGTACTTCGTAGAAAAATAGGGATGCTTCGATATGCGGTAAATGGTGGTCGATAGGGGGGTTAAGGGATGAGCGGTTTTTTTAAATCGATGAAAATTAGTTCAAGTGGTCTTGCTGCACAACGGGTAAGAATGAACTTATTAAGTTCAAACCTTGCGAATGCTCAAACAACGCGTACAGCTGAAGGTGGACCTTATCGCCGTAAAGATGTTGTTTTTTCAGCTACTCCTGTGAGTAATGAATTTGAAGACTTTCTCGATGAAACAATGCATACCCAGCTCAAATCTGTAACTGTGACCGATATCCATAAAGATAGTCGTGAACCGAAAAGAGTTTTTGAACCGTCACATCCAGATGCCGACCAAGACGGCTATGTCTCGATGCCAAATATTCAGATTATGAATGAAATGGTGAATATGATTGCTGCAACACGTGCTTATGAAGCCAATGCAACAGCATTAAATGATGCTAAAGATATGGCAATGAGAGCATTAGAGATAGGTCGTTAGACTATGAAAGGAGTAGGTTATGACAAAAATTGAATTTCAGAATCTTTTTCGAGAAGCACTGAAAAAACAAAATGATCTTTCTGAAGGGCAGGGCCCACTTCAAGCGAATTTTGAAGAATCATCAGGGCAAACTGCTTCTTTTAGCGAAACACTAAAAGAAGCAGTAAATAGTGTGGATGAATCTCAAAAAAATGCAGATCAAATGGCCTCCCATATCGCTTCTGGAAAAACTGAGAATATTCATGAAACTATGCTGGCTTTAAGTCAAGCAGAGTTAAGTTTTAATTTGATGGTTCAAGTTAGAAATAGAGCCCTTGAAGCATATCAAGAAGTTATGAGAATGCCTGTCTAATTTTTAAGGGGAACCAGTGGATCAAATCAGTTCAATCTTTAATAATATTTTTGAGGCTTCTCGAAAAATTTGGGAAAAATTATCCTTTGTGCAAAAAATTGCGATGGGAATAGCCTTTTTATTTATAGGTGGTGGACTGATGACGCTTATGCTTCTACAGGAGCGTTCAACAATGCGATATCTTTTTGTTGATTTGACGTCAAAAGATGTTGCAGAAGTAACAAGGTATTTGCAGGGAAGTGGATTTGATGAATATGTGATTGACGCTAAAGGAATCAAAGTCCCTGTTGAGCAACTTGCAACATTACGTATTAAACTTTCTCAAGAAGGGTTGCCTGAAAAAGGTGTTGTTGGATGGGAAGCATTTGATGAGGAAGACTTTTCACGAACTCAGTTTGAGCAAGAAATTCAAAGGCTAAGAGCTGTTCAAGGAGAATTATCAAGAACGATAGCCGCTATTGATGGCATCCAATCTGCTCGTGTTCATATTGTTTTACCTAAAATTAGCCTTTTTGTTCGTGAAGAAAAAGAACCCACTGCAGCTGTTTATATTCGAACGAGAAGAAATGCAGGGATTGATCGAAAGCAAGTGAAAGGAATTCAACATCTTGTGTCAAACTCTGTAGAAGGATTAAAACCAACAAATATCACAATTATTGACTCAGATGGACGAATGTTAACTGAGATTGAATCTCGTGATCCAGGAACAAAACAAACGCAAGATCTTTTGGAATTTAAAAAGAGTATAGAATCTGGTATGGAAGAACGCATTCGAGCTATCGTTGGCCGAGTCGTTGGTCCAGATAGAGTTGAAGCAAAAGTTGATGCAGATATCGATTTTACACGTGAAACTCAACGTATCGTTGATGTGGATCCTGATGATGTTGCTGTTTTATCTAAAAACAGTAGTGGCATGACCATGAGTGGTGAAGGGTTAAATCCGACAGGAATTCCCGGAAGTAAGTCAAACGTACCTGGGGAGCAAGAACAACTCGCAGCTTCAGGGTCGAAAGCAGGAAGCGAGAAGAGTACAGAGCTTTTAAATTATGAAGTTTCGAAAACTGTGAGCCAAAAAACTTTACAGCTAGGAACGATTAATCGACTTACAGTTTCTGTGATTGTTGACGGTAAACAAATTTATCCTATTGATGGTTCTACTCCGGCTTTTGAAGAAAGAAGCCCAGAAGAAATGCTTAAAATACGAAAACTTATTGAAGGTGCTGTTGGGTATAAAGAAGTTCGTGGCGATGTGATCACTGTTGAAAATATGATGTTCCAATTAGACCCATTTCAAATGATGGAATTAAGTAAAATTAAACAAGAAGATCGAGAGTATTTATCAACTTTGGCTGTCTCGGCTTCCTCTGCTCTTGCACTTGTTTTATTCTTTGTCTTTATTGTAAGGCCTTATTTTCGGTGGCTTTCGTATGATCCAGAAAGAAAAGAAGCACAAGCTATTGTTGAAGAATACAAACCAGACCTTGAGTTGGGAAGTATTCAAAATGTGCAGATTCAAGAAGATGTGCCATTCGATAAGTTATCCCCTCAAGAGCAAGTGTTATTCCTTGCTAGAAACGAACCAAAACGTACAACAGAAGCGATTCGTATGTTGTTGAATCCTAATCAATAATAGGCTCTTATGCTACATGATGGTAATAAACTCAAAGGTCGTTTTATTAAACATAATGCTCGTTTGATGAAAGTTGTAAAGCTTGAATCTTTTGACTTTCATCAACTGCATGCTGATTTTACAATTTATCCGGATAATCCTGCAGGTAATATAGTTCACTCACGCCTTCATGATCCAAAAGTTGTAGAAAAAAATACTGCATTACCACCAAATGTCTTTCCTTCATTAGCTGAAGATCACGCTCCTCCAACAATGAAGCCGCGTGATTTTAACAATGATTGGAAAGAAGCAAGGCAGAAAGCATTACATAAAAAAGGCTTATCGCAAGAAGAAGAAGAAGATTTTGATAATGAGCTAGAAGAGCATTTTGCGAGAATGGATCAGAAGCGTCATCAGCCGAATGGAACGCGGGAAACAAAAAATATTGAAAATGAAAAATCAGAATTTAATCAAGAGGAAAACCAACGAGATCAAAATAAAGTTCCTGAACAGAGCGGTAATTTAAATGTCTTAGAAGAAACTCAAGATTCTGCTAATCCATTATCAATACATCCTGAAAATGAGATCCAAAACGACCCTTTGTCAGATTTAAAAGAAAAGCGTGATACGTTTCATATTGATGATTCCTCTGAACCAAATATCGCTCAAGATTTAAAGCCAACTGATTCTGAATTAGAAAATCAGAAAAATTTAGAAATTGAACACAAAGAACATTTAGATAATTTAGAGGAGTTAAAAAATCAAGCTATCCAAGAAGGCCAAAAGAGTGGTTTTGATCAAGGCTATGAAGAAGGTTTAAAGCAAGCCGCAGATGAGCATAAAGTAAAAACTGAAACCAATTTACAAAACATGCAAGAAGCTTTAAGAGAAATCCAAGCTTTAAAACCACAAATCATGAATAAAATACAAGATAATTTTCAGGAGCTTACAGCAGCAATTTGTGAAGGGGTTTTAGGTCATGCTTTAGCAGAAAGCCCTAGGATTTTTTCTGAAGTTATTCAAAAAGCTATTACAGATGGTGTTAAAGACGATAACTATCATGTTCATGTTCATGAAAATATGTTTGAAAAACTAAAAGGTATAGTGTCAGAGGACTTTTTATCACACCTTAAGGTAGATGCTTCAGTAGAAGGGGAAGATTTTAAGATTGTTACTGAGTGGGGTGATATTGAAGGTGCTATTTCACGAAAAGTAAGAGATTTTCTAGAGCAAGCCGACACAAGGCTTTTTGATATAGGCGAAGAAGATGCAGATCCGACAGTTTAAACGTAGTGATTTTGAATTTTCAAAATCATCTTGGTCTCAATCTGGTCGAGTACTGGATGTTGTGGGACAAATGATCGAAGCCTCAATGCCAAAGTGTAGTCTGGGTACGATAGTACAAATTTTAGCGTCTGATATTCTTCCTGCAGAAGTCGTAGGTTTTAAAAATGGCCGCACTCTATTAATGCCTTACACTAACATTGGTGGTATTTATGTTGGTGCTCGCGTTGAGCCTATCACTGTACATGACCATATTTGGGCAGGATCTCATTTATTGGGACATGTATTAGATCCATTTTTAAATAGCTTAAATGGTTCTTTTTCTTTATCGCCAGATGCTCGTTTATGTCCCTTGCAGAAAGAAGCACCTAATCCGTTAAAACGATCTAGAATTCACCAACCATTGCCATTAGGGGTGAGAGCGATTGATGGGTTGTTGACCTTTGGTGAGGGGCAAAGAACTGGTGTTATGGCCGGATCTGGTGTTGGTAAAAGTGTCTTGATGGGGATGATTGCTCGAGGATCATCTGCGGATATTAATGTCATTGCATTAATTGGTGAAAGAGGTCGAGAAGTTCGTGAATTTATTGAAAGAGAACTAGGAGAAGAAGGTCTTAAGAAGTCTGTTGTCATCGCTGTCACGAGTGATCAATCTCCTTTAATGAGAATTCGTGGAGCTTTTGTCGCTACGGCTATTGCTGAATATTTTTCATCTTGTAATAAACGTGTATTACTTATGCTTGATTCCTTGACGCGTGTGGCACAGGCTCAAAGAGAAATAGGACTGGCAGCTGGTGAGCCTCCAACAACAAAAGGTTATCCACCGTCTGTTTATTCTTTATTGCCTCGCTTACTAGAGCGTTGTGGACCTCAGGAAAAAGGGCATGGAAGTATCAGTGGGCTATATACGGTTTTAGTAGATGGTGATAATTTTAATGACCCCATTCCTGATGCTGTCCGATCTATTCTTGATGGGCATATTAATTTATCTCGAAAACTTGCATCACAAGGACATTTTCCTGCTATTGAAGTCACTTCAAGTGCAAGTCGAGTCATGATTGATGTTGTTCCTGAGCAACATCGTAAGATTGCAACTGAGTTAAAGGCGTTGATTAGTCAATATGAAGAAAATTATGACCTTATTCAATTAGGTTCTTATGAAAAAGGAACGAATCCTAAACTCGATAGAGCATTACTTTTAATGCCTAGAATTGAAGAGTATTTAAAACAAGATACAACAAAGCTCTCTGATTATAAAGATACTATACAAGGGCTTATCAGGTTGTTGCATTCATGAAATTTTAATAAGCAGGGAAAACAATGAGAGATTACATTAAAAAAAATCAAAGACTAGTGACTATTTTAAAGATGAGAAAAGTTGCTCTTGAGAATGAACAAAAAGTTTTTTCAGATCTTTTATTTGAAAAACAAAACCTTGAACAAAGACTTAATGAGTATCAAAAACAATATTTAGAAGGCGTTGATAAAGTAAATCAATTGCGTTCTTCATCTGAGCGGCACTCGTTATCAACATTTGAAGATTTAGCAGATCATGCCAAATTAAATTGGTCGAAATCACATATAGAGTTATCAAATATTCAGCGCAGAGTTCAAATGCAAGGTAAAAAACTTCAAGAAGCTCATGCGTCTGTGAAAGCAGCAGAAGAAATGAAACATCGAACATGGCAAGAACTCGCAAATGAAGTTTCAAGACAAGAGCAAGAATCGCAAGATGATAGCTATAATTGGAAATATAATATGTAAGGTTTGATTTATGTTTCTTCGTAATATTTTTATTCTAAAAATTTCTATTTTGTGTGTAGTATCCGCTTTTTGGGTGTTTGATTTAGAGTTTGGTGAAAAAAATTTAGTGGGTGCAGATGAAGAAGGAATTTCAGAAGAACAAGAATCTCTTGATGAAGAGACAGCGGAGATTATAGAAGAAAATATTGAAGAAGCAGCTACTGACGATGAAGATTTATTAGGTTTTCAAATGAATGAAGACGGCTTAAAAATCGCAAAAGCAAATACAACAAAAAAAGATGAAAGAAAAGGTTTTTTTCACGGTTTATTGGAGCTCCCAAACTTTAATTCAGAAAAAGCTAAACGTGAAGATGCAGCGCGTTATGTTAAAATTGTTGAGCGTTTACAGGGTCAAGTCCGAGATAGACTTGAACTACTCAAAGATAAATATAAGCAGCTTCAAAATTTAGAAGTAAGCATTGATGAAAAACTTCAAAAAATTGATGACGAGATGGATTTTTTTCAATCAACGTTGCAAAAAGAAAAAAAACTTCAAGAAGATCGTTTGGAAAACTTAATAGCATTTTATGTGAAAATGGAACCTAAAAAAGCTGCTCCAATTTTTGAAAAAATGGATAAAGATCTTAGAGTTGCTCTATTTAAAAATATGAAACAAAAACAAGTCACAGCGATTTTGGAGAATATGGCCCCAGAAAAATCTGTTGAAGCTTCAGAGTATTATGGCCGTATTTATTCTGGTCGTGAGTACGATTTTGCAAAAGCTATGAATCTCAATAAATCGCTACAAGACGAATTTCAAGAGACATGTCGTGATAAATAATATTGGTTATTCTTGTTTTATTAGGCGCTTATGATGGAAGCGACGAATTCTGTTGCTGTCGATAAAGAATCCGTTTATCTCTATGTTTGATTGGTTGTAGGAGAGATGGATGAGAGTTGTTTTTTTAGGTTCGCCAGCGTGTGTGATTCCTCCCTTAGAGTCTTTATTAGCGTCGAATCATGAAGTGGTTGCTGTTGTGAGTCAACCTGCGTCTAAACAGGGCCGAGGCCGTAAAGTGATGGACCCTGCGGTAGCTGAGTTTGCCAAACAAAAAGGCATTGAAGTCTTACAGCCAATGAAGGCCTCAGATCCAGATTTTCTAGCCCGCTTTTCTGCTCTACAGCCAGATGTGGCAATTACAGCAGCGTATGGCCAAATTTTGACGAAAAAATTTTTAGAGATTCCAAAACGTGGGACTATCAATATTCACCCCTCTTTGCTACCAAAACACAGAGGAGCAACACCGGTGCAAAATACATTGCTTGAGGGTGATGCAAAAACAGGTGTTAGTATTCTTTTCACAGTGCAAGCCTTAGATGCAGGAAATATTATTTGCCAGACAGAGCAAAATGTTGCTCCAGAAGCAACAGCTGAAGATCTTCTGCATGCTTTATTTATTGAGGGTGGATCACAGGTTTTGATGGCTTTGCAGCACCTTGAAAATCCTTTGTATGTCGGTGTTGAACAAGATGAAAGTTTGATTACATTATGTAAAAAAATTCATAAAAAAGATGGCCAAATTCTTTGGAGTGAATCTGCTCAGAAAATTTATCAACGATTTAAAGCTTATCAGCCTTGGCCTGGTCTTTATAGTTTCCTAGAGGGGCGTCGGATAGTTTTTTCTGACGTAAAAGTGAGCTCCCAGTCTTTTTCTGAAACCATTGGGCAAGGGCGTTGGGAGCCGGAATCTGGTGTTTTGCGGGTGCAGTGTGCTAAAGGTTCTCTTGAGGTTTATAGTGTAAAGCCTGAGGGTAAAAAATTAATGAAAATGCATGATTTTTGCAATGGGCGTAAAAACAAAGAATATTTCTTCACTGTGGAGGTCTCATGAGAGGTCCTTTAAATAATGATAATTATGATAAAAAGTTTTTAAAGTTTGAATCCCGTCAAGCAGGTGTGAGTATTATTTATTCACCTGAAAAAGAAATATATACTTACAATGCTTACTGCCTTGAAGCTGAGAAACTCGTCGAATTGATGACTGTAGAGTATGATTATCTTGATGATGCATTACAAACAGTGAATCAAGAGTTCGGGACTTGGGAGCTTGTACCGTATGAATTGGAAAAATCTGACTGCGGTTCTTGTGGTAATAGCGGGTGATCTACATCTTTTTGCGCAACGGCCTTTATTGCCGTTGCCGGTTGAAAGCATCCGTTCTCAAATTTTTTCAGCAGAGTCTCCAGCAGCAAGCTGTGTCAGGTTGTTTCCAAAACAAATCCCTTCTGGGGCTCAAGAAAAATTAAAAATCCTTTTGAAATCGATAAAAGAGCAAGATGCAATTGAGCTTTCTCAGTTATTTCACCCCCGTTTAAAAATGACTCCGAGCAAGATTGGCCAAGCCTTAATACAGATGAAGCTTGGGTTAAAAGGACCTTTAGAGGTATCAATGCATCGCTTTTGGGCATTGCAGAACGTGGAAAATTCGATTCAGAGCCTTTCTTGTCCATATACGACTGAAGTATCACTCTACCCTCAATATGGCTATCCGTTGATGTTTGGTGTTTGGATTCAGATTTTAGGCCAAGAAGATTTAGGTCGTGTTTTTGTGACTTTTGTACCTCATCATGACCGTTGGGTTTTAGGTGGATTTCATTATATGCGTTGGTCTTATCACGGTTTGTCTTATGAGCATCTTTTGCAAAGAGGAGAACAACGCAGGCTGGTCGGTGATACTTTTGGTGCAAGAATGTGGTTTGATCTCTCAGGTAAATATTTAAGTGGGGCTGGTCTATATGAACTCCCTATTCAAAAAGAAATCTTTCAATTTCGAGATCAAGTCTTACCTGAGAATGAATGGAAATTTGAGGTGCAAAAACTTTTGCCTGGGCATAAGGTGAAGCATATTGCATCTTTATTTACAGTAGACGGTTTTGGTTTGCTGATTCGAACGCAGATTGTTCATAAACCAAGTGATTCATTAACCGAGCAATGCCAAGGCATAATCAAATCTTTACAGAAATCCAACCCTGTCTGGTGGGGGGGAATCTCTGGTGTTCGTTGCAGTTTTGTGATGGCGGGTGAAAACTTCTTACAAGAAGGCCGTCTCGGTTATATTTACCTCCCGACAAGACAAAAAAATCCGTTATGATCATAGAGTTAAGAGTGACTTGGGGAGGTTATGGCCTCTTTACAACATCTACATCAAGAGCTTTTTCAGCGTGAATGGAATGAGGCTTTGTCGGAGCGACAAAATTATTCCAATGAAATAGAGCGTTATGAAAAAAGATTTCTCTGTGAGCTCTCTCAAGATGCTTCTGTAACTTCCTTAGAAGCTTTGCATGCTTCTATTCTCCGCTCTCATATACTACTGTATGGTGACTTTCATACTTCACGAGCCTCTGTCGATGGTTGTCGTAATATTTTGAGAGATTTATATAAAAATCGTAGCCTTGTCTTATGTGTGGAAATCTTTAGAGCAGAAGATCAACCTTATATTGATGCTTATCTTTTAGGAAATATGACAGAGTTTGATTTTCTAGAAGCTATTCAATATGAAAGTGATTGGGGTTTTCCATGGAAGCATTATCAAGAGCTTCTCACAACTGCGCGTGATTTTAAAATACCCGTTTATGGAATTGATACAAATCGTAAAGGATTAGATCAACTTCAAAAGCGGGATAAATTTATGTCGCAACGCTTATATGCAATACAAAAAAATAATAAAAATTCATTGCTGATTTGTGTTGTTGGTGAGAATCACTTAGCACAATCTCACCTTCCTGATCATCTTACAAAACTAGGTGTTTCTCAAGATTATATTGTACGTATCGTTAATAATATTGATCAATATTTTTTTAAATGTTTAGAGCAAAAATCATCATTTCCTATTTATTTATCTGTTGCAGAACGATATTTTTGTATTATGAACTCAACTCCGTGGTCAAAATGGAAATCTTTTAATATGTGGAGTGATTTAAAGGCGTCTTTAATAGAGGCTTCAGATCATAAAACATATGACTATAATGAGATTAGAATTGATCTTGATTACCATTTTTATGAAATTTGCAGAGATTTATCTGATTTTTTAGGTTTAAGTATTGCTCAAGAGAACTTGCAAAAGTTTTGCATTGATGAATCTTCATTTCAGTGGCTCTCAGGTTTTCAAAAAAACTCAACAAGTTTACAAAAAGATTATGGATTATATGATTTAGATCGATATACAGTTTGTTTTAATGAACATTGGCAAGATGCTTTCCCATACCTTGCCGGACAGTTTTTATACCATATGCTTCATCCTCATTTTAATTTTTCAGGAGATGCATGTATGGTGTTTTATAAATATGTCTTGTGGAATGCCATTGGGACTATGTGTGCTAAAATCTTTGACCCACATTTTTCAGTTATGAATTTTTATCATCATAAAGAATATTTATTATTCTATGAATCAAAAAATTGCTCTCAACAATATTTTATCTCAAAAGAAGTTATTTCAGTTTTTGAAACTATAAAAAGAAAAGATGGATTAACAGTCCAAATTATAAAAGATTCTTTTGAGAAATGCAGCCGTGGAATAAGTTTAGAAGTGGCTTATTTATTAGGGCAAATGATAGGGTCAGAATGTTTGTCACGATATCCATTTCAATCAAATGAAATCGATGTTATGCGGATATTTTTCTGTAAAGATTTGCATAATATAGAAGATGTTCTTCTTATTTTAAGTAAAATGATGCCGCATCTCGATCCTTTTGAAGAACATCAAAATGCGGCATAGAAACGTTTTTTTTCTAGAAGAAGAGAACTTCTTTTGGGGCAGCAGCTTCATCTGCGTCCGCTTCAGCTGGAGGTGGTGCTGCCGCTTCCGCTGGAGTCGGGGCTTCTACTTTCACAGTCTCTGGTGAGGGTGTGTCTGTTTTAACAGGTTCTGCTGGAGGTGGATTCGGAGCGCTTGCTACTCGTTCTTCAGAGCTAGGTGAAGTTGGAGCAGAAGCTCCATCTGATTTTAACCCTCGAAGCTTATCCACCAAATCATCTGCAAATTCGTTGATCTGTCCAAGCGGTCGTATGACTGATTCTATTTCTTGGCGTGTGATATCTTGGAATTGAAGACTCGTAATGATCTGATCAATATTCTTAGCAACACTCTCAGAGCTTGATACAGAGTTTGATACAAGCTGAGCAAAAACTTCTGTCGATTCTTTAGCTGTATTTAAAAGAAGCTCAACAGCGTTATCAACAGACTCTTTTTTACCCTTTGTTTTCTTTAATTTATCAGTTAATGAGTTCGCAATGGCTTGCACAGAATTATTTACTTTACCAACAATTTGAGTAATGTCATTGGAGGCTTGGTTTGTTCTGTCAGATAGTTTTCGGACCTCTTCTGCAACAACACTAAATCCTCGACCATGCTCACCTGCTCGTGCAGCTTCAATTGCTGCATTGAGAGCTAGGAGGTTTGTTTGATCTGAAATGTATTGAATATCTTCTGTAATTTTATTAATTGTTGCTGTGTTTTCAAGAATGACCTCAATCGACTCAGAATATTCTATATTGAGTGAGCTGTTTTCTTCGAGCATTTCAGTCATTTCCGTGAGAAGGCTGAGTGCGCTTTCAAGGACTGTTGAGAGGGACTGCTGCTGAGGAGCATCACTTTCTTCAGAAGAAATTTGAGCACCTGAAAACTGGCGATTAATCTCATTTGATTCAGCGAGATTACGTTGCGCTTTTTCATAAATAGAGCGAACTTTATCCCCAATTTCAATAGCGCTTGACTCTGTGTGTTTAACGACTTGATTGAGCTGCCCTTTAATTTCAGGTATGAGATGTTGAATCTTTTTTAATAGAGATTCCTGTGAAGTGAGTTGTTCGTCTTTCTCTCCAAGTCGTGAAATTAAGTCTTTGGATCGAATTTCAAAAATAGAAGCAACACCAGGTCCGCTACTCTGACCATTCGTTTTTGTTTGCGATTGTAGTTCTGCAACTTCTTTTTGAAGCACTGTTTCACGATTCTTACTTTCATCTATGAGAACTTTGAATTTTGATATTTGAGTATCAGCATCTCGAAGTTTAAGAGTAAACGATTGCAGCTGAGCTTCGAGATCTAGCTTTTGCGTTCTAAACTCACTTTCATATTCACCCCGAATTCTATTCTCATCTACATCTGATTCAGGCATTTCTTGTTGCGATAAATGCTGTAATCTTGCTATTGCAAAAGATCCTGTTACTAAAGCTAAAAGAGCTAAAGTTGATGTGTAGAATGATTCAGCGTGCGCCCATAGAGGCATAAGGATGATTGCAATAAGAGAGAATACTGCAATCACTATACTCAAAAAAGGCTTGCTCAATTCCTGTTTACTCATAAAACCTCCACAGTCTATGGTTATATTCTCGGTTTTTTTTTATGTTTAGTGAAATTACATGTGTTTATCGTGCTGAAAATAAAGCTATTTTTCCCATAGAGAATTATGCTCTGTGTGGATATCTTGAAGTCGTGCTTTTGAAAATTTGACTTCATAAGTCTGAAGAGGTTGCTTGGAGATGTAGGACCATAAAAATTCAGCGTCTTTTTTTCTACCAAGCTCATAAAGCTTTTCTGCTGCTATCCATTGAATTCTGAGGATCGACGGTGTTAATGGCCAAGATGTTCTTTTGGTCCACAAGGCGAGACGATGAGCATCTCTTCTATCAATGGCTTGTTCGAGCTCTAAATCAAGAAGGGTGATGCCACATACTTCATCATCTGTAAGGAGGTCAGGAAGTTCTTGTTCTGCTATTTCTATGACTGTTTTATCTCGCATTTCTGTTTCAGTATTGTGTGGCCATGAGGAAAGGAGTGGTAATATTTGATCACATAATAGAATAGGATTTTTTTCCCACTGATTTTTTATTTTGAAAACCCAAGGAGTGAGAAAGTGTCCATGTTTTGATTGAAGAATTCTTGTTAGTAGAAATTCATGTTCCTCTGTGTGATGAATGGTTAGATCTTCAGCTAGACCATTTTTATTCATATTTTCGTTTTCGACGATATATACAGCTTGTATTAATTTATCATGATCTGTTTCTATGTGGTTTTTGAATGTTTCGTATAGATGATGCGCATCTTCTTGCTTACCAAGGGTGATGAATATTTTGAATAGAATTTTTGCGAGTTTAGGATCAACTTTTTGAAAAAGAGTGTCGCGATTAGCAAGGTAAAAACCGATTGTGCCGTAATCATCTTTTTGTTGTATGTATTTATAAATTTTTATAGCTTGTGCGTTTCTTACGGGCTCAATCCATTTTTTTGATCGCTCTGAATCCGGATAATGACTGAGGAATTCTTTTACTTTTTCTATAATGATTTCTCCGCTTTCTCTTGAAATGTAAGAGTTTATTTCACAATCCCATGACATTTCATGGGCAAGAAAGGGTATTTTCTCTCGCCTGAGTGAATGCATCTTATTTCTTGCGTGTATCACATTCTTTTTTTGATATTTAGGGAATTGGAGACAAGTTGATCGAAGCTCTGCTATTTGTGCTGCTTCATGATTTGGGAAATGATGTGCAACCTTAGAGTACTGGACAACAGCTTGGTGTTGAAGTTCCATTTTTTCTTTCTCTGTTGTGTCTTTAAGGTATGATCGAGCAAGAAAAGCATCTGCAATACGTAGTAAAACCCACGGTCGTGTTTGTACTGGCAAGACATCTGTGTGTGTTCCATAACTATCAAGAGATCGTTGAAAAATTTCTTGTGCTTTAGAGAATTTTTTCATCCAAAAAAAAGATTCTGCTTGCAGAGCAAGTTGTGATGGAGCTAGAGATTGATGTTCTCTTTGAACACGAATACTTAAATGATACATGTCTTCTGCAAGTTCATAGTTGTTCAAGTCAAAATAAATGTCACCGATGCGTGAAAAAATGAGTGCAGCGCGATAAGGGTCAGGATCTTGTCGTAAAGCTCTGTCGAGTTGAATAATGGCTGGTGGATATGCTCTGTTTTTGATCATAGTCTCAGCTAAAATACGCCTAAGATCAGCTCTGTAATATCTTGTTTTTGATGTTGCACCCACGTTTTCGATGTGTTCAAGCCCGGCTTCAGCCATATGGTTGGCTTTTTTGTATTGGTCATATTTAAAGTACATTGCAGTGAGTTGATAAGAGCCTTCTGGCATTAACTTGTCAATCATGGGATCTGGGATCTGTTTTTTTCTTGAAAAAGCCCAAGTTAAGAATGTTGATGAATGTGAGTAATAGGTTTTTGCTTGCTGTGAAAAAGCGCCTTCTGCTTGTTCTGCTTTTTGACCCATTTTATAAAAACTAAATCCAACATAAAGATCATTTCTTCTATGGAAATCCCAACTAGATCCATATCTCATTCGATTTGATAGCCATGTATCTTTAGCTTCTTCATAGTCGCCTTTCAGGTAAAATTGTCGGCCCCGGTTGATGTGTTCATAAGGTCGACCAGTGCCTGGAGAGTTTAGTAGAAATTTTTCATCTCCAAAGTTTTTTACAAATGGAAAAGAAATTTTTGGTAATTCCCAAGGGTATTGCCAAAAAATAGTTTCTTTGACAAGGTTGCGGTCAGGATTTTTTTGAGAAAAATCAGCAATAATGCTGTAGTTTTTAATGATTTTCAAAAAATCTTTTTGAGATATAGGGGTGCTTTGCGCTTGTTCAGCGCAGAGGATCGTGATGCTTAGAGCGATCATAATGAACATGAATTTCTATCCGTCTGTTAAGTTGGCGTCCCTCTTGTGTCCCGTTATGTGCAATCGGTCGAGTATCCCCATACCCCGAGGCGGCAAGTTTTGACTGGGGGAATTTATGTTTTTCTATCATGTACTTAACTAAATGAGTGGCTCGTAAAGCAGAGACATCCCAGTTTGACCAGCGACCTTTTGTTGGTAAATTATCAGTGTGTCCTTCGATTACGACGGTGCGCCTTAATTTTTTAAGCATTGTGATGACTTTATCGACTTGGGGGATAGCCGTTTTTTTAACGTCAATCTCACCTTCATCATAGAAGTGTCGCGCAAGTATTTTGAGCTGAAAACCTGTGGACGAACGTCGGATTTCAACAAGCCTAGAGTTTCCTGATTCATCATGACTTCTAAATTTATGAGGGCCATAAAGCCGATTCTCTAACTGTGTTTTAAATTTATGCATCTCAGTGTCGATAAGACCTTTTTCTTGTTTTTGATCATCATATTTCTGAATAGGTGGTGGTGTTACATTTTCGCCTTGAAAGTACTCAAAAACGCTTCCTCCATTCGGTAGAGATCCCGTTTTTCTATCAATAGGAATATCTTCAAGAGGTGTACTAAAGCTTTCTTGCATAGAGCCTGCTGTCTCTTGAGTTTCTTCTCCCCCCCCACCGTCTTTGAGGGCGAAAAGAACAACAAATACTGCGAAAAGTAGTGTGAGCATGTCGGCGTAGCTGACAAGCCATCTTTCGTGGTTTTCAAATTCTGGACATTTTTTTTTTGCCATCTTTTCTACTCTTCTTGAGCTTCGTTAACAAAGCAAGAAAGCTTTTCTTGAAGAACTTTTGGGTTAAGGCCAGCAAGAATTCCTTCAACACCGATAATGACCATCTCTTGTGCCATTGAGTCCATCACTGCTTTTCTTTTTATTTTTTTTCCGATAGGTAGGAAAAATATATTTGCAAAGCCTACACCATAAAGAGTTGCAACGAATGCAACAGCGATACCAGGTCCAATCATTTCAGGTTTGTCCAGATTTTCCATAACGTGAATCAAACCTAAAACAGCTCCAAGAATACCAATGGTTGGTGCGATTGCGCCACAATCTTCCCAGAAGTGAACGTAGACCTCTTCTTCCTCAAGAGCTACATGTTGAGCTGTTTCAAGTGCGTCACGGATAATAGTTGGATCAGTGCCATCAACAGCGAGTCGAATTGCTTTTGCTAACGGAGGGTAGCTGATGTCTGCGCGTTTTTTTTCTAATGCGAGAACCGATTCTTGACGAGCAATTTGTGCAAGCTCCATGATTTCTGCAAAGATTTGATCAGGGTCAGCCTTAGGGCTTTTCATGAAAGTACCTAAAGACTTTAAAGCATTAATGAGGTCACCCATAGGGTAGGCCACCATAATAGAACCAACCATGCCACCAATAACAATCAAAAATGCAGTGAATTGAATAACGGATGACACGTGGCCACCTTCGAGAATCAATCCGACTCCGATAGCTCCTAATGCAACAATAGGTCCGAGAAGGCTGGTGATATCCATTAGAGTACCTCAGGTTGAAAATTCTGTGGTTGTTTGTGTGTGTCTGTCATAAATTTTTGCATAGCAAAGAGAGCCCGGTTTTGAACTTCCTCTAAACTCTCTAACACCATAAGAGAGTCTCCGTTCATAAAACGGATTAAAGTATCAGGAGTCGATTCGATATATTTTACATTATCGAGATTGACTAAAAGTTTGGAATTATCAAGTCGAGTGACGAGTATCAAAGAAAACATCCGTTGGAATGGTCATTACTTCCATGGTACTTTCATGATGACGATTGTGTCAATGAACACATAATAATATCAAGGAGATACAGTGGATATTGAAACGCTGAACAGTCAAGCGAAAGAAATAGCAGAAAGATCCACCCATTTACGGAGGTGTCTTTGACACTGCTGATACGACACAGCGCTTGCAAGATATTACAGATACAATGAATGCGGATCCTGATTTGTGGAATGATGCGGCAAGGTCCGCGGATTTATTGCGTGAGAAAAAGCAGCTTGAGGACAAACTGGCGAAGTCTGAGAAAATTGATGCGCTGAATTCCGATATTGCAGCAGCCTTAGAGCTTGCTACAGATGGAGAAGAGTTCTTAGAAGAAGCAATAAACTCCTTAAATGATTTGCAAATTTTGCTCGACGCCATTGAGACGGAAAGCCTTCTTGGGGGTGAAGCGGATCAATGTCATGCACTGGTAACAATCAACGCTGGAGCTGGAGGCACTGAAAGTTGTGATTGGGCTTCCATGCTGATGAGAATGTACTTGAGATTTGCGGCGCGTAAGCAGTGGGATGTCGAGATACATGATGTTCAAGATGGTGATGAGGCTGGTATTCGAAGTGCAACATTAGAGCTTCGAGGAGAGTTTGCATTTGGAATTTTGAATGCTGAGTCAGGTGTGCATCGTCTTGTGCGCATTTCTCCTTTTGACTCTAATGCTCGCCGTCATACAAGTTTTGCATCTATTTATGTGACGCCTGTGATTGATGACAATATTGAAATTGAAGTTAATCCTGCGGATCTTCGTGTGGATACGTACCGTGCAAGTGGTGCTGGTGGGCAACATGTGAACAGAACGGACTCCGCTGTTCGGTTGACGCATGAACCTTCTGGTGTGGTTGTACAGTGTCAAAGTCAAAGGTCTCAACATCAGAACCGAGAAACGGCCATGAAAATGTTGCGGAGTCGGCTTTATGAAATTGAGCTTGAGAAGCGGCAAGCAAAACAAAAAGAACTTGAAAACTCAAAAAGTGAAATTGGTTTTGGAAGCCAAATTCGTAGCTATGTTTTACACCCTTATAAAATGGTGAAAGATCATAGAACTGCACAAGAGTCTCACTCCCCAGAGCAAGTTTTAGATGGTGATATCATGGCTTTTATTCAATCTTTTTTACAAAAGAATGCAGTGAAGCTTTAAGTAAAAAGAGATTGGCTCTAACTTTTTAACAGTCAGTCTCTTTTTACGGACTCAGAATTTTTTTTATATAAAATATAAGATTGTAAAAATTCAAAGATAGAGCATTAGATGATTTTATTTACGTATTAATAATTTCAAGAAGCTGATGAATCCATTTTTAAAGCAATATTTGGTATGTATGAGTGTGTAAATAAGACTGTGCTTTGTTATGTGGCTTGTGAATGATTTTGGATAAAAGGAATGCTTGGTTGTTGTGTGTAAAAAAAATATTTATATATGATGTTCATATAATAAACGGTTTATATATTTTGAATATTATATATTTAGTGATTTTTTTAAAAAAATGAAGCATCTTGATGTATAAAAATATTGTTTTTCCCGTCACAAAGTAGGCAGATCTCACCATTTGAGTCCTTTGACACATATTGGTATTGGAACATATCCTAGAACTACCATTTAATCGTTACCAATTGTTTATTGTATGAGGTTTCTTCATGGACTCGGATAGACTCTATAGTCTTATTTCACAGCAAGGTCTTCAAGAAGAGCATGAAGAATTGCGTTGGGAAGGTAGTTTTCGACAATATATGGACATGGTTGTTGAAAACCCTGAAATAGCACGGACAGCATTTCAACGTCTTTACGATATGATTGCGTCATATGGTTATTCTCAACACACACAGTATAAAAAGAAGATCACACACTGGAAATTTTTTGAAGATCCTATTGAGAATGGACGTGATGCTGTTTTTGGTTTAGATGTTCATTTACAGAAACTTGTGAACATTATTAAATCAGGCG
The DNA here is from genome assembly GCA_045106415.1 of Oligoflexales bacterium. Taxonomy (GTDB): domain Bacteria; phylum Bdellovibrionota_B; class Oligoflexia; order Oligoflexales; family Bog-1112; genus JBGCEP01. Next base: position 41,105 of record JBGCEP010000030.1, on the reverse strand, counting down.
CTTATCGTTTTGGCCCTGAAAAAAGAGTTATACTTCTTCATGGTCCTGTGGGAAGCGCAAAATCGACAATAGCTCGTTTGCTAAAAAAAGGTTATGAAGCCTACTCAAAAACGCCTGATGGTGCTTTGTATACTTATGTGTGGACGAATCTGGAATCTGTCTTGAAAATGGAAGATGAGATGCCGTGCCCTATGCATGAGGACCCTCTTCATGTGATTCCAGAAAAACAAAGAGCTCAATTTGTTGAAGAATTCAATAGAGGGCGTGATCGCCGTAAAGCGCTCGTTATTGAAGGTGAACTCTGTCCTGCATGTCGTCACACGTATGAATGTTTGATTGAGCACTACCGTGGTGATTGGAACGCTATGGTAGAAAAACATATTCGAGTAAAGCGTTTAGTTATTTCTGAAAGAGACCGAGTTGGAATTGGAACGTTTCAACCTAAAGATGAAAAAAACCAAGACTCAACTGAATTGACCGGAGATATTAACTATAGAAAGATCGCAACATATGGGTCTGATTCTGATCCTAGAGCTTTTAACTTTGATGGTGAGTTCAATATTGCAAATCGAGGAATTATTGAGTTTATTGAGGTCTTAAAGTTAGATGTTGCTTTTTTATATGATCTTTTAACTGCTTCTCAAGAGCATAGAGTGAAGCCTAAAAAGTTTGCTCAGACAACAATTGATGAAGTTATTCTTGGCCATACGAATGAACCAGAATATCGTAAATTGCAAAGTAATGAGTTTATGGAAGCGTTGCGAGATAGAACTGTTAAAATTGATGTTCCGTATATTACAACGCTTGACGAAGAAGTTAAAATTTATAAAAAAGATTTCAACGCTGAAACAGTTCCTCATATTCACATCGCGCCTCATACTATAGAAATGGCTTCTATGTGGGCAATTTTAACGCGATTAGAAGAACCAAAAAAAGCAAACCTTACATTGTTACAGAAGCTAAAACTTTACAATGGAAGAACATCACAACATTTTACAGAAGATAATGTAAAAGAATTAAGAAAAGATGCTGATCGTGAAGGTCTTGATGGTATTAGCCCACGCTATATCCAGGATAAAATTTCGAATGCATTAATTACAAATCGTGGCGATGGGTGTATTAATCCATTTATCATCATGAATGAACTATCAGCAGGCCTTAAAGGCCATTCGTTGATTAATAATCCAGAAGTGCGTTCACGATATCAAGAGCTTTTAACAGAGGTTAAAAGAGAGTACGAAGATATTGTGAAGCATGAAGTCCAACGTGCGATATCAGCCGATGAAGCTGGTATTGATAAGCTTTGTGGAAATTATATTGATAATGTAAAAGCTTATGTTCAGCGAGAAAAAATTCGGAACCCTTATACTGGTTCTGATGAAGATCCTGATGAGAGGCTGATGAGGTCGATTGAAGATAAAATTGATGTGTCAGAAAGCCGAAAAGATGATTTCCGGCGTGAAATTATGAACTATATTGGTGCTCTTGCTCTAGAGGGGAAATCATTTGACTTTAGAACAAATGAAAGACTACACAAAGCTTTAGAGCTGAAGCTTTTTGAAGATCAAAAAGATACGATTAAATTAACAACTCTTGTGTCAAATGTTGTTGATCGTGAGACTCAAAAGAAAATTGATGTGGTGAAAAACCGATTAATAAAAAATTATGGCTACTGCGAAATTTGCTCAACAGATATTCTTTCTTTTGTAGCTAGTATTTTTGCTCGTGGTGATACTGCGACGACCAACTGAGGAGCTGCTTATGAAAATGGAATCGGACCTCAATCGATTCCATAAAATCGTGCGAGGGAAGATCAAAAAAGAGTTGCGAAAATTTATTTCCAGTGGAGATATGATTGCGCGGCAGGGGAAAAAAGAAGTCACAATTCCTATTCCTCATATTGATCTTCCTCGTTTTCGATTTGGTTCTTCCCAGAATGGGGTAGGGCAAGGAGACGGTGAAGTTGGGGATTCTACAGGTCAAGGGGAAGGCTCGGCTCAACCAGGTGAGGGTGAAGCTGGCAATGAAGCAGGGCAACAGCAGCTTGAAGTTGATGTCACAATTGAAGAATTAGCTGATATTCTGAGTGAAGAGCTTGAGCTTCCTAATATCGAAAATAAAGGCCAAAAAAGTCTTGAAAGTGATAAAGTTCGCTATTCAGGGATCCATAAATTTGGCCCAGAGTCTTTGCATTATTTTAAAAGAACTTATCGTGAAGCTCTTAAAAGATCCGTGCTTACAGGTGATTATGATCCTGATAATCCAGTTATTATTCCTATTAAAGATGATAAAAGATACCGGTCTTTTACAGTCACGCCTAAGCCGATGGCAGGTGCTGTTATTGTCTATATGATGGATGTTTCAGGGTCGATGGGAGATGAACAAAAAGAAATCGTTCGCATGACGAGTTTTTGGCTCGATACGTGGCTTAAAAAGCAATATAAAGGATTAGAGAGGCGTTATGTTATTCATGATGCTACTGCGCGTGAAGTGAGTGAAGAAGATTTTTTCAAAACGAAAGAATCTGGTGGGACATTGATTAGCTCTGCCTATAAGCTTGTTGCTGACATGTTGGCTCAAGATTACCCTGTCGATGAATGGAATATTTATTTATTTCATTTTTCAGATGGAGATAATTGGTCTGGCAATGATACGACTGAATGTTTGAAAATTATGGAAGACACTCTTTTACCTGTTTCTAATATTTTTTGTTATGGGCAGGTAGAGTCTAGATATGGTTCAGGTCAATTTCTTCGTGATCTTACAAAAAAGTTCGGTGAATCTCATGATAAAGTAACACTAGCTCCTATTAAAGACCGTAGTGCGATTATGGAATCTTTAAAAATTTTCCTAGGCAAAGGAAAATAGCATGACTGATTTTCAGACAAATCTCCCTCCTCATCTACAAGCAGAAGCTGATCGTCTGTGGAATAAAGCAACAGAGGTGGGTTTAGATATGTTTACAACTGTATTTGAAGTTGTCGACTATCAACAGTTAAATGAAATAGCTGCCTATGGTGGGTTTCCTACTCGTTACCCTCACTGGCGGTGGGGTATGGAGTATGAATCTTTATCAAAAAGCTATACGTATGGTTTGTCTAAGATTTATGAAATGGTCATTAATAATGACCCTTGCTATGCGTATCTTTTAAGGTCCAATACTGAAGTTTCTCAACGGATGGTGATTGCTCACGTTTATGGGCATTGTGATTTTTTTAAAAATAATTATTGGTTTAGTAAGACAAACCGAAAAATGCTTGATCAAATGGCAAATGATGCAGCTGTTGTTCGCAATATTATCAATGAAGTTGGCCAATCTGAAGTTGAGGACTTTATTGATGTTTGTCTGAGTATGGAAAATCTAATTGATGTACATTCTGTATTTCGCCCTCATATAAAATCTCTGACCGATAAAGAAAAAGAAGATTTAGCGAAAAAAAATCCATCAAAACTAAAGTCAAAAAAATATATGGATCATTATATTAATCCTCAAGAATATTTAGAAGATCAAAAGAGGAAAATTTTAGAGGATGCAGAAAAGCAAACTCGTGTTCCAGATCAACCAGAGCGAGATATTCTTCATTTTTTAATTCAATATGCTCCTATGTCGACATGGCAAAGGCGGATTATGGAAATGATTCGAGCAGAATCATATTACTTTGCTCCTCAGGGCCAAACTAAAATTATTAATGAAGGTTGGGCGAGTTATTGGCATAGTAAAATGATGACAGAAATTGATCCTGTTGGTGCTGAAGGCATCATTGATTACTGCTGCCAACATGCTGGAGTTGTTGCAAATCAACCTAACCAACTTAATCCCTATAAGTTAGGGATCGAATTACTAAGACATATTGAAAATCGTTGGGATGAAGGTCGATTTGGGGTGGGCTATCTCAACTGTGATGACCATAAAGTTCGAGAATCTTGGGAAGGTCCCAAAGAGGCTGGTGCTGGACGAAAAAAGATTTTTGAAGTAAGAAAATTTCATAATGATGTCACATTTTTAGATCAATATTTAGATGAGGATTTTTGTCATAAAACAAAAATGTTTCTGTATGATTATGATCAAAAAACGGGTGACTATATTATTTCATCGAGAGACTTTAGATCAATAAAACAAAAGTTATTGCAACAAATTATTAATCTTGGTGCTCCAGTCATTCATGTTGTTGATGGGAACTTTAGAAATCGGGGAGAGCTTCTTCTTCAGCATCGTTATGATGGAGAGGACCTCAAGCAAGATAGTACAATTGAAACCTTGAAGAATTTACAAAAAGTTTGGAAAAGGCCTGTGCATCTTGAAACAATGATTGAGAAGACCAAACATAGGTTGTGCTTTGATGGGAATACGCAGTCTTCAGAAAAAATTTAAAAGATACTTTTTATTCTGTATTTTGTTTTCGTTTCAAGCAACAGCAAACGATGTACAAAAGCTTCCTGTTGTGCGTAATGTTGCTGTGATCCCTCCTCAGTTTTTTTCCAGTCAAGACGGAGATAGATTTCCTCATAAAGAAAGTGTGGAAGATATTTTTCGATCGGAAGTCCGAGGGTCAGGAAAGTATACAGTACTGTCTCAAGAAATAGCTGAAGATCTGTGGGATACTTATAAAGAACGGCAGTTTGTTAAGAAGCACTATGACTTGGATGCGTGGTTCAGTTTGCTGGTTGCCAAAGATACAGATCGGGTTGTTCTCACAGTGCGTATGCTTGATTCTGATTTCACACTGTGGTCTCAAGATTCGTTGACACTTGAAAAACTTATTTGGAATAAAGCAAAAGATGAGGAAAGAAAGCACTGGGTGCGAACGATTCTTTATGGTCTGATGAATAAATGGCCAATAGATGCTTATGTAACTTCTATTCATGAACCTTTTATTACATTGTCTGGTGGGCATCATCAAGGTTTGAGAATTGGAGATCGTTTAAAATTAAATCGAGTTGTTGTTTCTGAAAACCATCCAGCGACCGGGGCTTTTTATAAGTATGACCAAGATTTTTTAGGGTATGCAAAAATTGTTGACCTACAAAAGACAACGTCTGTTGCAAAAATTTCTGACTTAGTGAGCTATCAGCCTCTCTCTGTCGGTGACGGTGTCAAAGTTGAGCACTCAAAGCTGCGAACTTATTTTCAATATTTTTCGACAAAATCTGTTGATATACCAACTTCGTCATTGGTAGCTGTTCGTTTGAATGATGAAAGTCAAAAATTATTGGCTGATTCGAGTGCTGTTTTTCAGAAGAACATAAAAAGTTTTGCCAAAAATGAAGAGGAAGACTATCAGAAAAACAAGAGTGCAAACGATCAAAGTGTTGATTTAGATGAAGAAAATGACAAAGAAGATGATAAGAATGGCTTTGTTGACTTATTTTCTTTTGATGGAAGTATGACTTCACCTTCTGATGATTCGAGTGGAGATGGCCCTAGCAATGGGTATATGTCATACTTTGCGGATAATATGACGCTCCACGCAGGATATCATCATTGGAAATATCACGGCCCTGTTGGTGCTTCTGGGCAGTTTGTCTCACCTATTAATGAAATAGGTGTCTCAGTAACTCGAGGTGTTCTTCCCTTGGTGAAATATACGTTTGATGTGACTGGAGGTTTTTCAAAAACGAAAGCTTCTGGCCCTGTAAATGCAACTCATCTTTCTGCTTTAGCAAGAATTTTTTGGAATCAAAAAGTTAAAAATTCTTTATGGTTTGATAAATGGTTTGCGGGGGCTGTCGGAGGTTTTCAATCTTTATCTGTCAAGAATGATGGTTATGGCGGGTATGATAATCTGGTTGGGGGTTTCTATGGTGGTGTTCAAGGGGCAATCGAGGAGAATGGGCGCGATGTTGCAAATTGGACATTAGAATCGTCTTTAACCCCGTTGCATATTGGTAGAGTTGGATACGACAACAAGCTGCATTCTATTCAGTCTGCACTTGATTTAGAGGTCGGTTTTCACGTTTCGTGGTTTAACCGTCGACCTAAAACAATAGATTGGGGTTTGGGGCTTATCTATGGCCAAACTCAATTTGTGAGTCCTGGCACGACTAATGATACGTCGACTCAGAGCCGTCTAAACCGACTTGTTTTGTCTTTATCTGCAAGGTGGGACTACGCAGTGAATTAGTGTGACTTTCAATTTTTTGAGATAGAACCACTTCATTGTCTATTTTTTGGAAATAGATAATGAAGTTATTTTTTGCCTTTTAAGTGTCACAATTTTTTTGGTGAGATAACGAAGAAATAATCAAAATAGTGAATAGAGCTGTGAAAAAACCAGGCAAAAGCTCGTAAATAGGGCTTTGAAACCATTTGCACATGATAAGCGCTGTCGTTCCAGACAGTAAGCCGCAAATGGCAGATATTTCATTAGTTTTTTTCCAGTATAAAGAACACAAAATCACAGGCCCGAGTGTTGCTCCAAACCCAGCCCAAGCAAAAGCAACGACTTCTAGAACAAGGTGGCTATGATGAATGGCTATGAGTGTCGCTGTTGCTGTAATCAGAACAATAGCGGCTCTTCCGTAATGAATAGAGCTGCAAACTTGGCGTCCAATTTTGCTATTCGAAGGAAAAAGATCTTGGATAAGAGAGCTAGCTGCGACAAGCAGCTGGGAATCAGCTGTGCTGATGATAGCGCCAAAAATCGCTGCAAGTAATGTTCCAGCGATAAATGGAGGAAAAGCCTCTTGGATTAAAGCCATGAATACTGACTCAGGGTCAGAGAGTTGACCATTAAAAAAACGAAAACCAGCAAAGCCCGTGCACACGGCTCCTAACAAACAAGCTCCACACCAGATGGTCCCAAATTGGGCTGATTTTGATATATTTTTAGTGTCTTTCATCGCCATAAATCGACTTAGAATATGAGGTTGTCCAAAATACCCTAAACCCCATGAGGCGTGCGAGATGACTTCAAAAATAGATAACTTGTGATTCATAACAACGTGTGTTGCATCCCATGTTTGCCAAAAAATAGAGATTGGCACAACAATGAGTGCAAGACTCATGAGTAGCGCTTGAAAAACATCGGTCCAAACAATAGCTAAAAAACCACCGAAAATTGTATAAGTCACCATAAGGAAGGCTGTTATGAAAATACCGGTATATGAAGGGATTTGAAACCCTTGTTCAAAAAGTTTTCCAGCTGCAATGAGGCCTGAGCTCGCATAAAGAGTAAAAAAGAAAATAATTAAAGAGGCAGAAAGTACACGCAAAAATCCATGTTTTGTATTGAATCGGACCTCTAGATATCGCGGGAGTGTTTGAATGTTGTTTTGTGTTGCTTCACGTAAAGGTTTCGCAATGATTTTCCAATTTGCATAAGTGCCTAGCAAAAGGCTGAGTGCAACCCATAAACAACCACTGTGTCCCGAAAAAGCTAATCCAGGTAAGCCTAAAAGAAGCCACCCGCTCATATCAGAGGCGCCTGCGCTGAGAGCGCTCGTAAAGGGACCTAGTTTTTTATCAGCTAGTAAGTAGTCTTTGACTGTTACTGTCTTCCAGTAGGAATAAAAACCGATTCCTAGAGTGAATGATAGATAAATGCAAAAAGTGACTGTGATCGTAGATGGCAAAAAAACTCCGTTCCCACTCTTTATGAGCGGGAACGGTTATCCCTAATAAACGAATTTTTGTAAAGGAGAGATTGGTTTATAAAAACCATTTTGTTTTTCAAAGCTGTTGAGTGATGATTTCCTCTATTTAATCAACGCTTTTTGCTGCCATGTATTCGACGTGTATTGCTGCACCGACTGAAGGTAGAGCGCTTGCGTCAAATTTAATTGTGTTGATTGCTGGAAAATAAGTCCAAGCTGTATTGCTATCGCCATCGACTGTGACTTGAATTGAGCTTGCTAGAGGTTGTCGATCCAGAAGGATTTGTGTGGCTTGTGCAGTCAAGTCTTGCCCGAGTTGATATAGAGAATTTCCCCAATCGGTGTCACAAATACTCTGTAAAGATCCACCTGTTTTGTTTGCGATATCGATGTATGCGGTTCCTTCTTCCAGGGGTTGTGAATGTGCTGCTGAGCACATGGAGCCATTTGCTAGGCGTGTTCCTGTGATGGCGGACACTGAAAACTGTCCAGCTCCTTTAGCTGTGTTTAGATAATTAAGTAGGTGATCAGGTGTGTATGAGAACTGAGTAAGTCCATCTTCGATAAAATTATGAAGATTGTATGCATCGACCTTACCAAGCCCAATTCCGTCATCTTCTTCATCGCTAACGACGATAACTGATAAGAATGAGCCGTCGCGAACAAGTGCTTCACTCTGTCCGGTCAGTGCTTTTTGAATTGCAAGTTCTGTTGCTTTGAGGCCGTGCTCAAAACTTGAACCGTTGGTTCCAATCGCGGTCTGACTTTTGAAGTCAATGCTTAGGTTGGCTGATCCTGATTTAAGGACAGGTCCGACAAAATCACCACGTAGATGTGTAGTGCTGTCGCCGCCATAGTAAAAAGGGCAGCTACGATCGATTAATTCTGCGGGTAAGCTATCATCACAAACATCAGTGTTTGTAATGGCGGTTTGAAAATCGATCCCTGTTAAAGAAAGGCCGTTAATAAAAGAGACAAAGTTTGCACCGAGGTAGTCTTGCTCTTCTTTCATAGATCCAGAATTATCAATGACCCATAAAATATCGACTTTACCATTTCCTTTTTGTATAGAGTCTTGTGAATAAAGTTCAAAATTTGCGAGCCCTTCAAGCCCTGGGTTAGAAGTGTTGGTGTCAGGAGCAGAAGTGCCTGAGTTTGGATCAGAAGAACTGCTGCTGATATCAAGGCCTGGTTCAGAACCTGTTGTTATTGATGAATTGGGCCCTTCTCCATCAGGGAAGATCTCTGCCTTTATATCTGGGTCTAAGGCTTCTGGGTTGTTGAATGCTCCTGTGGTGATTGTAGAAGGTACGCTTCCAGCTTCTGGAGCGACTTCAATGTTTGCTTCAGCTGCAATGGCTGCTGTTTCTTGGAACGCTGGTGCAGGTTCTCCGCATGAGTACGTGAGCCATACAAGGCTCACAAAAGGTAGTGTACGTTTCATGACTCTCTCCTCTAAAGGTCATCCTGAGGAATTCCTCAGACAAAACACGTGTCGTGGATTTTAGAGTTAATCTAAAAGATTTTCCAAAGGGGTCATTTTTGTCTTTTATATTTAGCGGTTGAGGTCTTAAAAAAAAAGGTTCATGAAATAAATAACTTGATTTGAAAATATGCCGGAAATATATAATTTTGTTCATAAAACTTGAGCGAATTTGATTTCTCCAAGAGAATCAACTTTTTTTATCTCAAAGGTTGAGATAGGGTGAGTGTGATTATATTTAAGCATGAAATCCAGCCAATGGAGACAGACGTTGAAAGTCGCCATCGATGCAAGAATGGTAAAGCCGGCGACAATGCACGGAATTGCCCGTTATGTTTACGAGCTTCTTTATTGTTTAAGAACTATGGATTCGAAGCATAGTTTTGATATTATTGTGAACCCAGGAAGCTCGCTGGAGAAAATGACGTGGCCATCTCATATGCGCTTGGTTTATGTCAAAGCAAGGTGGATTAGTTTTCGTGAGCAATGGGAGTTGCCGAAGCTTTTAAAAAAACTTCAGTCTGACTTATTTCACTCCCCATCTTTTGTGGCTCCCTTGATGTGTCCATGTCGTATGTTGATGACAATTCACGATTTGAACCATATGGTTTTGTCTCAGTTTTACACTCCTTTTCATCAATTTTATTATCAAATGTTTGTGCGTAGCTGTATTCAGCGTTCGGAATCTATTCTCACTGTTTCAGAGTTTAGTCGTGATGAAATTGTTTCTAATTTGGATCTGGATGCTGAAAAAATTTATGTTACTTATAATGGGGTGTCTTCTAGATTTGAGCCAGAAACAGATCAAAGAGAATTACAGTACGTAAGAGATGCTTATTCATTACCTGAGAAGTTTATTTTTTGTCTTTCCAATAATAAACCTCATAAAAATTTGCATAGACTTGTTCGAGCATGGTGTTTTAGTGATATAGAGCTCCCTTTGGTTTTGGCAACGCCAGTGGATCTGGGGGTGATTGCTGTGGCAGAAGACTACGGGAAAAAGCATCTTTTGTACTTTGCCCGCTTCATACAAGAAGAGCACTTGCCTGCAATTTATTCTATGAGTGAGTTATTTGTTTACCCTTCAACGTATGAAGGTTTTGGGTTACCACCTCTTGAGGCTTTGGCGTGTGGAACGCCGGTGGTTGTTGCGCGTTCATCAAGTTTGCCAGAAGTTGTTGGTGAGCACGCGGTTTTTGCTCACCCTTATGATTATCAAGATATTGCAAGAGCGCTGCAAGAGGGTCTTGAACATGCGAGTTGTCATCGTCAAGCCTTGAGTGAACGTGGGATTGAGCATGCAAGAAGTTATTCTTGGGAAACGATGGCACAACAAACACTTCAGATTTATGAACAATGTTTTCGATCACCTTTTGGGCAGCTTGCGAGTGAAGCGTTATGAGAATTGGAATCAACGGGCGGTTTTTAGTTGCAAAACAAACAGGGGTGCAACGAGCAGCATATAACCTGATTCGAACATTAGTTGATCTTGATGAGGATAATGAATATTTTATTTTTACAGGACATGATCAATTAAATCGTCCAGAATGGCAGAAGTCGAATACAACGGTTGTTCCATCAGGAATTCGAGGCGGTGAGACGTCTCGTAATTTATGGTGGGAGCAATGGACTTTGCCTGCGCTAGCAAAAAAATATAATGTTGACCTTCTTCACTGTCCTGCGAATATGGCTCCTCTTTTTTACAAAGGCAAAGCCGTTGTTCATATTCATGATCTTTGTTTTATTGTGAATCCAAAATGGTACAGTTTTTCATTTCGACATTGGTATAATTTTGTTATCCCTCGATTGGCAAAAAATGCAGCTCGAGTGGTGACAAATAGTAATAATTCGCGTAACGATCTTCTCTTACATTGTGGATTGAGTGCGGAAAAAGTATCGACGGTTTACTGGGCTGTAGATGAATCTTTTTTACAGCAACCACCTAAACCGAGGGCAGGTCAGCCAGAATCTTATATTCTATATGTAGGATCGTTAGAGCCTAGAAAAAATATAAAAACACTGGTTGAATCGTATGAGAGCATGAGAGACTCTCACCCTGAATTGAAGCCGAAACTAGTTTTAATCGGTGGCGAATCACCCTTATTTGCCGATGTTTCTTTGACAATCAAAAAGTATAAAGAGGATGTCATCTTTAAAGGGTTTGCAGATGAGCAGACCCTGAGAAGTTATTATCGTTATGCTAGCCTTGTTGCTTATCCAAGTTTATATGAAGGTTTTGGGTTGCCGCCGCTTGAAGCTATGGCGTCAGGGACGCCTGTGGTGACGTCAATGAGTTCTTCCATACCTGAGGTCGTTGGTAATGCAGCTCTTATGGTTGGCCCTTATGATGTTGAAGGGCTTTCGGACGCGATGGCGGCATTGCTAACGAATGTTGAACTCCGTGAAGAATTGGTTCACAGAGGGTACCTTCAGGTTCAGAAATTTCAGTGGGAAAAAGTCGCAAAAAAGTTGCTGGCTATTTATCATGAAGTTGGCTGTGCAGGCAAAAAGCAAAATTCTGAAGTGATTTCCAGGAGTGCTTGGGAGAAAGTACAAAGTAAATTGTATTTAGCTAATCCGTGAAGCTTTTTGCGAGTTTTGATTGGCAACTCTTCATAAGCGTGATAACCAAGTTTTATCTTAAAGACTTTTTGATGTCACAAACATAGAGTCTAAGAAAGTCTGGGAATACATTTGATTGAGCCTGCTGAGCCCATCGGTTAAGGAGAGTGTGGTGAGAAGAGTACGAATTTCAGAGTTATTAGCTTCTGGAGAGCCAGGAACGAAGCAAACAGTACATGGTTGGGTTCGTTCAGTCAGAAGATCTAGAAACTGTGGTTTCATTGCGCTGAGTGATGGTTCTGGGCAACAAACAATTCAGCTGGTCGTAGCGAACCAGGGAGCGGCATGGGATCTTATTCAAGACCTACATACCGGTGGTGCTATTCGTGCTGAGGGGCTTTTGGTTGAGTCTCCTGGTAAGGGGCAACGTGTTGAGATGCATGTGAATGTTGATGGTCTGCATGTTTATGGTGATGCAGATACAACGTACCCTTTGCAGAAAAAAGGGCATACGCTGGAATTTTTAAGAACAATTCCTCATCTTAGAACTCGTACGAATACATTTGGCGCTGTTTTTCGTGTTCGTAATGTTTTGGCAAATGCTGTGCACAAGTACTTTCAGAACCAGGGCTTTATTTGGGCTCATACACCTTTGCTGACAGCGACCGATGGTGAAGGTGCTGGGGAAATGTTTCAAGTGACGTCTTTAGATCCTAAGGATCATCAAGGGCGTGAGCAAGACTATGAAAAAGATTTTTTTGGTCGTAAAACATGGTTGACAGTGACAGGGCAGTTAGAAGCCGAGTTTGTGGCTTTAGGCCTTGGTGATGTTTATACGTTTGGGCCAACTTTCCGTGCAGAAAATTCAAATACTGCCCGTCATTTGGCAGAGTTTTGGATGATTGAACCAGAGATGTCTTTTTGTGATTTATCTGGGAATATTGATATGGCTGAAGGTTTTATACAGTATTTGATCCGAGAAGCGCTTGAACATTGTCAGGATGATCTCGCATTTTTTGAAAAAATGTATAAGACCCAAAGTGTTGCTGAGTTGGAAAAAGTCTCCCAGCAATCTGTTGAGAGAATGACCTATCATGAAGCTGTAAAGATTCTTATGCAGTCTGGAGAGAAATTTGAATTTCCTGTGTTTGATGGTTGTTCTTTGTCCTCTGAGCATGAAACGTGGCTAGCGAAAAGCCATGTCGGTGGCCCTGTTGCTGTCACTGACTACCCTATTGAGCAAAAAGCGTTTTATATGCGTCGAAACGACGATGGGAAAACAGTTGCAGCTGTTGATATTCTTGTTCCTGGTGTCGGAGAACTTGTTGGAGGCAGTCAGCGTGAAGAGCGGCTAGATGTCCTTGAGGAGCGTCTGCGAGAAACAGGGCTGGATGCTCATGATTTGCAGTGGTATGTAGATCTACGGAAATATGGTTCCGTACCTCATGCTGGTTTTGGAATGGGGTTTGAAAGAATGGTGATGTATGTCACAGGCATGCAGAATATTCGAGACGTCATTTTGTGTCCTAGAACACCAGGTTGCCTGGTAAACCGTCGATAATAGGCTGTAGGAGAGACTAGGCTTGACCTGAATGAAAGTCTAGTCTACACTCCGGGTCTCTGGCTACCGCATATGTATGCGGAGCCTGCGGCTGAGTAGCAATACGACAGAAAGAGTAAAAGTATGAAAACCGTAAGCGTCAAAGCAGCTGATTTTGATCGCGAAGATTTTGCTGGAAAAAGAAAATGGGTGGTTGTAGATGCCGCAGGTCAGACACTAGGTCGACTCTCAACAGATGTCGCACGTGTCTTACGTGGTAAGCATAAGCCTGAATTTGCACCGCATATTGATTGTGGCGATCACGTTATTGTAACGAATGCATCAAAGATTGTTCTTACTGGTAAGAAGTTATCTAACAAGATGTATTATCGTCATAGTGGATACATCGGAGGGTTAAAAGCAACGACCGCCGGTGAGAAACTCGCGAAAAATCCTGAGGAAGTTGTAACTCTCGAAGTACGTGGGATGTTACCAAAAAACAAGTTGTCCAGACAAATTCTGAAGCACCTTCGAGTGTATGCTGGCGCTGATCATGAGCAAGGCGCTCAGTCTCCTGAGCCTATGCCGAACCGATTGGCTGTTCAGAGCTGAGATGAGGAACATCATGAGTTTTATTCAACGAAGTGTTGGTAAAAGAAAAACAGCGATCGCTAGACTTTATATGCAAGAAGGTTCTGGCAAGATCACTATTAACAAACGTGAATTGGATGATTACTATATTCGTCCAACGTCCAAAATGGTTGTTATGCAAGCATTTGAACTCACAAACACAACCGGTCAGTTTGACATTAAGGTGAATGTTTGTGGTGGTGGACTGAACGGCCAGGCGGGTGCTATCCGTCACGCTGTTGCGCGTGCTTTGGCAGCAATGAGTGATGATAATCGCGCAGTGCTTAAAAAAGCAGGGTTGTTAACACGAGATGCTCGTAAGAAAGAGCGTAAGCTTCCAGGTCAGCCTGGCGCTCGTAGAAAGTTCCAATTCTCAAAACGTTAGAATCGGTTCTTTATCAATCCAAAAAAAGAGGGTGGCTATCTGGCCGCCCTTTTTTTTATTTGGTGAGAATATTTTCCTTGAGAGAGTAAAGGTCGCATTCGTTGCGCAGGTTTTTTACCTTCCTCTGAGTGAAGCCAGCTGCGCTGTATTTGGAGTATGTCTATGCATGACCCTCTTTTGTGAAAAATATGTTTATGTGGGCTCCATACGGTTCTTAGGCTTCCAGTGATAGGAGGGGTGCCTCCTTGCGTGAGTGGGATTTCAATAATGTCGATCTGAGGGTCTTGAAAGAGAGCTGCAACAAGATGTAGGAGTGCTCCCTGTCCTTTTTTTGCCCAGTCAATTTCTTTGCTTAAGATAAGGTGATTTATGGAAATACCTTGATTATGACAATGAAATTCAGCCCATCCTTGGTACTCTTGCTTAATGAGGAGGATCCAGGATCCTGAAAATGCTGATAATCTATTAGGGAGGTCAGTATTTGCTGTGTCGCGATAGCGATTTTGTGCAAAACTCTCGTGATGTGAGCTGTCCCAGAATTTTTGATGGAGCCAGATGATGTCATCACAGTAGATGGTCGTGAAGGGTCGTCGAGGTCTTGTATGGTTGCTGCGGTGAGGGATGAGGGACATCTTGCCACCAAAAGTGATTTGTGAATTTGAGTTTGATTGTAGCATATGTTTAGGGGATGCAAATGGTGTTCAATGACAAGAAGAATTCAGCGAAAAGACGCGGAGCTAATTTTCATGAGTCTGCAGTCACGATCCTGACTCCAGGATGTCATTTTAATGGAAAGTTGTACTGCAGAGGCTCGAGTCGTATTGGTGGACGTATTGAAGGTGAGATTGTTTCAGAGGGTTTGTTGATTGTTGAAGAAGAGGCCCATATTTCAGCTTGCATTCAGGCTGAAGAAGCAATTATTCAAGGTAAAGTGAGTGGAACTTTGAAAGCAAGTGGGCGTGTTGAACTTGCTGATCGCTGTTGTTTTGACGGAGATATTATTACTCCTGCTCTTGTGATTCATGAGGGAGCTCAATTTAACGGAAAGACTTCCATGCCTGAAACAGAAGCTACAAAAAATAAAGAATCTAAGAAAACGATAGTGCCAGAGAAGTCTGGAGCACAGGCGAGTGTGTGAGTGCAGACTCCAGCCTAAATGATTTCAGGTCACTGCCGAATTTTTCCGCTGTTCAGCCTTTGCAGCCCTGGGGTGATCAAGAGCACTGCGCTGCTGTGTGTGTGCTCTTAATTCCTTCGTTGTTAGGCCCACAAGTGGTTCTGACGCAACGTTCTGACAGAGTTAGAACTCATAAAGGCCAGGTGTGCTTTCCTGGGGGTATGCGAGAACCTTTTGAGTACTCTCCTTTAGAGACGGCTGTGCGTGAACTAGCGGAAGAACTTGGTGTGCGAGTCGACCCTCTCCAGGTTCATGGCCAGCTGCCGCCTTTTCTGTCCAAACATGGTCTCTGTGTCGTCCCGGTTGTTTTGAGTGGGCCTCTTGTTGTCAAGGGTGATGATCGTCAGCAGCGCTTTGTTCTTCAAGAGGAAGAGGTTGCTGAGGTTTTGACGCCATACTGGAGTGAGTTGTGCGTTGATAAATTCAGAAGATCGTGGCTTCCGCGTTGGTGCGGTCCCTTCCGCGGCTATTTTTTAGCCTCTGGTCACAGGGTTTGGGGCTTGACTGCTGAAATTTTAAAAGTGATTAATTTCCAATAATACATAGCAAAACAGGATCTGTGGTTGTTTTTGCCGGTCTCAAATGACAATCTGAGGCAGGTAATGAAGGCTTTTGTGGCGACCGTAGTCATGAAAGTGGAGAAAACTGCCGATTCGAATGATTGCCAGATGGCTTCGTTGGTGGGACCATGATTGCGTGCGCAGACTGGGGGATAAAATGGTCGATATAAAAGTTCCGGGAGTTGGAGAGTCGGTTCAAGAGGGTATGATTGGCTCTTGGATGAAAAACAGTGGAGACCAAGTTGAAGTTGACGATGTTTTGCTTGAGCTTGAAACTGATAAAGCTTCGGTAGAGGTTGTGGCGGAGTCAGCTGGGACTTTAACGGTCTTGGTTGAGGCTGGAGAAGTTGTCAAAGTAGGCCAAGTGATTGGGCGTATTGCAGAAGGTGTTTCTACATCACCTTCAGTGACAGTGGCTGCGGAAGAAAAGCAAGAACAGCTTCATGATGCCCCAGCTTCTCAACAAAATTTAGACCCAGGGCCTGCTGTACGTCGTATGGTCGCAGAAGGCGCCTCCACTGAAGGGGTTGAAGGCTCTGGTCGCGGTGGTAGGGTCACGAAATCTGATTTATTGTCTTCTGCATCAGTCGCAAAACCGGAGCCTGCAGTGGCACAAAAAGCAGCGACCCCTCAGGCTGAGGTGAAAAAGCCTATTTTTGACGGTGCAGGAAGGGTTCGAGAAGTGACCAGAGAACCTATGAGCATGTTGAGGAGGCGAATTGCAGATCGCCTTGTAGAAGCTCAGCATACAGCTGCTATTTTAACAACATTCAACGAAGTTGATATGACGTCGGTGATGGCGTTAAGAAAAAACTACCAAGATAGTTTTCAGAAAAAATACGGCATGAAGCTTGGTTTTATGGGTTTCTTTTTAAAAGCAAGTCTGTTGGCTTTAAAGAAATATCCGCGTATGAATGCTTTTATTCAGGATAAAGAGTTTATTTATCACAACTATTGTGATGTTGGCGTGGCTGTGTCGACACCTAAAGGTCTTGTGGTTCCAGTCATTCGAGACGCTGACTTGATGGATATTCCACAATTAGAGATGGCTATTGCTGGATTTGCTGAAAAAGCTAGAAATAATAAGATTACAGTTGATGATCTAACAGGTGGGACTTTCACGGTCTCAAATGGTGGTGTGTTTGGTTCATTGATGTCAACGCCAATTTTAAATCCACCACAAAGTGGCATTTTAGGGATGCATAAAACTCAACAACGACCGATGGTCATGCCAGATGGTTCTATTGAAGCGCGTCCTATGATGTACTTGGCGTTATCTTATGATCATAGGCTGGTTGATGGTAAAGAAGCTGTTGGGTTTTTAATAGCGATTAAAGAGTTTCTTGAAGATCCAGCGCGTGCTTTGATTGGAGTATAAAGATGGCTGATAAATTTGACGCTATTGTTATTGGTGGTGGTCCTGGGGGCTATGTGTGTGCAATTCGTATGGCACAACTAGGATTGAAGGTTGCCTGTGTGGAGGTTCGAAAAGCCTTGGGTGGCACATGTCTCAATGTAGGATGTATTCCTAGTAAAGCGCTTCTTGAATCAAGTCACTTGTATGCGAAAACTCAGCATGAGTTTGCGGATCATGGAATTGAAGTTGCTAAGGTTCAGTTTAACCTTCAAAAAATGCTTTCTCGTAAGAATACAGTGGTTGACGGTATGACCGGTGGGATTGATTATCTTATAAAGAAAAATAAAATCACACGAATTCAAGGTCATGGAACGATTATTGATGCAGGAAAAGTGAAGGTAGGTGAGCAAGAGCTTCATGCTAATCATATTGTCATTGCAACAGGGAGTGCTCCAATTGATATTCCTGTGGCTCGTTTTGATCATAAAATGATTGTTGATTCAACGGATGCTCTTGAGTTTGAAAAAGTTCCTAAACACCTTGTTGTGATTGGTGGGGGGGTCATAGGCTTAGAATTAGGAAGTGTTTGGAGTCGCTTAGGCTCTGAAGTCACTGTTGTTGAAGCGATGGATCGTATTACCCCCACGATGGATAAAGCGGTTTCATTAGGTCTCCAGAAAAGTCTCAAAAAGCAAGGTTTGAAATTTGAAATAGGGGCAAAGCTCACAGAGACAAAAGTGCATAAGAATAAAGTTAAGCTGACCTGTGAGAAGAAAGATGGTTCAGAGCTTTTTTTGGAGGCGGATAAGGTTTTGGTGGCCGTCGGGCGTAAAGCATTTACAGAGGGTCTTGGGTTAGAAAACATTGGAATTCAACTTGATGAGCGTGGGCGTATTCCTGTTGACGGAACTTTACAAACAAAGGTTGCAGGGGTTTATGCTATCGGAGATGTGATTGCAGGTCCGATGCTTGCGCATAAAGCCGAAGAAGAAGGTGTTGCTCTCGCTGAAAGTTTAGTTAACAAACATGGTCATGTGAACTATCGTGCAATCCCTTCGGTTGTTTACACGTGGCCTGAAGTAGCAGCGGTGGGTTTAACAGAAGAAGAAGCGAGGGCTGAAGGTTTAGAAATTAAAACAGGTAAGTTTTTATTTAAAGCCAATGGCCGAGCAAAAGCGATGAATGATGATGATGGTTTTGTGAAAGTCATTGGCTGTGCAAAAACAGATCGTTTGCTAGGTTGTCATATTATAGGGCCCGCAGCTTCTGAGATGATTGGTGAAATTGTAATGGCCTTTGAGTATGGTGCGAGTGTGGAAGATGTTGCTAGAACAATTCATGCGCATCCGACTTTATCAGAAGCGATTAAAGAGGCAGCTTTAGACGTACATAAAGAAGCAATTCATGCTTAAGGAGATTTGAGAATGCATGACCCACGAGAACATGTTCCAAGCATTGACGGTGTATGGGCCCAACAGATGTTTGAGCAGTGGCAGCAAGACCCTGGCAGTGTCCCTGAGTCTTGGCGACATTTTTTTCAAGGCTATCAATTTGCGATAGGTCAAGGCCTCGTGGAGTCTCATACATCAGGTGCGGCAGCAACTGACGGAGATGCTGGAAAACTGAATGCACGCGTTGAAGCATTTATTAATACTTATCGTCGTTTAGGTCATTTAGGTGCCCACCTCAATCCTTTGTCACCAGCTCCTACTCTCCCTAAAGATCTTCAGCCTGATCAACATGGTTTAGCTGATGTTACTGCTTCAGATGTTTTTCAACCTGCAAATTTTGTAAAAGACCAAATGAGTTTCGGTGGTATTCATGATCATCTGAAAAAGACTTATTGCAATCGCATTGGAGTTGATTTTCGAGATTTAGGAGATATACAAGAAGTTTTGTGGCTTCAAGAAAAAATGGAAAATTGTGCTAATAGTCCTGAAGTGGATCTAGAGACACAAAAATCTATTCTTGAAAAACTTGCAGCTGCAGAAGGTTTTGAAAAGTTTCTACAAGCCCGATATTTAGGGCAAAAACGATTCTCGATAGAGGGGTTGGAATCCCTTGTATGCTTTTTAGATACGATTGTGGATCATGGAGCAAGCTTAGGTATTCAGGAAGTCAACCTTGGCATGGCGCATAGAGGGCGTTTAAATGTCTTGGCGAATGTTCTTAAAAAGCCATTAGAAAAACTTTTACAAGAATTTGAAGGATCCCAATTTAATCCTTTTGATATTGACGGTGATGTGAAATACCATCTGGGATTTGCTTCTCAAAGAACAACGCCTTCTGGCGATGTTCGTATGTTTTTAAGCCCGAACCCAAGTCATTTAGAAGCAGTGAACCCTGTGATTGAAGGATTTGCCCGTTGTCGACAAGAGCGACTTGGGGATGAAGACGGTCGTTGCGTTGTACCTATTTTACTACACGGAGATGCTGCTTTCGCAGGGCAAGGCCTTGTTGCAGAAACCTTAAATTTAGCTTCTCTGCAGGCGTATAAAACAGGTGGGACGATTCATGTGATTACAAATAATCAGATCGGATTCACAACTCTACCTCCTGAAAGTTGCTCTTATCAGTATAATTCAGATATTTCAAAAGCTCTTAGAGCTCCGGTGTTTCACGTCAATGCAGATGATCCTGAGGCAGTACTGTGGGTGGCCAAGATCGCAGTTGAATGGCGACAAAAATTTCATAAAGATGTTGTGGTTGATCTTGTTGGATATCGCCGGCATGGTCATAATGAGACAGATGAACCTGCGTATACACAGCCGAAAATGTATCAAGTCATAAAAAAACACCCAACTGTTTTTAAAATTTATGGTGAGTCACTCGTTGAGAGTGGTCTTCTATCTAAAGAAGATGTGCAAGGATATGCGACGAATGTGAAGCAAAACTTACAGTCTGCTTTTGAAAAAATTCGCCAATCCCCAGACCAATTGCCTGTGATGCCAATCCCTGAATCGTTGGCTGAAATTTTTGAATATCGCAAAGTTAGCCAGCAAGAAGTATTTGATGCTGTGGAGACAAAGGTTTCAGAAAAAAATCTACGTGCTCTAGGGCAACATATTGCAACTGTGCCTTCTGGCTTAAAACCTCATAATAAAATTGTTCGACTTCTAGATCAAAGACAAAAAATGTTTGAGAAAGAAGGAGCTGTCGATTGGGCAATGGGTGAACTTTTAGCTTTTGCGACACTTTTAAAAGAAGATTATCGTGTTCGTCTGTCAGGACAAGACTGCCAACGAGGGACATTTAGTAGTCGCCATGCTGTGGTTTTTGATCAAGAGAGCGGAGATCCTCGCTCGGTGTTTGAAGGTTTAGGCCATATCTCTGTTATTAATAGCCCTTTATCAGAGCAGGCTTGTTTAGGTTTTGAGTTTGGTTATTCTATCGCAGATAAGAATTCTTTGGTGATTTGGGAGGCTCAGTTTGGTGATTTTGCAAATGGAGCTCAAATTATTATAGATCAGTTTCTTGTTGCTTCTGAAGCAAAGTGGAATCTGACTTGTGGTCTAGTGCTTATGCTCCCTCATGGCCATGAAGGCCAGGGCCCTGAACATTCGAGTGCACGGCCAGAGCGTTATTTACAGTCGTGTGGAAATCGCAATATTCAGGTCTGCAATGTAACAACCCCTGCTCAATTATTTCATTTACTGAGACGGCAAATGCTGCGAGAATTTAAAAAACCTCTTGTGCTTATGACTCCTAAGAGTCTTTTAAGGCACCCTGAAGCTGTATCGAGTCTTAAGGATTTTACGCATGAAAATTTCCGAGAAGTATTAGTAACTTCTTCAAAGAAGAAACAAGGAGATAGAGTGATTGCGTGTAGCGGTAAAATTTATTACGAACTTTTATCCTATATGAATGAGGCTCAAATTGAAGATGTAAGTATCTTGCGAGCAGAACAAGTTTACCCTTTTCCCAGTGATGCTTTGCGGCAAAGTATTGATGTGAAGAAAGTTAAAGACGTGATTTGGGTGCAAGAAGAACCTCAAAACATGGGTAGTTGGACATTTGTTGAGCCCCGACTTAAAGCAACATTCCCTGAGCTGAATATTCAATATGTTGGCCGTAAAAATTCAGGCACAACGGCCGAAGGAACTTCAAAAGCACATCAGTTAGAGCAAGAGCGTATTATTCGAGAAGCGTTTTCTCGAGCCTGTGCTTGGGAGCCTAAAAAGAAAAAAGCTTAGATGAAAACAAGTTTTTTTGTAAAAGAGAGCTTCTTTTTTGAAGCTCTCTTTTATTTTGATTGTTTTAATTTGAGGCTAGGTTTGGAAAGTTTTAAGGATTGGATCCGGTTGTAGATTTCTATATTCTTGCGAATCATTAATTCTTTTGTGAAAAGAGACTCTACGAGTTGGTGGCCGCCAACTGCTAGTCTTTGGCGCAAATGGTCATCTTGAAGAACAGTATCTAGTGCCTTTGCTAGCTCTGCAGGGTTTTTCGATGGAACAAGTAAACCTGTCTTCATAGGCTTAACCATTTCTGGTATGCCGCCGACTTGTGTTGCTACAACGCATTTTTTTGCATGGAAAGCATCGAGTATAGATGTTCCAAGTCCTTCGTTGTTTGAAGGCAGCGCAAAAATATCAAGTGCGCTTAAAAAATCAGATGTGTCTTCGACCCATCCCATAAAAGTAACGTGTTTTGTTATTTTTAAAGCATGAGTTTTTTCTTCAAGGCTTTGCCTCAAGGCGCCATCACCAGCAATGCAAATGTGAAGTAAGGGGTGGTCTTTTTTAAGTATGGCAATAGCTTCAAGCAGAGTATCTATCCCTTTTTGAGGACTTAAAGCAGCTGTTGTACCAACAATCTGGCTGTGAGCAGGGATGTTACAGAAGTCTACAAGGTTTGCTCGTGATATGCAGGGATCGATGGAGAGGAATTTTTCACTGTCAGTGGCGCTATGAATAACACTCATTCTATGTTTTGGTATCCCAGTTTTAAGTAAAACATTTTGGATTGCTTCTGAAATAGGGACGTAGTGATCAATGAGTTGTGTTTTGTATTTAAGAGCATGGTTTGGAGGGTTGTCCACTCGCCTGTGTACAATCAAAACTAGGTTTTGATTGAATATTTTAAGAAGCAAGCCCCAGTTGTGGGCATGAGAAGAATGGACATCAATATGCGTGACTTTTTCATCGCGAATGAATTTTAAAATAGTCCAAAGCCCATAAGGGGACAGCTTAGGTAAGTGAATAAGAGGAATATGTGGTGATTTTGATGTAAAAAGACTGTCTTTTGGTGTTGCGACGGTTGTTTGGATTCCTTGTTTTAAAAGTCCTTGCGCAAGTGTCGAGACTTGGTTTTCACCGCCTCTCCAACTTTTTGATGGGACAAGGTGCAGGATATGCATGTTGTTTCTCCATTGTGATGTTTAAGATATATCATATATTTTCTCTTCTTTTATAGATTTCATCTATAAACGTGACCTCCATTTGGCCTAGACACCCCAATAACTAGGAGAGGCCAAAATAGACCCAGATCAGATAAGAATAAACAAGGCGGGATATTGCTTCTGTAATAAGTCTAGGTCTCCGTTTGGTTCGAAGAAAAATGCAAGGTTTGGATCTTGTTGACTATAAAGGCAATGTTCCTTTATCTAGATTCAGAGATGTTTTTAGTTTTTTCCTCCCAACGAAAAATGAAGAGAATATTGCCTAAAAGCTAAAAGAAGTTAATCTTCAATATGTTCATACAGATTTCAAATAATTTTTTTGCTTTATCGAAGATAATTTCACTTTTCTCATACGAGCAAAGTGAGTTGTTTCTTGTCCACAAATTAATATCACCCTGTTTGAGATTTTTTGTGCGATTTCTTCTTTTATTTAAACATTTCTTATTAAGATTTCTTGATGAACCACTTTGGGTAACAGTTCTAATGAACCGATTCGGGATTTTTTGTGTGTAATCATCTGAAAATCCAACATTAAAAATTTTTTTTAAAGTTGTTCTTTCTTGGTCCCGATACGTATTGCGGACGCTGTCTGGGGGAATCAAGTATGAAGTGGATTATTTTTATATTTTTAGTGTCTTGTGGTTCTACTAAAAAGAGCGAGCACTATAGTGCTGAAGAATCTGCGTTATATATTCGTTTAAATTCGGAGACAACAGATCCAAAGTTATTGGCTCTTATTCAAGAAGGGTCGGAGTCATCGGCTGCTGAAATTATTCTGGTGACAAAACTTAATGATCTTGATGCTTTTGACGACAAAGAAAAGGACTTAAGTCTTTTTCTTGCTAATGACAAGAAAAAAAAGAGAAAAAAAATAGCTCAGAAAAAGAAAAAAAATAAAAAAGCAAAGAAAAAGAAAGAACTTCGTGAAAAAGAGAAGTCTTCAACATGTTTAACTTTAGCGAGCAGTTGTAGTGTTGATGATTCTAGAAAGAAAAAAAATCAGAAAGATATAGATGTTAATGTAAAAAATGAAGCGAAGATTCCCTCTGGAAAGAAAATTTTCCGGGGAGCAAGAATGAAAAATAGAAAAGATATTCAAAATAAAATGTTGAATGGTTTTGATGCAGACCCTGTTGGTTTTGACGATAGTGGTAAACTAAAACATAAAAAGAAAACTAAAGAAGATAAAAATGTCTATGTCACAGGGCGTTTGAGCGTTCAGTCTGCGCTTGCTGATGCCTCTTTTGATGAAGGTCGTTTTGTGAAAGGTGGTGGAAAAGTAGTTTTTAGTTTTCAGACTAAAGACGATGTGCAGGGTGTAGATCTCGATAAGAATAGCGATGAGCTTCATAAAACAAAGCGAGCGGCTCTTAAGGGAAGAGTGAGTCCTGATCAAATTTTAGGTTACTGGGATGTGAACGACAATGGGGATATCGGTGAATTTCATGAAAATCCATATCAATCTAAATCAGCGAGAGTGACGACTCGAATAGGGAATGCTTTTTCAAGTTTTTTTGCAAAAGCTTCAGATGCCTTAAAAGATGGTGAAGACTCAAAAGGTCACACTGAAGCGAAAAGCTACGACCCTGCTATACCAGGAACGATTGTGCCTGTGAGTCGTACGAAAAAGTGAATTTTGGAAAAGTATAAGTAGAGTGTTGATTTATTTATAGTGAAATGTCTGTTTAAAAAAGAAGAATTGTTTTTAGGTTTGCTGAATGATAGTCATCAAAGCATTCATTTTGCAGAGGTGGTTATGGAAGTTTATCGATTTTTACATTTTTCAGGTTTAATTGCGATTTTTACGTCACTAGGTGCTTTGGGTTGTTGGTATGCAGTTGGGCGTTCAAAAACGGATGATGGGTTTAGAGCTTTGGCGATGACTCATGGTTTTGGGATGATTTTAGCTCTTGTCGGTGGTTTTGGTATGGCTGCTCGCCTTGGAATTTCATCATCTCCATGGGTGATATTGAAAACAGCAATGTGGTTTGTTTTAGGTGGAGCAATGGTAATGATGAGGCGAATAAATTCGTTGAAATCATTAGGAGCAGTGATTGCTTTAGGTACAATCACTGTTTATTTTGCGGTTTTTAAGCCTTTGTAAGTTAAAAAGCAAGAGGCTGACCGTCGGATCTTGTATCTGACACAGCCGTCCAAGAGCCGTCGGGACGCTTCATAATTGCTTGAACGTCTCCTATGGCTCTTGTGCTTTTGAGGGTGTGTCCTTTTTCTTGTAATTTTTGAATTGTCTCTTTTGGTAATAAATCTAATTCATGATAAATCGTATCAGGTTTCCATTGGTGATGAATACGTGATTTGTGGACGGCGTCAGCGAGTGTCATTTTGTGCGAGAGAGCGTTGAAAATCGTCCAAAACGTTGCATTAATAATCCTTGATCCCCCAGGAGATCCTGCAAGAAGATGAAGAGACCCTTTCTGATCAAAAACCATTGTAGGCGTCATCGAAGATAACATTGTTTTTTTCGGGGCTATTTCATTTTTTTCATTCCCCATAAGTCCAAATAAATTGGGGATATTAGGATGAACTGTGAAGTCATCCATCTCATTGTTGAGGACGATACCTGTTCCTTCGGCAACCATCCCAGACCCAAAATACCCATTGATGGTCTGAGTAGTAGACACTCCTTTTCCCCATGCATCAACAACAGAAATGTGAGTTGTTGTTGTTGGTTCAATAGGAAAAGACCCGTTGTGAATCTGATCTGCTGGTGTTGCGTCTTTTTGAATAGATTGTCTTAATTTTTTTGCATATGCTTTTGAAATTAAACTATTTGTTGGAACCTTAACAAACAAAGGGTCTCCAAGATAATGAGCGCGATCTGCGTAGGCTCTTTTCATCGTCTCTGCTATAATATGCAAATTTTCATAGTGCATGGGTTCTTTAGTGTTGAATGTGTCGTCTTCTAACATGTTTAGCATTTGTATCAGATGGATTCCGCCTGAAGAAGGCAATGGCATAGAAGCGATAGTGTAGCCTTTGTAGGTGCCTATCAGTGGCGAGCTTGTTCGAGTTGTGTATGTTATGAAATCTCTTGGGGATAAAATACCGCCATATTTTTGAATGTCCTGGGTGATTTTTTTAGCAATCCAACCTCGATAAAAAACATCTGCTCCTTGTGACTGGATGGCTCTTAAGGTTTTTCCGAGGTCCTTTTGAATGAGCAAATCACCTGTTGTTAAAAGAGATCTGTTTGGTGCAAAAATCTTTTGAGAAGCAGGAAAAAAGAAGATAGCATCTTGTCGTTTTTTTAGAGCTGCTTCAAGGGATGGGTAGACAGGAAAACCGTTTTCTGCTATCGCGATTGCATCAGACATTAAGCGAGCGAGAGGCATAGACGCGTGTTCGTGATAAAATTTTAAAAGCCCCGAGATTAGGCCAGGTGTTCCGACAGATAAAGGGCCATTCTGTGACGCGTGCTTAAGACTTTGTCCTTTATAAGAATAATCTTTAGATTTTTTTTCTTGAGTGAGAAACATGTCCTTCTGTGATGCGGAAGGAGCTCTTTCTCTAAAGTCCCATGCTTCTAGAGCTTTTGAGTCTGGGTTATGATACAGCAGGAAGCCGCCGCCTCCGAGTCCTGTTGAGTGTGGTCTAACAACAGAAATAACAAAAGAAGCGGCGATTGCTGCATCAGCAGCGTTACCGCCTTCTTTTAAAATTGCTAATCCAGCTTGAGAAGCGAGAGGATGGGCTGTGGAAATGGCAGCTTGAGACCCGTAGGCAACATAATCTCTGCGTGGTCGGGAGGTTGAGGAGGGGTAGATTCCGGGTGTTGTGCATGAAATTTCAGTGAGCATTAATAAAATGGCAAGCAGATTTTTGAGCATGTCAGCCTCTGTTATGGTTTGAGAGAGAATGGTGAGTATAAAAAAAATAGAGATTATGGACAAATTTGCTAGATAAAACTTTATCTATAGAAGGATTTATTTCTTTTTTCACAAAGCCTTTTTGTTGTCTTTTTATAAAAGCCTTCGTAGGCTTGATCTTGAAAAGAACTAGATTTCGTTGAAATTTTGATATATGTTTGCGCATCACTGTGGTTATTTCGCAGTTTTTTGAGGAGAGTTGGCCGAGTGGCTGAAGGCGCTCGCTTGGAAAGCGGGTATACGGGGAACCGTATCGGGGGTTCGAATCCCCCATTCTCCGCCATCTTTTATACAATCACTAAACATCAGGCAATCATCATGTCAAAACTCGATATTCGTTGGGAAGAGGATGATAATAACCTCGAGCAAGATCAGGATTCTTCAGGTAGCTTTGAGAAAATGTTACTTGAAATGGATTCTCAAGAAACCGGTGATGACAATGATTTAAGGCCTGGTGATCGCGTTTTTGCGACGATTGTTAAAATGGGCCGAGAAGATATCTTATTAGAAACTGTGGCCCAGACCTCCGCAGCTATGAGTCGCTCAGCACTCACTCCAGAGCAGCTAAAAGGTTTGGATGTGGGGCAACGCCTTGCTGTCTATGTCGCAGAAAAAACTGAAGATGAATTGGTTGTGTCATTAAATCTTTCTGCTGGAGCTAGTCGAGATAAAACTTTTGAGACAGCGTATCAGAATGGTTTGCCTGTTAAAGGTCGAGTTGAAAAAATTATAAAAGGTGGGTTTGAAGTTCATTTTGCTGGTAAGACGGCTTTTTGTCCGATTTCTCAAATAGATAGTAAGTTTGTAAAAGACCAGGAAGCTTATCTCGGAAAAACTTTCGAATTTTTGATAGAAAAGTTTGATCGTCGAAACATTGTTGTGTCTCGCGCTCGTCTTCTTCAAACTCTGATTAAAAAGCAAATTGAAGATATAAAGGAAGCTCTTACTGCAGGTCCTTATGTTACTTCAGGGACAGTAGAAGAGATTCGTGACTATGGCGCTATGGTCGATCTTGGTGGTTTGACAGGCATGATGCATGTCTCAGAAGCAAGTCATAGCCGTCGGCCGCTGAACGAACTTGTCTCCTTAGGGGAAAAGATTCGAATTCAGGTTTTATCTATTGATGAAAGTGGCGATCGACCTCGAGTTTCTTTAAGCCGTAAAGCTCTTGAGGAAGACCCTTGGACTCAAATACAACTCCAAACAGGTGATCAGGTCTCAGCGACAGTGACTCGCCTTACAAAATTTGGAGCTTTTGCTGAAATTGAAGCAGGCCTTGAGGGATTGATACATCTTTCTGAAATGTCTTGGGAAAAAAGAGTTGTCAAGGCTGAGGATGTTCTTACTGTTGGTCAAAGAGTAGATGTTCGAGTGCTTGAAGTGGATAAGCAACAAAAACGAGTGAGCTTATCTATGAAGTCTGCGGATCAAGACCCTTGGTCTGAGGTTAAGCAGGAGTTTAAAATTGGACAAAAATACACTGGTGTTGTCGAAAGCTTAAAGTCTTTCGGAGCTTTGATTGAGCTTAAAGCAGGTGTGAATGCTTTGCTGCCTATCTCTGTATTGAGAGAAGCCTGGGGTGCTGCTTACCGTAAAAAATCACAAGCAGGTCTTTCTGTGGATGTTGAAGTTGCAGCTATTGATGCGAAAGAAAGAAAAATTCGCTTAACGCTTCCTGGCTTAGAGGCAGATGATCAAGCGAAGTCTGATTTTGAAGACTACCTTAAGCGCCAAGCAAATAAGGCTGTTGTGTCTTCTTCTGCGGGTGGAGCTCTTGCTCAAGCTTTACAGTTGGCAAATCAAAAGAAGCGTTCTTAAGAGAAAGTTGAGTTTTCTCTTGTGCAACTCGGCTTTCGTTTGATAAGAGTAATTCTCCTGTTAGCAGGGAACCTAGAGTGATAACCAGATCCCAGATGGTGGTCGGTTATGAATCCCGCCAGAGCCGGAAGGCAGCAACGGTAGTAGCTTGACCAGGTGTTTGGATCATCTGGTTATCACTGTGGGTTTCTTGTTTTGGAGTCTTCTTTGTCTTATCAAACCATTGCCATCAAATATCGTCCAAATTGTTTTTCTGATCTTGTTGGCCAAGATATTGCTGTACGAGCTCTTCAGAATTCTGTGAAGTTGGGTCGTTACGCGCACGGTGTTATTTTTTCTGGGGTACGTGGGATTGGTAAGACCACTTCGGCTCGTATTTATGCAAAAGCGTTAAATTGCACTCTTGCCCAGGAGGGTGAGCCTTGTGGGAGTTGTGATAGTTGTGTCGCAATTGCTCGTGGTGTTCATGAAGATGTTCAAGAAGTCGATGGGGCTTCGAACAATGGTGTGGATGAAGTTCGCTCTCTTTTAGAGAGCGTGTACTATAAGCCTCAGCGTTCACGCTTCCGTGTTTATATTATTGATGAAGTTCACATGCTTTCTGTGAATGCTTTCAATGCTCTTTTGAAAACATTAGAAGAGCCACCTGCTCACGCTATTTTTATACTTGCTACGACTGAACTTCATAAAGTTCCAAAAACTGTCATTGGTCGTTGTCAAACTTTTCATTTAAAAAAAATGAGCCAACATGATGCTGTTGCACGTATTCGTTGGATTCTAGATCAAGAAAATATTCCTTATGAAGATAGCGCACTTGGTTTGATAGCTCGCGAAGGTGAAGGCTCGATGCGTGATGCGCTCACTTTGTTAGAGCAAGTTATCGCTTTAGGTGAAGGCCAAGTTAAAACGCAGGTTGTGACTGAATTTACCAGCGGAGTCTCAACGGGTGTTTGTTTTGAGTTGTTAAGGTCGTTGGTTCGCCGAGATGCGCAAAGAATTTTTGCAGGAATTGAGTATTTAGATCAAAGAGGAGCTAGATTTAAAGAGGTCTTATCTCGTTTGATGCAGTGGGTCCGGCATAGTTTTGTGGCTAAACATCTAGGGAAAGAATCTGCTGAATTAGTGAATTTGGGTTTGCGGGAAGATGATCAAGCCAAGTTGATGGTTTTTATATCTCATGTTGAAACGCGTGATTTCCATCAAATCTTTCGAATGCTGATGGCTTGCCTTCAAGAAATGGACGGCTCGTCTTTAGATCGTTTTGTTTTGGAAAATAATATTTTTGAATGGTGTTCAGAGCCCTCTATGCAATCAGGTGGAGGTGAAGGTGGTGTCTCAAGTTCTCAGGCTAAACCATTGGGGCTATTGCGTGCAGAGCTGTCTCAGAAGTCAAATCCTGAAAAAAAAAACTTTGAAAATTTAACAAAGAATTTTCAGCCGTCCAGGGAACCTGCATCCGAAGTACCCTCAGTCTCTTTTTCGGAAGCGGAAGTACCCCCAGTCTCTTTTTCGGAAGCGGAAGTGCCCTCAGTCTCTTTTTCAACCCCAGTAGGGCGAGTGTTGTCTGAAAGTTCTCAGCAGAGGTTGCGACATGCTGATGGTGAGAAATCATCTGATCTTGACACGCCCAATCTCGAGTCATCCCATTTCAATCCAGATTTTCCTGCAACATGGTTTGATTTTTTTAGAGCTTGGCAGAAAAAAAGGCGCTTTAGGGCGGCGAAATTTTCAGAAGCTGTGCCTTTGGAGTTCTCTTCTCAAAAAATTGTGCTTGGTGTTGTTCCAGGAGATATTGCTTTAAGAGAAACTGAGGGAGAAGGAACTGCGAAACTTTTAGCGGATTGGAATGAGCTTTTTGGTTTTCAAGGAGTTTTTCAAGTGCTTGCTTCTGAAAAGTATCGTCATGCAAAAAATACAGTGGGTGCATTGCTCTCTGTGCAAAAAGATGAAAAAAAACAGCAAATTGAAAAAGAACTTTTAGAAGGTGATGTGGCGCAAGTTGTCTTAGATGTGTTAGGTGGAGAAAAAGGAGAGGTGAGGTTTACGCACCGTTGATTGTTTTCCATGGCCTCCCGACTGAGATAGAATGAAGGCTGGTATGTGTTGTTCATAAGTTTTGTCGGTCAAAACCTGAGTGAGGGAATCATGGCAATTGTCAATCATGAGCGAAATGAAGTGAGCTGTAAGATTGTTTACTTTGGAGCTCCTGGCAGTGGTAAAACTCAGAATTTACGATCTGTGTACCGAGGAAGCGCGAGTCAACAAGGCCATCAGAGTGTAATAGAACTTGCGAGCCCCACAACAGGAAATCAGTATTTTGAATTTCTCCCTGTGAGCCTTGGTCGCATTGAAGACTATCATGTTAAACTTCACCTTTTCACTGAACCTTCAGAAACATTTCCCTCAGTACGAGATGTGGTCTTACAGGGTCTTGATGGTTGTGTTTTTATTGTTGATTCACAGTTTGATCGAATTCAAGAAAATCTTGAGTGCATAGAGAAATCAAAAGCTCACTTGAAGCATCTTGGGTACGATTTAGATCAAATTCCTTGTATCTATCAATATAATAAGAGAGATTGTGAATCGGCGGTGGAGGTTTCAATACTGAGTCATGATTTGAATTCACAGAAATCCCCCGAATTTTCAGCTATTGCAACAGAAGATAAGGGAACCCTGGAGACTGTGCATCGTATGGCACAATTGATTTTAGAGGGTTTAGGTCAGCGGGTGGAATGATATGTTTTTTTGTAAAACGCAGAGTGCTGTGCTGCTTTTAGGTGTTGAAATTGAAGGTGTCTTACGTTTCCCGTCTGCGCCAGTGATTCGTAGAGCTGGTCGAACGCCTGTTGTTGAACTTTTTGTGGAGTACGCAAAAACAACAATCAATTCTGAATTGAGGGGGATTGATATTCATTATTGGCATCAATTCTCAGAAACTGTGATGCTTTATGGTGAAGAACAAACTCTTTGTGTTGCGCGAATCCTTCCTGAGCAAAAAAATATCTGTCAAGATTGGGTGACGATGCCAAATCTTATTCGTAGCCTTCCAAAAGATCGTTCTCGTCTTCCTTGGTTAAAGGCTTGGCAAGTTTATGCTGGTGGGTATGACCAAGAGTGTCGTGCTGTTGAGGCTGATGAAACGATGATGAATTCTATACCGAAGCCTTAAAATTCATGTTGTCAAAAGCAAATTCATATCCAGTTTTTAAGGTGTGTTTATAGTAGTCGACTGTGTGTGAAAGATGGTGGATAATACCGTGTTCCACGCCTAACTCTTCAAATAAAGCTTCAGTTTCCCGGACACTGGAGTGTGTAGCGTGAGGTTTCCATCCGATGCCGCTTGCGACCATGGTATGAATTTTTCCTCTCCAAGCGTCTTTGACGTGGTCTGGCATGTGCTGAAAGTCAGTTGCGTAAGCGAATTGACCTATGCGAAAAGCCGTTGTTGTGCCAGCTCCGTGAGGGAGTTGGAAAGTTTCGACCTCATAACCAAAAAGGTTAAAATGACTGGTTATCGTGTTTAAAGTGACTTGAGGAGGGCTTCCCGCGTAGCCTGTGTCTTGAAAGGCATACTGAAACCTTTGAGTAAGATCAATTGCGTGATCTTTTGTAATCCAGCAGGGAACTGGCTGACGATTTTGGAAATAAAAAGCACGAAGATCGTCAAATCCATGTGTGTGATCTGCGTGAGTGTGTGTGTATAAGACTGCATCGATTGATTTTGTTTTGGCCTTTAAGATTTGTGTCCTAAAGTCAGGGGGGGTGTCAAAAATAGCGATGCGGTTGTCAGGGAATTTGACCTGAAGGCAGCAACGAGTCCGAATGTTTTTAGGTTTTGGCTCATAGCAGATGTCGCAGTCACAGCCAATAACAGGCACGCCTACTGAGGTGCCACTGCCTAAAACGGTGATTTCAACTTCAGCCATGTCGATCTCCTATAAAGAAAGATAGAGTCTTCAAGAAACTCTGATATATCTATGATGCGACCGTCGTCAAGAGCGCGCAAGTGTTGTTCTAAAAAGTATGAAAAGAGGTGGGAAGTGGGACTGATAGTGCAAAAATTTGGGGGGTGGGCCGTTGCAAACCAAAAAAGAGTGCTTCAGAGTGCGAAACAAGTGCAAGCAGCGGTGAGTCGAGGCGATCAAGTCGTTGTTGTTGTGAGCGCCATGGGTAGTCAAACAGATGAGCTTCAAGAGCTCGCTGATCGTTATCACAGTCAACCCCCAGCCCGAGAAGTTGATGTGTTGCTCAGTAGTGGTGAGCGCATGACAATGGCGCTTTTTAGTATGACTCTTGATTCTTTAGGTGTGAAAGCGATTTCCTTGACGGGTTCACAATCAGGTATTTTAACGGATGGAACACACCGCAATGCAAAAATTTTAGAAGTCAAACCCTATCGAGTTCAAGAGGCTTTAGATAAGGGTTATGTTGTTGTTGTTGCTGGATTTCAAGGTGTGTCCCCAATTTCAAAAGATATTACAACTCTTGGAAGAGGGGGCTCTGATCTGACGGCTGTCGCCTTAGCAGTTACACTAAAAGCAAATGCTTGTCAGCTTTATAAAGGTGTGAACGGATTTATGACGGCAGATCCGCAGCAAGTTTCTTCAGCTAAAAATTTATCTGAACTCAGCTGGGATGAAGCTTGCGCTTTAGCGTGGTCAGGAGCTGGAATCTTGCATCATCGAGGAGCTGAACTGGCGAGGTCACAAAAAATACCAATTGAACTCTGTGCCTTAAAAGACGAAGGGCGAACGGCGACTCGTATTGGTGTTGTTTCTAGAGTTGAATCTTCTTACGTAAAGGCTGTGACTCAGCAAGTCGGTCAAGTTAAAGTGTCTATAAAGCATGCGAGCCTATTACCTCTGTGGAGCGACCTTTTAAAATGGCTGTGGGAAAAAGGAGAGCATACTCTGATTTGCCGTTTAGAAATATTAGCAGATCAGCAGCAGGGGGTTTTAAGTGTAAGTCTTAATTTTTTAGATGCGCTTCAAGATAGATTAAAAAATATAAAAGCCGTTGTTGAACTTCAAGAGTGTTCTATTTTAACAATGGTGGGATCGGGATTTAAGAGTGATATTCGACTTTTGAACGATGTGACAAAAAGTTTAGGTGGTCGAGCTCTGTTTCTAGAAGTGGATGATACCACATTGAGAATTGGGGTTCGTGCTGCAGAAACGGCAAGTGTATTGAACATGTTGCATGGTTATTGTGTTGAGGCCATTTAATGTGGTTAACCGCTTTAATTTTTCATGCTCTTTGTTGTTTCAACTTTTGTCGTGTGATTAGTTTTAGTACTAAAAAAATAGGTGTTGTTGCATTCAAGTTAAAAATCTCTTGTGGTTCCCGTGTTCTTTAAGGCGAAGTGTGTAGTAGTACTATTGTGCGTTTAGAATTATTAAAGGTTGAGCTACAAAGATTGCTATCTCCTCGATAAGATCGTTACAATTTCAATAACATTTTACACACGAGGTTGCAGAATGATTATTGGAGTCCCGAAAGAAATTAAAACACGCGAAAATCGTGTAGGTCTTGTTCCAGGTGGAGTGGCTATTTTGAGTAAGGCTGGCCATGAGGTTCTCATGGAAGCTGGTGCAGGCCAAGGTGTTGGCATTGTCGACTCTGCTTATAAAGAAGCTGGTGCGAAAATTATCACTTCAGCAGATGAAGTTTGGAAGTCTGCGGAGATGATTATCAAGGTAAAAGAGCCTGTTCCCGCTGAGTATGAGCGTATGCAGTCGGGACAAGTTTTATATACATATTTGCATTTAGCGGCAGATAAGCCTCTCACGGATGCGCTGCTTAAGAAAAAAGTGACTTCAATTGCGTATGAAACAATGGAAGCGCCTGATGGTAGCTTGCCTCTTTTGAAGCCTATGAGTGAAGTCGCTGGGCGTATGGCGGTTCAAGTTGGTGCTCACTGTCTTGAGAAGCATATTGGCGGTAAGGGGCTTCTCTTAGGTGGGGTTCCTGGTGTTCGTCGCGGGCGAGTTGCTATTATTGGTGGTGGTGTTGTTGGGTTGAATTCTATTAAGATTGCTGTAGGACTTGGCGCGCAAGTGACAGTTCTGGATGTTGATGCAGCTAGACTTGCGTGGTTAGATGATATTTTTGGGACAGCGATAACAACCCTTATGTCTAATCCTGAGAGTATTGCTCAATGTGCTGCTGAAGCCGACTTGCTCGTTGGCGCTGTATTGGTGACAGGGGCGAAAGCACCCACTCTTGTGACAAGAGGTATGGTGAAAGCTATGGAGCCTGGGTCGGCGATTGTTGATGTTTCTATTGATCAAGGTGGAGCTATTGAAACGATCCGCGCAACAACTCATGATGACCCTGTGTATGTTGACGAAGGGGTGATTCACTATGGAGTGACAAACATTCCTGGTGCTGTTCCTATGACGAGTACATACGCCCTAACCAATGTCACTCTGCCTTATGCTGTTCAGATCGCAAACCAAGGTATTGCAAGTGCTTTGGAACAATCGCTGATGATTCGTACGGGTCTGAATACGCATGACGGTCGACTGATGCATAGTGCTGTTGGGACTGCGCTACAAATGCCACATGAAAGCTATCAGTCTTAGTTGAAAGATTCTGTTTTGATGTGTGCTGAGTCAACGCCGATTTTTTTAAGAAACTCGACAGTTGTGTTCATGATGGCCTCAGGGCCGCAGGTCATAAATGTCGAGTTTTTATACTCTGAAGAACAAGTCTTCTCTAATAATGTGGCGTCGATTCGTCCTTTCAGGTAGCCCTTATCTATAGCATCTTCTCGTGACAGAGTTATATAAATGTGGACTCCATGCACTTGATTGAGATCTTCCAGTTGTTTTTTGCAGATAATATCTTCTTGAGTTCTAAATGAGGCAATGAGCGTCATTGTGTCAGGAGATCCCTTTTGCCCTAACGTTTTTGAGTGTTCTCGCATAAGGCTGAGAAATGGTGTCACCCCACTGCCGCCTGCTGTCATAACCAGGTGAGGGTGATCGACGGAAGCCTGATAGCCGAATCGGCCTATAGGTCCTCTTGCTCTTAAAATATCACCTACACGGACAGTTTGAGTAAGATATTTGCTAATAAAGGGATCAGCAACCTCTTTGACGGTTACGTCAATTGTTTTTACGTCTTCTGTGGGAGAACTCGACATTGTGTAGGAGCGCACAACTGGTTTTTCACTTAGGTTGTCAAATCGAAACGTGAGATATTGACCCGCTATATAATCAAATTGTCGACCCCCTTCGTCAGCATCAACAAAGTGAAGAGTGACGGTGTCAGGAGTTTCTTGAGTGATAGATTCGACTTGAAGTTTCATCCACCCACGTTTGATTCGCTTGATCATATGTACTTCCTATACCATGTTGAGTTTGCAAAAAATTGCAAACGACGAGCTCTGTGTAGAGCAACAAAAAGCAAACTATTACTATCTGTAGTGTTATGCAACTTGAACTGTTGAAGCGCTGTGTGTAAATGCTGGTGTTCAATGGAGGTCGATATTTGTTGAAACTGAAATTTTTTTCAACAGACTTGATGAGGTTTTTTAACATATTTGTTTTGACTTAAAAGTATAAAATACTGGTTTTTACAACCTGTGAGAGCTTTGTTGTAATATGAAGGCCGTATTATGTATACAATATCAAGTTGTTGTTTTTTATGAAAGATTTTTAAAAAAGATAAAATTTTAAAGAAGGATGGTGCGATATTGTGTAATAGCACTGTTTTAGTTTTTTGATAAGATTCCTTATGGCGAAGGGTAAGCATGTGGAGAAAGATAAAATTCAATTACGAGCATTAATGAATGCTTTACTCGGAACCGTCGTTGAGTATTTTGATTACGGGCTTTATGGTTTTTCCGCGTTTGTTTTAAAAGATGCTTTCTTTCCAAAATCAAATCCAGAGCAAGGGCTTATGTATACTTTCATTGTTTTGATGATGGGGTATTTGGTGAAGCCTTTAGGTTCTATTTACTTTGGTTCACTGGGAGATCGGTGTGGTCGTCGAAAAAGTTTAACTTTGACGATATTAGGCATGTGTATTCCGACGTTTTTTATAGGTTGTTTGCCGACATATGCCTCTGTTGGTGTTTTTGCGACAGCTTCCATTGTTGTTTGCAGGCTACTTCAAGGTTTTTTTGCTGGAGGAGAATACGATGGTGCTGCGCTATATGTGTTAGAACATGTGCCTGAGTCACGTCGTGGTTTTGGTGCTTCGTTGACAAGGGCTGCTGCGGTGATGGGACTTT
Organism: Oligoflexales bacterium; assembly: GCA_045106415.1. Lineage (GTDB taxonomy): Bacteria > Bdellovibrionota_B > Oligoflexia > Oligoflexales > Bog-1112 > JBGCEP01. The sequence goes on along the minus strand of JBGCEP010000030.1, from coordinate 4,473 downwards.
TTTTTGGTAGTGTGACAGTGTCTTTCTTTGGGCTTGAAGTTTTTCCAACGTGGGCCTGGAGAATACCTTTTTTGCTCAGCCTTCCTCTTGCTTTACTTGTTTTTTGGTTACGATCCAGTATGGGGGAGACTCCAGAATTTGAAAGAATGAAAAATAAAGGTGTGCAACATCAACCTTATGTCCAAGTTCTTAGAGATCATTTTAAAAATATTGCACTGGTATCCTTAACGTGTGGTGCGATTGGAGGCTCTTATCAATTTACTTTTATTTTCCTTAAAAGTTATTTTCAACTTATTGATTTTCCCATGAGTGGGAGCCTGTTTTCGACTGCTTTATTTGTTTTTGCATGTTCGATGATCTTATCAGGGGTGGCTGCTGACCATTTTGGATTTAAAAGGGTGGTTGTTTTTGGTGTGTGCAACATACTCTTTGGTGTTATTTTTCTTATTCAAGGGCTCTCTTCTTTTCAAGAAAGTATTGTTTTTTTAGGTCTTGTTGGACTTGCTGTCACAATTGCGCCGCTGAGTAGCCTTATGCACGCTGTGATTTATAGTCATTTCCCTGTGGAGGCACGTTACCGAGCTGTTGGGTTAGGGCATACTTTAGGTTCAACGATTTTATCAGGGGCTACGCCAATGCTTTCCACGTATCTTTACACTGTAAGTGGAAATATGATGCTTCCCTTTTTGTTTCTGATATGTCTTGTTTTGACAGGGGGAGGACTTTTGAGTTTTTTTCTTGTGAAAAAATCAGCGTAGAACACGTTTTGATTTGGTATTAAATTTTAATTTCAGCTCCTAAAAGATATTTTTTAGGCTGCGGAATCTTTAGAAACCAATTCTGCAAGTTCTTGGTGAACAGCTTCTTCAAAGGCTTTATCCCAAAGAGCTTGTACTTCTTTTTTTGCTTGTTCTTGAGCTTTTTGGCGAATGAGATCAAGAAGATCTGTATTGTTTGATGTGCTTTCTGGTGCTGACGTTGTTTCCATTTTACCCTCCTCAAGCAGGCTTTGTTGTTGTTCAGTTTTTTCGATTTCAGGGACCTGTTCTTCAACGTTTGAGGGCTCTGAAATCGTGGTGTGTGGGTTGGGTGTGTTTTCTTGTGGAGAGGTTGCCTGGTTTTCATCACTTGGTGTGGACGGGCAAGCCTCTGTTGTTGGTGTTGGTTGATTCTCGTTGTTGCTGATTCGTTGCTCTTTTGTTTGTTCTGAATGCTCATAGACCGAGGTCGTTTGTTCTGTATTGGCCGATATTGTGTCGTGGGTTTCTTGGTGTTGTGATGAGATGTTATTGGAGTTATTTTCTTCTGTTGTGTGCATTGTTCCGCTTTCCTTGATGGTTGTTATTGGCTCTTGGGTGTTTTGTGAGTTTTGTTGGGTTGAGCTTGCGCCTTCTTTCATGAAGTTTGCAATCATAGCGAAAACTTGAGTCCATTGATCGGCGAGCTCTTCAGTCCAGTTGTGATAAAAATATTCAGACAGGGTCATGAGGAAACATTCTCCAAATTGAGCATAATGATCATTTTGTATGCCGTGATGAGAGTGCTGGGCGCCGAGTTCGTGCAGCACCTGTTTAAGTGTGTCTAGATTATGAAGGCTGTCGATGCAGTAGGTGAACATAGATAAAAAAGCTGTACGCTGGCTGCTCATATCTTCTTCTTTGAAGAGTTTTGCGAGCTCTGGATAACGATCCCAGACAATTTCGTAAAAGCGAGCCACAAAAGCTGGACCTTGTGTGGAAACTTCTTTAAAGGAAGACTGAATCAAGTCTATCTGAAAAGTCACGGTTCTGAACCTCTGTTGTTTTCGATATATATTCAGAATCGGAGATCTATGTCTAAACCTTAAATGGGGCGACTTGCGTGCTCTGAAAACGATTGCTATGGTGGGGCGCTTTCGCTAAAAACGATTGACTCAATGGGCGAAGTGAAAGATTGGAGATAGACATGGCTGGTTATAAATTACTTGATTCTGGTGATTTTCAAAAATATGAACAAATTGGGCACCTTAAGATTGTCCGTCCTGCTGCTCAAGCTGTTTGGAAACCCGCATTGAAATCGTGGTCGCCTGATGTGAGCTTTATCAGAGAATCTGCTCAAGGGGGACGTTGGGAGCCAAAATCAGCAGTGCCTGAGCCTTGGTCGTTTGCAATTGGGGACCTTAAACTTGAGGCTAATCTGACTGGATTTGGGCATGTTGGAGCCTTTCCTGAGCATCATGCTTGGGGTGCAATGAGGCATGCGATACGAGGATTTAAACGACCGTTTAGGCTTTTGCATTTGTTTGCGTACACAGGAGCTGTGACTTTGGAAGCGGCGCGTTTAGGTGCAGAAGTTGTTCATGTTGATGCTTCTAAAAGTAGCGTACAGTGGGCTCGTAAAAATGCTGAATTAAGTGGTCTTTCTGATGCCCCAATCCGGTGGATTGTGGATGATGCCCGCAAGTTTGTGAATAGAGAAGCTCAAAGAGGTCGGACGTATGATGGTGTTATTTTGGATCCGCCTAGTTTTGGGCGAGGGGCAAAAGGGCAGGTGTGGAAGATTGAAGAGGATCTCCGTCTTCTGTTGGAAGATATCGCAAAACTTCGCTCCGATGAGTTTGCATTTATGCAGCTCTCTTGTCATACGCCAGGGTGGACACCAATGAGTCTGGAGAATCTCTTGAGAGAAATCTCTGACAAAGGCATTTTCAAAAGTTTTGAAATGTCAGTGCCAGAGACTGGAAACAAGAGAGGTTTTGCATTGCCAAGCGGGACATGCGCTCAGTGGTTTTTACGAGATCCGGAATAGAGATCGAAAATCTGAAACTCAGTTTCAATGCCACCATTGTCGAGTTTGAAAACTTTAGATTTTTTAAGTCCGATACTTGGTGCTCCCTTGGGGATAAGTAACCCAGCTTTCCAGCCTGTGTATTCTGTTTTAAGGTGATCCCCAACCTGTTTATAGAATGTCTCTAGCTCGTCGCCTATTCTTTTTCCATACGGAAGATTACAGATAAGAATTCCTGTTTCGGCAGGTTTTTTACTATCTAAAAATGACTGAGTTGCGAAATTGATATTTCTTTCAACTCTCGCACGCAGAGCATTTTCTTTTGCCATTTGTGTGTATTTAGCTTCGATGTCATATGCGTAAATAGCGGCAGAAACTTCTTGTTTTGCATTTTTCCGAAGGTCATCGGCAGTCTGTCGCCAAAGGTTACGATCGAAGTCACGCATGTGCTCTAAACCAAAGCTTCCTTGTGATCTATGAATCTGAACGCTTTTTCCTAAAGCAATCATGGCTGCTTCAATAGCAATGGTCCCACTTCCAGACATCGGGTCAAGTAAGACTTCTTGACCAGTGTAGCCGAGATATCGAAGAAGGGCAGCTGCAACTGTCTCTTGGAGGGGAGCGGGGTGCCCAGATGTGCGGTACCCCCTTTTATGGAGGGCTCGTCCAGAGGTTGCTGCGCTGATTTTTGCGCGCTTTTCTCTCACCATTGCGTGGATGACAATATCAGGATTTTTAATATCAACCCGTGGAGGAGCTTCCCCGATGTGTTCGAAATGTTCAGTGAGTGCGTGACGTACTTCTTTAGAAATCTCATTTGAGGTCATGCAGCCTTCGCCGCGATCTCCTGCAATTCCGTCAATGCGGTATGTAGTCTTGGAGGAAAGATAGGTTTCCCAGGAAATACGTCGAGCCTTATCAAATAGAATTCGAGGCTTGCTCGCAGGGCAGTCGCGAAGGAGCTTTAAAATTTGACTGGCAGTGCTGCATTGGAGGTGAATTCGGTATGACGTACTATCGTCTGCTTCAAACCGAACAGCCATGTACTGAGGTCGAACCTCTTTAGCTCCAAGCTCTTTGAGCTCTTTTTCAAGGATAGGGACTAGAGACTGGGGGCATGTTGCAAAATAGGTGCTCACGGAGACCTCTGGGCTAGGCTATGTAAAAATGGAGGATAATACCGGTTTTAACAGTAGATGGCAAAACATTTAGGGGTAAATTGTGAGAAATTATTGTGATGAAGCCTTGATATTTTCTCAAGCCCTTGATTTTTAATCAAAATATTATGCGTATATTTTTAAAATTATGCCAGGGCGGTGAAAGTTGGGAGGCTCTTAGGAAAATCCTGGAGGCATGGTGAGAGTTTTAGTGGTTTGTCGAAGAGTCGTTTGTATTAATGAAGTTAGATTTCACCGTGTTTTTAATTTTTTTTGCTGTGCAAGCAGGCATGCCTCCATGGATTAGAGGCTTAGGGCATAGAGTGTCTGTGTAACTTAACTATTTTTGCCATGATTTCAAAACTTTACCTATGTATAAAACAAAACTGATGACTCTGCTGGTTCTCAGTTTTTTGTGTTTAGATCGCCGTTGAGAGGCTTGGTCAGTACTTTATTGCATTTGGAGCTGTTTAAAGCGATCAATTGAAAGCTTTAGGAGGCACGGTAACAGGTTTGAGTGAGTGTCCTGTGAAGGATATTGTGATGCATG
>JBGCEP010000029.1:0-63425 GCA_045106415.1 Oligoflexales bacterium | reverse complement strand
TAATATATAAGTAATTATTACGCGCACGTGCACAATGGCGACTAGCTTTTTAGGATGTTGCCTAGTCGTTTCAATTTAAGATGTGTTTTTGTGCATAGAGGTGAGCGTATAAGCTGATAATAAGGCTAATGATTATAGCTTTTTCAAATGAACCAAGGATACCTAATAAATCACAAGTCACACTAACTGTGGCTGCAGAAATTACAGTAAGGACTCTTCTGTAGGTCTGATAATTATATCTTTTCATTTGTGGTATTTTCATGGTTTTTCCTGATACGGGTGTTCGTTGCAGATCAGGAAACCAACGATATCCGGCTTGTATTAATTTCGTTGATTTCCCTGGGGCGTTATAATTCAAAATAAAGCATCAGAGCAATACTAACTGTAATGACTAATCCAACATATTTTCTGATTTTCATGCTCTTGGTACTTATAAAAATCATAGCGAGAATTAAGAGTGTATAAATACGCAACGGTAGCAGAAAGGTTCATTGCCAGGTTTAGCTCCACATCGAACTCCGTTTTCGGGTAGGAAAAGGCAGGCCGTAAGTATGCCGCCAATAGTTAAACTTGTCCCTTCAACTGCGGCAACGAAACCAACAGCACCTTCAGCCATAATTGCAGTGCCAGCAACTGTAGTAGAAACAGCGATAATTAGCAGATAGGTATTGATGTTTTTGCGATGAAGCATGTAGATAGCTATTGGTGTAAGCTTCAAGACATCTTGCCAATATCGTTGTGAGGCGCGTTGTTTGTTGAAGCTGATGCCCAAGGTCTCAGAATTAAGAGGGCTAATATGTCAATCGCAGCTATGAAGATATAAACATTTTCAAACTCTTTGGCGATTTGGTATGTCAGGTATGTCAATAGGGCTAGGCTTGTGATTTTAGCGAGATTCATGATGGTGCTCGGTGCTTAGGCATAATTGGGGTTTCAATGAAAAATTGCAGCTCATAGAGCCGCAATAGGAACGAAGTTATGGAGCAAAGACGTTGGCGGCCTGTGCCATTGCGTTTTGATGGAATTTAATCCATGTTGCCCGTTCTTTTTTTATGACATCATTTTTGAAGTATTTGGTCAGACTTATGATTTCCGTATCAGAGAGGTTTTCATATTTGCTTGCGAATATGCTTATGCAGGTTTCCAAAGGCAGCCCTGGATATATTTCATGGTCACGAGACTCTTCTAAAAGTCCCTTGATCAATCTTTTGCGTTCATCTGTAAGATCTTGATTTAATCTTTTTTCTGGTAGCTCTTGGCTGTATTTAAAATATTTTTCAAAAATAGGGCTTATTTTATTGGCTTCTAAACAGAGGATATTCATCTCGCTTGAGGTTAATGTTTGTTCTAGCATTTTTGCATAAGATGCTGATGTTGTAGCGTTGAGGTAGGTCTCAGCTTTTTTCTGTCTAGTAGGAGTAAGGCCTACTTTCTTTAAGTTTTTCTGAAACTGGGAGTCAGGGCGCTTAAGAAGCTCTACATCAAGATCAAGCTCAACTCCAGTCTTACTGATTTGTAAAAAATTCTGTGCAGTGTTTGCCATGATTAAGCTGCCTTTAAGCGTAAGTAACGTGAGTAATATAAATTTCATATTTTAATCCTTATTGTATTAACACCATGGAAGAGGAATGGCTGCAGCGCCGGCGCAAGCTAGTGGGCAACCACCGGCGTTAGCAACAGCTAGACACGCAGGTGACGCCGTTACTACTGAAAGCGCTGCACATGCTGCATAACAACCGGTGATACATGCTGCATAGCAAATGCCTGCTGCGTCAGTTGTCGGGAGAGCAGATAGGCCTAGTAAAAAAAGTGGTGCTATAGATTTCTTTATTGAAAAAGAAAAGTGGTGCTTAGACTTTGTGTGGGAATTGATTACGGGAGCAATGTTTAGTTCTGTGTAGTCTACGACTTCAAAGCTTACGGTGTTCTTCTGAGTGCTGAGATTGTAAATTGTTGCTTCGTATTCAGCGCCACCTTCTAGGACTGTTACAGTACAGTTTTCTGTAAGATCTTTTACATCTACAGGTTCTCTGTATTCATTAAAAACAATGGCTTCTTTTGGAAGTGTTATGCCATAGGCATTTGTCATACATAGAATGGATGTGATGATAATTTTTTGCAATTTGTCTCCGAAGGTCGGTGCTGATAATTGTGGTAAAACGCTTAATAGTACTTTGACGACGGGAAGGTATATGAATTAAATTTGTTGCGCAATAGGTTTCAATAGGCACTTTAAATGCCGGTTGAAGACAAAATTCACTATCGCTCAAATGATTGTTTTTACAGTGTAATCACCAGCGGGTTGTTGCTGCTGAACCCGTTTTCTTTACTTCTCTTTTTAAGAAATAGTTAAAAGACACGAGGCCAAATATGTAGTGATAAAGCTATGGTCTGTTCATATAGAAACCTAGTTTTGCCGTGGGGCTAATGCCTATGAGATTTGTAATTTTTGCATCCGGTATGTGGGCGATTGAATTATATTTTTCGTCTGTGGGTGTGAGAGCCTCAAGAAGACGAGTACAAGGCATGTGTAGCGTGCTTTTGCCTTTATTCGAAAATACTTGATTTGCTTGGTCTATTTTTTGTTAAATATTCAGCCGCACACTTGTTTCGTGCTTCCCTGACCGAAGAGTCTTTGAAGTTGGATTCGAAGGCGATAAATGGCTCAAATTCTAGCATTTCTGGGAAATAGTGGCGCATACCTGAAATGATTCGGGTATTTCGAGGATGTTTGGTTTGCAGCCCAATATCATTCGAAATGCTTCAATTCCATTCTCTCGTAAGTGTTTAAGATACTCCTGGTGGGATAAGTAGCTCATAAGTCCTCAGATATAGTTCAAATAGCTCAAGAGTATGGGGCAGAAGTTCTATACCTTCCCCCATATAGTCCAGATCTCAATCCTATCGAACACAAGTGGTATCAAGTTAAAACTAAATACGAAAATTTCTCAGAGATGGATGTGACTCTATTTATTATGCTGTTTGTGCAGCTATGAAGATGTTGAGTAAATAAATGTGGTCCAATGCTATATCTCTCTTCATCCACAACTTTTTGGCGTAACTCGAAAAACCATATTAATGTCTTCATACTCTGCATCTTTATTTATTCCCTACAGCAAAATTAGGTGTGACCAATATCGTAAATTTTTGTTTTTTAAAGTTTTTTTATTTTTATTTATACAAACCTTAATTGTTTGAGGGGTTCTCCCGAAAGTCAGGTTGGTGAGGTTTTCAGGAGTTTTTATGAGGTTAGCAATTTATCTGTTGCTTATTGCACTCTGGAGCTGTGATGCCCCTATATCGAGTGATAAGATTGCTGTTGTTAAATCGGGTGTATTTCAAGAGATTTTGACTCAAAGTCAGCCTGTTACTCCTACTCAATTAAGAGCTGATTCTCTTGCCATCGGCAATACGATGATCTCAGAGCTTCAAGATGACTTAGTTGCAGCCGGTATGGACCTGGTCCAAGTGAGCGCAATTACGAAAAGTGCTACAAAATCGTTGAAGGCTGGGACACTCGCAATTGGGCTACATCTTACTGATACAAATTCTGTCGTCATTAAAAAACCTATTGATGTGAGTGCTTTGCTTGTTTCTGGTGCTATTGATGCTTTGGACGATCCGGATGCAGCCTTAGCAGATTTTACTCTCAGGTCAAATTTTACCAAAGATATTCTTGATTCAACTATTGAGTCTGTAACGTTACCTGGTCGGATAGATATCAATAATCTCTCTCAACTAACGCAAAATATCGTTCAAGAAGCAGTCTCGTCTTTAGATGAGGCAGGGTTTGCTGGATCAAGTACAGTGTCAGGCGCGTCTGCTATTACTCAAGGGGCTATGGCATCATTAACGCGACAATCTGGAATTGATGAAAATTCTCTTGTCTCGATTGCTCAGTCTATGGCAAATGGGGCTGTGACTGCTATACAAAATACTTCTGTCTCATCGGATGATGTAGGTGCAGTTGCAAAGTCATTGACCCAAGGGGCTGTGACCGCTTTAGCTGCTTCAGCGAGTGTGAGTGATCATCAGATGGCTTCTATGGTTAGAGGTCTTACTAAAGGCGCTGTGGAGGGAATTGCAACCTCTGGAACAACTGATCAATCTGCAAAAGCTGTTATTGCTTCTTCGGTCACAGCAGGGGCGATTGGTGGTTTAAGTGACTCAGGAAGTCGAGAGCTTTCTTTAATCACTCAAGCTGTTACGGAAGGGGCTATTTCTGGTATTCAAAAAACAGGGAGTGATAACTTTGCTGAAGTCGCACAATCAATTACTACAGGAGCTATTTCTGGTCTTTCGGAGATTCAGTCTCAGTCCTCAGTTTCAGTCTCCAGCCTTGCTTCTTCGGTCACAGCAGGGGCGATTGGCGGTTTAAAAAACTCAGGGATTTCAGCAGAAAAAATGGCTTCCGTCGCGAGTGGCGCCTTTAAAGGAGCTATTTCAGGTCTAGGAAGTCTTAATTTTAGAGATAATGATGGCTCATCGTCAGCTGGGCTCACAGAAGCAATTGGGCAGGTGACCGAAGGTGCGATGTCTTCTCTGCAAGGAGTTGAAGTTGCTGAAGGTGAAAATCTTGCAGGATCCCTCGCATCGGCATCAATGGCTGGTTTAAGTGAGTTAAAAAAACAAGTTGATAAAGAAAATGAAACACCTGTTCTTAACCTATCAGCAGCGGTGGCTAGGGTCGCTGAGGGTGCTGTAAAGAGTTTAGAAGCAAGTCAGAAAAACCAAACAGATGGATCACTCGTTTTAGGGGAGCAGTTAGAAGCTTTAACAGGTGGTCTTGTTAAGTCTATGCAAAGCGCAGGCTTTTCTGAAGTTGAACTAAGCTCAGGAGCGGGAGCTATCGCTTCAGGGGCTATAAAAGGATTTCAAGAGAGCGTATCTACAGAATTTGTAGCAAATGTCATGATTGGTACTATGGGGAATTTAGATGATGCAGGTATGAAAGAATCTGACATTGCACTTGCTATGTCTAATATTGTTGGTGAAACCATGGCGGTTGTTGGTACACAAGTGGCCAAAAATTCAAGTCAGAACTCTAGTTTAATGATCCAAGGGATTGTTCAAGGTTCAGTAAGGGGTTTGAACGGTGCTCAAATGAAAGATACAGCCTCTGTTCAGCAAGCTGTTCAAGGAATTGCACGAGGAGCAACAGGAAGTTTGAAAAAGGCTGGTGTTTCTGCAGAAAACATGAGTGCGGTCGCAAATTCTGTGACAAAGGTTAGCATTCAACAATTATCTTCAGTGGAGGTTGCAGGACAGGTAATTAATGTTAAAAATATACAAGATATGGCCTCTAAAGTTGCGCGCGGTAGTATGGAAGGATTTAGCACGACTGCACAAGATTTAACAGATAGTGGAGCAACAGCTCCCTCAGTAGACGATTTTGCGGGAGAGCTATCAAAAGGTGCATTGGAAGCATTAAAAGATTTAAAACAGTCGGGATCTGCTGTGGATTTAAATGGGGTTTCATCTGATTTAGCAGGAGCTATTCTGGATGGAGCCGCACAGTCCCATGGATCAGACCTTGGCTCTATTCGGTCAGAGCTGACAATACAGATTAAAGCAAGTGTTTCAGATAGTTTGACAGCTAATGAATTAGCCGTTTTGGAAACTAATATCACTCAAAAAGCAGGGAAAGCAGAAGCTTTGGCTTCTGCTTTATCCTCAGTAGATAGTATCGTGCAATGTTCAGTTGCTTATGCTGATACGTTGACCAATGAAGAGTTTCAAGGTCTAGTTCCTCCTGATCAAAGAGCTGTGATTTGTGAAATATCAAATGTTGAAGCATGTCCTATATCAAGAGACTTTTCCGCTATTGATGTGGACTGGTATCCACTTAGCGGCGCGACGAATTTATGCGAAATGGCTATTACTACTGTGAATTTAGTTACTGCGGGAGAGTTTCAGTTTTATACCCTTCCTTCGCATGTTTTTGATACGGTTACTGTTTCGTGGAGTGAGGCTGATCATGCTGCATTTTACACTTTAAGATTAAGTCAAACCGAAGGGTGTCACCAAAACTCGCTTATTGATATTGACGGCATTGATGCATCACTGAGGTCTTTTGAATTAGAGATCCCAAAAGAAGCTGCTGAAGGGAGCTGGTATGTTTGTCTAGGTGCAACCACTGAATCTTTTAGCTTCACTCCTTCTTCACCCGCTTACCAACAAATCCTTCTTGATAAGTCGCCACCTGATCAAGCGAATTTGATTGTTTCAGAGACAGTTTTTGCTCCAGAGGTGACAGTGCGCTGGGGAACTGTGACTGGGGTTGCATCGTATGTATTAAGCTTTTCTCGTCAAACAGATTGTTCGTCCCCAGAAAAATCATGGTCTCTCTCTTCTTCCTCAACCTCTCAACTGGTAAAACCTTTAGCTGTGGGTGTGGCTTACACTTTATGTTTAGAAGCGATAGATTCTTCCGGTTTAGCCACTACTGTGGCAAAAAATGTGCAATATCAATTACCAACTTTTACAATACTCGGAGGAGCTACTCATACATACTCATCTCTTGTTGATTTACAATTGCAGGCGACTGGCTCAGAAAAAATGTGGATAAGTAATGAAAGTTGTACAAGTGGTGGGTTGTGGCAAGCTTATGCAAATTCTTATAACTCGTGGGAGTTATCCGTTAGTAATAGTGTAGCCACGGTTTATGTGATCTTTGAAGACTCTTCAGGAAGCAAGAGTGATTGTATTTCAAGAACAATTATTCATGATAATGTGCCGCCTTCATCATCATCAATCACCCTTGATGCTGGAAATACGCATACGAACAGTATGATAATTGATATTGATTTAGCATCTTTTGGTGCTACAAAAATGTATATCACTCATGATTCAACGTGTGTATCAGGTGGTAGTTGGGAAGATTATCAGACGAAAAAAAATAATTGGAACTTGCTTAATGCTGAGATGATAAACACGGTGTATGTCATGTTTGAGGATGAAGCAGGAAACGACAGTGGATGTCTTGCTGACATAGTCATCCACGATTCGGTGGCACCCACATCGCCCATGATCACGATTGCGGCAGGTATTGCGTCTACCAATGATCTTGATCCTGACTTAACGCTATCAGCTGTTGACGCCTCTCATATGTTTGTTACAAATGAAGCTGGTTGTAGCACAGGAGGCTCTTGGGAGGCATACGATACTTCTAAATTGAATTGGGCCTTCAAATCTGAAGATCTTAACACTGCAACAGCAACAGTTTATGTAAAATATAAAGATGAGGCAGGAAATGAATCAGGCTGTGTAAGTGATTTGATAGAGCATGATAATCAGGGTCCTACGGGTTCGATATCTATAAATAATGACGCTGCCTATACTTCGAGCTTGAACACGACTTTAACACTGAGTGTGACGGGTGTTTCCAGTATGTATATCACAAATACTTCAGGATGCAGTAGCGGTGGGAGCTGGATCAACTTTTCTCAAAGCTTGCCTTATACTCTTGCGCAAAGCAATGAGGCGGCGACCGTTTATGCGAAGTTTAGCGATGACCTTGGAAATGAGTCGAACTGTCTTAGCGCGTCAATTATACATGATAATGTTGCTCCTACATCAGAAAGTTTATTGATTTCAGGTGGGAATGCTTATACATCGAGTGCATTAGTTTCCTTATCACCTTTTGCTTTAGGTGCAAACGAAATGTACATTACAAATAATAGTGGGTGTGCCAGTGGTGGAACATGGACGGCTTATGCAAATACTGTTGCGAGCTGGAATTTAGATCAAATGAATGGAAGCGCTTTGGTTTATGCCCAATTTAAAGATTATGCGGGGAATAGTGGCCCATGTGTCAGTGCAAGTATTACACATGACAATATTCCTCCGTCTGTCCCTGGGGTATTTATTGATGGTGTTGCCTCTAAAGACTTGACTGAATCATCGGATTTCACGTGGAGCGCCAGCTCAGATGGTGGGTCTGGGTTTTCGTTGTATGAAGTTTCTATAGGAACTTCACCAGGGGGAACAGACATCAAAGGCTGGACGGATGTTGGTAGTGTTTTAACGGTTTCTATGACAGGATTATCTTTAGCAGATGGTGCAACTTATTATGCAAATATTCGAGCCGTTGATCATGCTGGAAATTTCAGTGGAGAGGTGTATGGAGATGGGTTCACTGGCTCTAGTGGAGGAATTGATTGCTCAAGTTTAAGTGCAGGTGTTTGGGTCGGTATTCCTGGAGATTCTGATTATGGCACTTCAGATTTTTGTGTCATGAAGTACGAGGCGCATAATAACTCTGGGACTCCTGGTTCTGCTGCAGCTGGTATTCCGTGGGTTAATATCAATCAAACAATAGCGATCTCTGAGTGTGCTTCTATTGGAGCCAATTATCACCTTATAACGAATGAAGAATGGATGACAATTGCTGCAAATATAGCCGAAGTAGATGAAAATTGGAGTGGTGGAACGGTAGGAAGCGGACAGTTAAATAGAGGGCATTCTGACAATTCACCAACCTCCCGATTAGCGTCAAGCGCAGATGATAATGACTCATGTGTAGGAACAGGGCAAACATGTGATAGTTCAACATGGCATAGCCAAAGAAGGACTCATAAGCTTTCGACAGGGGATGTCATTTGGGACATCGCGGGGAATGTTCTAGAAAAAACAAGTAAATATGAACCTGACAACAAAGTCAATCCTCTAGCAAATTATCAAGAGTTTTCAATCACTCTTACAGATGCCGCTTCTTGGGTTGTAAAGGATATCATACCTAGAAATTCATATAAAAGTTTTTGGAGTGATTCATGGAACTCGAGTCAAGGTCTTGGAAAATATTATGCGTCTAATAATACTTCAGGAGGAGTGATGGAGCGTGGAGGTCAAGCAAATCATGGAGATAAAGCTGGAATCTTTGCAGCATTTTTATCTTCTACTCAAACATCGACATCATCTTCATCTGGATTTAGGTGTGCAGCTCCTGTGTCACCATAGATTTTTCTGCAGCATTTACAGTCTTACTGTATAGATGTTAAAAGTCTAAGGTTTAAGCAATATAAAAAACTAATAAATCATATTTAAGTGTTAAGAAGTTGTGGTATAAAGTATTTATACTGTGGTGATTGAAGTGTTTTTATATAGCATGGCAGAGTCATATTTATATATTCATAGATATCAAATGTTACTTTAAAATTAGTATTTACCAAAATTTTGAAATTCTTAATACATAAATAAAATCACCTAATAATATAGTGAAAATGAATCAATAGAAACTTATGCTTTTGTTACTATTTTATTTTAAAATAATGATCGTATTTGTTTTCTATCATGAATATCAAGACTATTTTTTAAGTAAAAAACCATTCGCGAAAAAAGTTTGATGTGGTTCTGATGTTATAGAATAAACATCATGTTTGGTGTCGTTTTTAAAAAATCCTGTGATTAATCTTGAGCCTTGAAATGTAATTATAGAATCATTAATATTTAAATTTTTTGCATATTCCCATCCGTGAATAGTCATCATTTTTTGTTGTTCAGAGACTTCAATTTTTTTATTTTCTGTGTAAATTGTAATGATTTTCATTTGAGTGATATCGACATTTTTGACACGGCTTTTTTCCAGGCAAAAGATATTATGATACGAAATAATTTCATGATTCATATCGAGAAGTTCGATGGGCATATCGCCTTCCTTTGTCATGATTGTGGTATCTATTGAAACTCCTCTTGATTGAGCGTTTAAAGAATAAAAATTTATTAAAAAAGTAAAGATTAAAAATTGATTCATTTGTTTTCCTTTTATTGAGTGAGTAAGGGTTGACGGCGTCACTATTGTTTGTTTTTGCTAAGCTGAAAGAATCTTTTTGATCGGATTATTCTATTCATATATTTTTAAAATAAAAAGAATTTAATTTTTTTTATTGGAATGCCGATAAGTTCATTGGGACTCCGGAGGGTATGAATGAAGCTGTGTTTTTTTATAATAATATTTGTTTCTTGTGCGCAAAAACAGATTTATAACCCTGTGTCGAGAGATCAAAAATCAACAAAATCTTTACCTCCATCTCAGGAAAATTTGGATGTCCAAGCAGATGAATTTGCAAAAAATGATGAGTTTGATGAGCCGCAGAAAAAAAATGACTCATCTCCAACAAAAGATGGACAATCCAAAAAAACAAAAACTCAAAAAACAACTTTACCAGATAACAAAACATCTTCTTTGGAAGAAGAAATAAATTGTGATGATTTTAATTGGGAGCAGATTACACAAGCAAGAGAAGTCACATGTTTTTCTTCTATACAGTCTATTCTTGATAGTTTACCCCCAGGAGTTAGGCCTTTTTGGGTGATGATACGAGGGAGTGAAAGTGGGCAGCAAGCCACTCAAAATGAGCCAAGAGTCTTAATATACGATCCAGCAGGTCGTTATATTCTTGGGTTTGAGACAATAAAAGATTCAGTGACTGTTGAGGTGGCTGTTTTTAATTTTGAGGACGCGGTTTGGGATTTCACAGGCCTGAATTTTCAGCCTAATGCAGATAAACCAAAAACAGAAACAGAGTCTTGTAAGGTGTGTCACTCGATAAATCCTCGTCCTATATGGGGGAGTTATGTAAGGTGGGATGGCGCTATTGCCGCGCAGGGAAATTTAAATACTGAAGAAGTCACATTTTTAAATGCGATAAGAACAAATCCAACGCATCTTGTTTTTCAAGCGTTGAGTTATAAACCCAATTATACTGCTGGTATCCGTTTAAGACCGAACCATCGAGAAACAGCAGAAAATAGCCAAATGTTGAATTTTATTCTTGCTCGTAATGGTGGGCTGGCATTTGCACATCATATGATGAATGATGAAAATCTTAATCATGATGACAGAATAAAAATAGCGCAACAGCTTTTATGTTATGAGCGTGGATATAATGACTCTGTAGCTTTGTTGAATTCATATAACCATGATTTCAATAGGTTTTTTGGATTCCATAAAGAATCGACAGGAAGGCCTTTTCGGATGCATGTTGGTTTTTCTCCGGCAGAAATGCATGGAGGTCTGTTTCTTGCTAAAAAAGTATTTGAAGATGAAGCTGCTTATCAGCAGCAATATCCTAATTTATATAATACTGTGAGCAATCTTCCTGCAATTCTTAGTATTGAAAAGACCAGCCGTTTTGTAAATGGATGGGATGCTTTTGAATTTAGTTTTTCACAAAGTAATGGCTATGGAAGAAACCAAAATATATTTGATTGTTCTTTGGCGCGATAAAACATCTTATTGTTTTGAAAATTTGCTGTGTATTTAAAGTCAATGACGTTTATTTTTGAGAAGAAAATTTTATTGAATAAGAAAAAGATGCTCTCTTTTTGTTTTTTTATATAAATATTGTAAATTCAATTGAAAATCCTTCTCTTAGAAGAGATGTTTTTATTTTAAAAATCTGTCCGTGTTATCATGCTATAGCGATGTCTTATCTTTAAAATGTAAAAACTTTCTTTGTGAAATTAAACAAAAATGGTGCAGAAATGACGCAAGATAAAAAAATTATTCTACCACCTGATTTTGATAGTGGGATAGTTCAAGAAGAAGCACAAACTCATCGTACAAAAGAGCGTGAAAAAGAAGATGAAAAATACATTCCTGTGATTATTAAAAGAATTGATGAAATCGTAAAGCATCCTGATGATACTTTGTCTTATGCTATAAAAGAAGGTTTTGAGCAGTTTAAAAGGCCTGCGATCTCGCTTTTTTTATCTTCTATTGTAGGTGGTTTAATTATTGGCTTTGTTGCCATGCTTGCAGCTTTTGCAACAAGTTTAGTGGAAAATCCCACAACGTCATTTGGGCGTTTAATTATAGCTCTTTTCTACCCTTTAGGATTTATTGTTTGTGTGATGAGTGGAGCGAAGCTTTATACAGAGCAAACAGCAACGGCTATCTATCCAGTAATGGACAAGCAGGCTTCTGTCGTCAAGCTCTTGAAACTATGGGGTTATGTTCTATGTGGCAATCTTATTGGAACATTTATTTCTGCAGTTCTTCTTACCTCGGCAGATGAGGCGATTCAGTTAAAAGAAAGTTACGACGTTCTTGCACATCATCTTGTGGCACTGAGTCCTCAAACAGTTTTTATTAGCGCCATTTTAGCCGGGTGGTTGATGGCTCAAGGTTCTTGGTTGATCTTATCTACCTCGACAGCTTCAGGGCAGATTTTATGTGTCTATATTGTGACTTTTATTATCGGCGTGGGTGGACTCACTCACTCAATAGCTGGATCTGCTGAATTGTTTTTAGCGTTGTTAGGCACTCCTTCTATTACTATCGCACAAGCTGCGCAAACTCTTCTTGTTGCTATTATAGGTAATTCTATCGGAGGTAGTTTTTTTGTTGGTGTGTTGAACTATGCTCATATCCGCATTACTCAAAGCTACTCTTGATTTAGTGTTAAATAAGTTTTTTATGTTATAAGCCGTGATGCTTGTAGTGACTCACGTATAAAATATGGAATATCCCATTATTTTTATACGTTTTTTTGCATCTACATTGCTGTTTTTTGAATAAAATATGTTATGGATCATATAGATTGTGACATTGATTTTGATGAAAATGGGGTCTTTATATGCAGCCGTGGCAGTCCGATTTAGATCATATGAAGTGGCTTGAATACATGGGGGTTCATTCTTTTGATGGCCATAGAGTTTTGGATTTAGGTTGTGGGTCTGGATTTCTTTGTGAAAAAGCAATGGAATCTGGGGCGCTTCTTGCTACAGGTGTTGATATTGTTGAGCCTGAAATGCAGAAAAAAAACCAAAGTTGGGAATATTTGTCATTAAATCTTGATGGTCGCCAATGGCGAGACCATCTTGTTTCCCACGATAAATATAGCCTTATTTTGGCTTTTGATATTATTGAGCATCTCAAATCGCCGTATGATTTTTTGGAAGCTTGTCTTGAGTTACTTGCTGAAGACGGAAAGCTTGTGGTAACAACGCCAAATCTGATGTCGTGGGAGCGTTATGCAAATCCGCATGACTGGTCTGGTGTAAAAGATCCTCAGCATAAAATTTTATTTAACAGATATAGCCTTACAGTGCTGCTTAATAGAGTGGGCTATGCAGGTGTGACAGTTAAAGCGCCCTTGAGATCTTTGTCGTTCTTAGGAGCACTACAGCCGCATATTGGAGGCCAAATGTTGTGTGTGGCGACTCCATAACCAAAAAGATAATTTTCTAACCCAGGTCACAGTAAATAAAAAGCCCAAGTCATCAGTAAGGATATTGTTGACTCGGGCTTTTTGCGTGTTTTTTTTACTTAACCACGAAGACTTGCTTTGAGGAATTCTCGGTTTAAGCGAGCAATGTGAGAAACGCTGATTTCTTTAGGGCAGACTGCTTCACACTCACCAGTGTTTGTGCAATGTCCAAATCCTTCTTTATCCATAGCGTCAACCATATTAAGAACACGTCGTTCTCTTTCAGGTTGGCCCTGGGGCAATAGAGCAAGCTGAGAGACTTTTGCGGATACAAAGAGCATTGCTGAAGAGTTTTTGCAGGCAGCAGCACATGCTCCGCAACCAATACATGCAGCCGCATCCATTGCAAGGTCAGCTGTGACCTTAGGGATTGGAGTGTTATTTGCATCTTGAGCAGCGCCTGTGTTCACAGAAACAAATCCACCTGCTTGTATGATGCGATCAAAGGCTGATCTGTTGGTTACTAAATCTTTATAGACAGGAAACGATCCAGCCCTCCAAGGCTCAATGGTGATGGTGTCTCCATCGGAAAAGGACCGCATATGCAGCTGACAGGTGGTTGTTCCATCTTGTGGGCCGTGTGCAACGCCGTTAATAACAAGTGAACACATTCCGCAAATACCCTCGCGGCAGTCGTGATCAAAATCGACAGGTTCATCCCCAGCTGAAATAATTTGCTCGTTAAGAACATCAAGCATTTCTAAAAAAGACATATCAGAGGAAACGTTGTCGAGCTTGTACTCGCGCAGTTGACCTGTTTGTTCAGCGTTTTTTTGTCGCCAAATATGAAGGTTTAATCTCATTTGTAACTCCTTGTTGCCAACTGAACGTTTTCAAATTTAAGTTCCTCTTTATGACGGCTTGGTGTTTTGTCATCACCCTCATATTTCCAGACTGCAGCATGAGCGAAGTTTTCATCATCACGCTTAGCCTCGCCGTCTTCTGTTTGATACTCTTCTCGGAAATGCCCCCCGCAAGACTCTTCCCTAGTGAGTGCGTCGCGACACATGAGTTCACCGAATTCGAGAAAATCAGCAACACGACCAGCTTTTTCAAGCTGCTGATTGAGTTCTTGACCGTGTCCAGGGACACGTAAGTCTTTCCAAAATTCACGGCGAAGTTCTTGAATTTTTTGAATTCCTGTTTCAAGACCTTCTTTATTTCTGGCCATGCCACAGTATTCCCACATCAGTTGCCCGAGTTTTTTGTGAAAAGAGGTCGGAGATTGAGTGCCGCCAATTTGAGATAATGATTTAAGGCGATTTTCTACTGTTTGTTGAGCCTGTTTAAATTCAGCTTGGTCAGTGCTGACAGGCTGTGGCTTGTGTGTCGCAATGTAGTTACCAAGAGTGTAAGGCAAGACAAAATAACCATCGGCTAAACCTTGCATTAGAGCGCTGGCGCCAAGCCGGTTAGCGCCATGATCAGAGAAGTTGGCTTCTCCAGCAACAAACAAGCCTGGTAGATTACTCATGAGATGATAATCTACCCACAGGCCGCCCATTGTGTAATGCACAGCAGGGTAAATTCTCATCGGCCGTTCATACGGATTCTCATCTGTAATTTTCTGATACATATGAAACAGATTACCGTAACGTTCTGATACGGTTTTTTTACCAAGGCGTTTAATGGCATCACTGAAGTCGAGATAAACACCTAAACCGGTGTCTCCAACACCATGGCCTGCATCACAAACTTCCTTGGCGCTTCTAGAGGCAATATCTCTCGGAGCGAGGTTTCCAAAACTAGGGTATTTTCTTTCAAGGTAATAATCGCGTTCATTTTCTGGGATTTGGCTCGGCTCACGTTTATCGCCTTTTTTCTTAGGCACCCAAACGCGCCCATCGTTTCGTAAGGATTCAGACATTAATGTGAGTTTTGATTGGTGGTCTCCACTCACAGGGATGCATGTTGGGTGAATTTGCGTGTAGCATGGATTTGCAAATCCAGCACCGTGTTTCCAAGCGCGGAATGTTGCTGTGACATTACAGTTTGCAGCATTGGTGGAAAGAAAAAAGACATTCCCATAGCCGCCAGTTGCAAGAACAACTGCGTCAGCACTGTGTGTTTCAATGCAACCTGTGACAAGGTTCCGCGTCACAACTCCGCGAGCTTGGCCATCTACCATTACGATGTCGAGCATTTCGGTTCGAGTATGCATCTCAACGGTTTTAAGACCAATTTGTCGCTCCAAAGCAGAATAAGCACCGAGAAGAAGTTGTTGTCCTGTTTGCCCGCGGGCGTAAAAAGTTCGAGACACTTGAGCGCCACCAAAAGAGCGGTTGGCTAACAGCCCGCCATAATCCCTTGCAAAAGGAACTCCTTGAGCAACAGCTTGATCAATGATGTTGACGGAGACTTCAGCAAGGCGATGGACGTTTGCTTCTCGAGCTCGAAAATCACCACCTTTAATAGTGTCGTAAAAAAGACGATGAATACTGTCGCCATCACCCTGATAGTTTTTAGCAGCGTTGATCCCACCTTGTGCAGCAATACTGTGCGCGCGTCGGGGGCTGTCTTGGAAACAGAACGCTTTTACGTTATAGCCAAGTTCGCCAAGTGTAGCAGCAGCTGAACCACCAGCAAGACCCGTGCCTACAACGATGACAGAGTGTTTTCTCTTGTTCGCTGGGGACACTAATTTCATGTCAAACTTATGCTGTTCCCAGAGGTTTTTGAGATCACCTTGTGGGACTTGAGAATGAAGTTCCATGTTACAACTCCGTTATGAAATCAAACCGCTGAGAATAGAAAGAGGGATGGAAGCATAGCCAACCCATAGAAGACCTGAAGTAGCTGGGCCTAAACAATTGATCATCTTTTGATGATCAGGGTGTGAGTAGCCCATTGTCTGAAAAAAACTTGTAATCCCATGACTCAAGTGGATCATGACACAAGAGATAGAGACAAGATAAAAAAGACTTAAGAAAGGATTCTGAAAACTCGCTATGATCATTGGGTAGATATCAAAAGTATCGAAACCCTGAAACTCCGGGTGTGTCCAGCGAAAAGTGAGATGTGCTAAATGATAACCAATGAAAAGAAGAATAGTTCCACCAGTAAAAGCCATTGACCGTGAAGAACGAGATGCTTTGACAACAGATTTGACTTGGTAAGCATGAGGTGAAGCTTTTTGACTGATACGACGTAATCGAATAGCAGCCCAAATATGAAGAGCAATACCTCCAATCAGGCCGAATCTTAAAATGTTAAGAATGGGTAAAATGTCTCGAAGGCCAGAAGCGTATGCTCGAAGAGCGTCGCGGCCTGCAAAAACAAGTAAATTTCCTGCAAGGTGAGCGAATAAAAAGCCCAACATGATAAGGCCAGTAAGAGCCATAATCATTTTGCAGCCAACGGAAGAAGTTAAAAATTTTTTGATTTTCATTGAAACAGCCTCTCAAGGTCGGACAGACATTGGCTAATGTACCTACATTGTACAGCATAGACAATCTTTGTTAGGCAAGAATTGCTGTATATGGACTATTTTTTAAAAATACGTCCCTGATTAACGAATAAAGCTATATACAAAGGGAATCACCTCAATAGCAATGAGAACTATTATCGTAAATTCCATGATTTGATTTCTTTGTTCATTAATTTCACCTTGGAAAATTTTGGAAACTTCTGCGATGTTTTTGAGTTTGTGATTGACGGCATCTTTCCAGTCTTGAAGTCGCATGTTTTTAGTCGCAGCACGATAGATAGAGGTGTAGTAGTAGTCAGAAATCATTTTTGTGGAGTTTCCGATACGATCAATGACTTCGCTGAATTCTATATATTGCAGGCCTGCTTTGCGAGAAAGGTCTTGGTATGGATTGCGCAGTACAGAAGGGTGGGGTTGGCTTTCGATGTGTTGGTAGAGAGTTGCAAGTTGTTTGTCGAGAAGATCGTCGTAATAACGGAGTTCAAGTAATTGTGATAAAGAAAACTCTAAAACAAGGGCAAGGTCATCTGCATCTTGGTTGTCATAAATGAAAGCGCCGTTCCAATGCACAATAGTAAGATCATCTTTGCTGTACTGAAGAACGCTTTGTCTTAATGTCTCAAGCGTGGACTCTGCAAAATCCATGGGTTTTTCGCCGAGAATGAGAGATGCCATTGTAGTGTTAATAAAACTTTCAACAAGATTTTGAGAAAGACCCTCTGCTTTTTCTGCTTCAAAAATTAAGTAATCTTCATGCTGGCTCCACAAAGAAGGAGCTGTAATAGCGTGATGTATGAGAGTCATGAGGTTTTGAACAGCTTGAATTGCTTGATGGTGAAAGGGTTCGTCATTTTCAAGATACCAAGAAATTTCACACAGGTCTTCCATAGAAATAGGAGGAAGATTGAGAGAATAGCGAATAGAAACGGCACCAAAGCTCCATATTTTTACTGAAATTTCTACAGCATACGTTTGCGCCCCAATAATTTGCTCTCTTTGTGGCAAAGCTATCGCCAGAGGGTGGTCATTAATAAGAAGCGATCGAGAGACGTGTCGGATGCGATAGGTTTCAAAGTTTGCTTCAGAAACAAGCTGTCTTGCTTTTTGGAGGTTAACTTCTTCACCAATGTCAAAGAGGCGGTATGCGTGAATACGGCCTTTAAGAACTTGTATATGGTCTTGTTCCATCATAAATCCTTATGTTGGAATGTCCTCTGTGATAAGAGGATTGTGTAAAGTTTTATGCAAAAGTGCTATCGCAAAAAACGGAACATAGCAAAACAAAGTTGTTTCCACAGTAATTTGAAGAAGGCGTGTGACGCACCAGATATATGGGATATCTGTTTGGCTTAGTGTGAGAAGCCACCACTGGCTAGGGATATCAAGCCAATGGTCCGCGGTCATCAGTCCATCAATGAAATGGTGAAGCAGCGTGTGTCCTGAAAAAAGAAATGCACCAAAAACAATATGCACCATAAAAACCCGGAACTTATGAATATTGTCGCTGTACTGAAATGTGATGGCATGGATAAGTTGGCGGATAGGAAAAGGAGTGGGTTCGACGACGCTCCATGTAAGACCAATAGCAATCATAACGGAAAGAACTTGGAATGGTATTTGAAAAATCAGCTCTAATATTTTTGCTATACAGACAAAAAGAAAAGCTTTGATTAAGCTCCAAGGCTTTCTTTGTATAGACTTTAAAATCATTGGAATATGGATAGGGAGTCCACGCGCTTTTCGAAAAGCAATATGGCTTAAAGCAAGATAACTCATAAAAAGGAGAATAGCTTGAATAAAGTGAAAAAGAAGCACAGATGTGAAAAAAGAGCTTATAGGTTCAAATAGTTTCTCATAGTGCAAAGGTTGTGAATGTTGTGACACAAGGTTTCGTAAAGAAGAACTAACCAAGACACTCTGGAAAGAAAGAGTAAAGACTGACACACACTCTGGAAGGGCAACCATTGTCAACCCAATCCAAAAGACTGATTTTTGGCAATTTTTAAGTAAATAATATGCTGTGCGGAGCATAGAGCTCGTATGAAAATTTTCTGATGACATGCTTAAATCCTTTTTTCAACCAGTTTACGAGCGAGAGTACTCTATCTAAAGCGGTGTTGCGAATTTTTTGCCATCTCTTTAGAGATGAATGAGGTTACTAAGTGCAGCAAGTTTTTTGTCAAAAAATGCTTCAGATGACGTTTTCAATCATGACATAATTTTACAGAATTAAGGACCGCAAAAATCTAAAATTTTAAAAGAGATGGGCTTTTGTGAGCTTCTAAGTTGAAACCCGGTGTTACCGCTGTTCTTAGAGGTTTTTTCAGTGAGGCAAGAGGTTGAGTTGTGAAAACTGGCAATAGCTGTTGCAGATAGGCATAAAAATCAAAATATGAGGGTTTTAGACAATGAAAATTGCATCTTCATGCAGGAAATCTTCTCGAGAACATGCTAGTTTAAATGCCCTAAGTCAGGCGATGAAGTCATCGTGGTTAAAGGAGCAAAATAATGAAACAATTATCACCAAGATATAACCATGCAGATTATGAGAAAAAGTGGTGGCAACACTGGGAAGATGGGGGTTGGTTTCATGGCGATGAGAAGGATACAAGTCGAGAGGCCTATACGGTTTTGCTTCCGCCGCCAAATGTGACTGACAGACTTCATATGGGTCATGGGTTAAATAGCACGATTCAAGACATTCTTGTTCGTTGGAAACGCATGGATGGTTATAACTGCTGTTGGGTACCAGGAACTGACCATGCAGGTATTGCGACTCAAATGATGGTGGAGAAATCCTTAGAAAAAGAAGGTGTTTCCCGTAAAGAGTTAGGGCGAGAAGAATTTTTAAAACGTTGTGAATCTTGGAAAGAGCGCAACGGTGGGATGATTATTCAGCAATTAAAGCGAATGGGTGCGTCATGTGACTGGGAGCGAGAAGCGTATACAATGACGCCCAGTCT
Source organism: Oligoflexales bacterium (assembly GCA_045106415.1). Classification (GTDB taxonomy): domain Bacteria; phylum Bdellovibrionota_B; class Oligoflexia; order Oligoflexales; family Bog-1112; genus JBGCEP01. Next base: position 43,824 of record JBGCEP010000029.1, on the reverse strand, counting down.
GTCACAGGCTGTACGAAAAATCTTTGTAGATTTATATGACAAGGGATTGATTTACCGAAAGCAACGTTTGGTGAACTGGGACCCTAAGCTACAAACAGCGATATCGGATGATGAAGTTGAAAACAAAGACGAGTCTGGTCATTTGTGGCATTTTCGGTACCCTCTTGTTGATGATGAAGAGCGTTATCTTATTGTCGCAACGACTCGCCCTGAAACTATGCTTGGGGATACAGCTGTTGCTGTGCATCCAGAGGATGCACGTTATCAAGATTTGATTGGTCGTAAGGTTCGTGTTCCATTTGTTGATCGTGAAGTACCTATTATTGCTGATGATTATGTTAAAATGGAATTTGGCACAGGGTGTGTCAAAATTACTCCCGCTCATGATCCAAACGATTTTGAAATGGGCTTAAGGCATAGTCTTCCGATGATTAATGTGATGACAGATGCGGGAGCGATGACTGACATATGCAAAGACTATGAAGGTTTAGATCGTTTTGCCGCTCGCAAGGCCATAGTTAAAGATATGGATCAGCGGGGACTCTTGGAAAAAGTAGAGTCAACAAAGCACGCGGTTCCTTATTCAGAAAGAGGCAAAGTTCCTATTGAGCCACGGTTGTCGATGCAGTGGTTTGTGAAAATGCAAGATTTAGCCGCTCCTGCGATTTCTGCTGTTCACGATGGCGAGTTAAAATTTCATCCTGAAAGTGCAAATAAAACATATATGCATTGGATGGAAAATATTCAAGATTGGTGTATTTCAAGGCAGCTGTGGTGGGGTCATCGTATTCCTATTTGGTATTGTCGATCTTGTGATGCTCACACCTCTGGTATGGAGGATCCGACGGAATGTAAAGCATGTGGACATACAGACCTATATCAAGATGAAGATGTACTCGATACTTGGTTTTCAAGTTGGTTGTGGCCGTTGAGTCCATTTGGGTGGCCAGAAAAAACACCTGATTTTAAGACTTTTTTTCCAACTCAGGTTCTCGTCACAGCCCAAGATATTATCTTTTTGTGGGTTGCGCGAATGGTCATGGTGAGTTGTTATGCTTGTGATGAGGTTCCTTTTAAGGACGTTTATTTTAATTCTTTAGTGTGTGATAAAAGCGGTAAAAAGTTTTCTAAAACATTAGGAAATGGCATAGATCCGCTTGAAATGATTGATCAATGTGGTGCTGACGCAGTTCGATTTACTTTGATGAACTTGGCTCCACTCGGCGGCAGAGTCAAAATGGCAAAGTCAGACTTTGATACAGGCGGCCGTTTGGTGAATAAACTGTGGAATGCAGCGCGTTTTCTTCAGACTCGCCTTGAAGGAACAGAGATTCAAGATTTTAATCCAGAAGCATTGGATGTTCCGACAAGTTGGTTGCTACAAGAATTTAAGGAAACAACTGAACGCATGAGATACGGTCTTGATTCATATCATATGAATGAAGCCTCGGATGCCCTTTATCAGTTCATATGGAAAGCTTTTTGTGACTGGGGTGTTGAGGCTTTTAAAGAAAGTTCAGACTCTAAACAGGCTTCGGTTCTTGTTTATGTGTTTGAAGGTTTGTTGCGATTAGCATCACCATTTATGCCGTTTGTGACTGAGGAAATTTGGGACGCTTTACCTCCACATCCACGTTGGGAAAGAGCCAGTAGCCTGGTTGTGTCTGATTACCCTAAAGCAGAGGCAATCCCATCACCATCGGCAGAGAAATCTCTTGGTTGGAAGCGGATGCAGGATTTAATTTCAGGAATTCGTTCTGTGCGTACTCAAGCAGGAGTTCCTCCGAAAGAAACCCTTGATATTGCTGTGCAGTGTGATGAGCAAGTTGCGAGTATTTTGAAACAAAGCTTACCGTGGGTTCAAGCTCTATCTGGCTCTGGCCAGGTTGATTTTGTGTCTTCTGCTGAGCAAGCCCCTCAAGGCTCTTTAGTCGCAACAGGAAAAGGTTTTGTTGCTTTTGTTCCCGTGGGCGAGTGGGTTGATTTTGAAAAAGAAAGCAAAAGGCTTCAAACTGAAGTGCAGAGGGTTGAAAAAGTTTTACTAGGGCTTTCCAAAAAGCTTGAGAATCAAAACTTTGTGCTTCGAGCGCCAGCCGATGTTCTACAGAGTACAAAGGCTCAAAAAGAGAACATGGCTGCGCAACTGATTCAATTAAAGCAAAACCTTACGGCTGTGCAAGCTGGACTTGATTGTCAGAGTTAGCTTGAATTTTATCAAGAGCACTCATGACCCAATCAATGTCGCAAGCATCTCCATCACACCCATAAATGTCTTGAATTCTCTGGACATCTCCTTCTGAGAGATGTCTAGAGGTCAAACCTTCTCCAATGAAAAGAGATGGATTCATAATAGAGAGTGGATCCACATCGGATGCGATGTGTCCGAGACCAAGTAAATGTCCGAGTTCGTGAAGAGCAAGGGACTCCATGTCGACGATTTCCCTGTGGTCGCTGATGTCTGAGTAACTCAGTTCTAGACTGTCACCAATAACGTAGTATTCGCTATTGAATCGAATATCTCCAGTTTCAATACTTTGAGGGTTACGGTAGTCGTTATTCCAGATGGTTGTTGCTAAGACAAGAGATGATTTTCCTGTTTTATCCCAAACATTATCAAGATAGTGACCGTTAACTTGGTCGTCTAATGAACTGTAAAGGTCGTTAAAAGAGTCGCCGCTTTTATTGTCTTTCCCGTCATAACTAAAAAGAGTTTTTCCAGTTGCGGTTTCCCAGGTTCGCATCGCATTGAGCAAGCCTCTGAGCTGAGCTTTGCCTAGTTGTTCACTTGTCTGAAATGGAATAGGAAGTTCAGCCCACCCGTCGAGTGAATGAATACCATACTGAGCTGATTCTACTTGAGAGTTTGCTAAATCTGGCTCAATGTCTTGTTCTAGCGACACCTGATAAAGCTGAGTTCCGCAAGCAACGAAGTTCATAAACACAAACAAGGTTGTGCCTACAGTTGCGAAGTAGCGTGATCCGTATCCAATCATCTTTTGCCCCTTAAAGCGAATGCTGACATATCTTTTATCGCGAGTGGGCGAGGATGACTTGAGCATTACTTTTATCTCCTTCATTTCATTGGTAAAAAAACACACTTGAGAGATCGGGTTTCGTTGCTTGCAAATGGTTTTTTTATAAACTCTTTGGATTTCAGCTGGTTGTAGATTGCGTGTTCCTGTGTTCTTCTTGAGAGGAGTGAATCATTATCTGAAAAAGAGGAGGGGACCGTGAAGATAAGAGCTGCTGTCGCTTGGGAGGCGAATTGCCCGATTGAAGTTGAAGAGATTGATTTACAGGGTCCTCGCCCTGGTGAGGTGCTTGTTAAATTAGAAGCTACAGGTGTTTGTCATACGGACTACTACACTTGGTCGGGTCAGGATCCAGAAGGGGTGTTTCCTGCGGTCTTAGGTCATGAGGGTGCGGGTGTTGTTGTTGAGCTAGGAGCGGGTGTTCAGAGCCTGAGTGTTGGGGATCATGTGATTCCATTGTATATCCCGGAGTGTGGTGAATGCCGCTTTTGTCTGTCACCTCAGACGAACTTGTGTCAATCCTTGAGATCAACTCAAGGAAAAGGTTTGATGCCAGATGGTTCGTCTCGTTTGTCCAAAAACGGTCAGAAGATTCATCATTATATGGGAACTTCAACTTTTGCAGAGTATACAGTTGTTCCTGAGGTTGCTTTGGCAAAGATTCGTAAAGATGTTCCTTTAGATAAGGCTTGTTTGCTGGGTTGTGGGGTAACGACTGGGATTGGAGCTGTCTTAAATACAGCGAAAGTGACTGCAGGATCAACGGTTGCAATTTTTGGCCTTGGTGGTATTGGGCTGAGTTGTATACAGGGTGCTGTTTTAGCGCAAGCTGATCGTATTATTGGAATCGATACAAATCCAAAACGCTTTGAATTGGCTCAACAGTTTGGGGCGACAGAGTGTATCAATCCTTCAGATATCTCAGGCCTGCTTCAAGAACATATCGTAGAGATCACTGATGGCGGTGTTGACTTCTCATTTGAATGTATTGGTAACGTGGACGTGATGAGGCAGGCTTTGGAGTCTTGTCATAAAGGCTGGGGAGTCTCCACTGTTATTGGTGTTGCTGGTGCAGGCCAAGAAATATCGACAAGACCCTTCCAACTTGTCACAGGAAGAACTTGGAAAGGAAGTGCTTTTGGTGGAGTGAGTGGCCGAACACAGCTTCCTGGTTATGTGGATCAGTATGCAGAGGGTAGGATCCGTTTGGATGAATACGTGACACATAAGATGTCGTTATATGACCTAGAGAAAGCATTTGAGCTCATGAAAACAGGCGAGGCAGTTCGTCCGGTTCTTGATCTTACATCTGTGAAAAGATGATGGTGTCTTGTGTGATGGAAAAATTTGAAAACCATGTCATATAAAAATGTGCTGAAAAGCGGAGTTGTGATGAAAATTATTAAACAAAATAAGGCATTTGATGGGCAAGTTCAGGTGTGGAGCCATGCTTCAGAGATGACTCGTTCTCAAATGACTTTTTCTGCTTTTCAGCCGAGTCGACCCACAGGTGTTTTATGGGTATGGCTTTCAGGTTTGACGTGTGATCATGAGCGTTTTTTTATAAAGTCAGGCGCTTTAGCTCTTAAAAAAGCAGCAGAACTGGGTTGGACTATTTTGTGCCCAGACACAAGCCCGAGAGGGTGTGTGGAAAGTGATGGTTTGGGGTGGGACATCGGAGAAGGGGCGAGCTTTTACTTAGATGCAACAAAGCAGCCTTGGGCAAAGCACTTTCGCATGTTTTCTTATCTGCACCATGAATTGAGGCCGATGGCTCTTGAGTCTTGGGGTTTAGATACATCTGCCTGCGTGATTTCAGGGCATTCGATGGGAGGTTATGGAGCGCTTCTTGCTGGGCTAAAAACTGACTTTTATCGCAGCGCAAGTGCGCTATCTCCGATTTGTTCGCCGAATTCGTGTGCTTGGGGTCAAAAGGCGTTTCAAACCTATCTCCAAAATCCAGAAGTTGAATCGGAGCAGTGGGACCCTTTGTTTCTCATGCAGAACCCTGTCACAGAACATCAGACGCCGTTATTTATCGAACAAGGATTGTCTGATGAGTTCTACCCAGAACAGTTGCAAACAAAGCAAATAGAACGCGTTGGACAGTCATCAAAATACCCTGTGATGAAAGTGCGTTTTCAAGAAGGCTACGATCATAGCTACTACACAGTATCGAGCTTTTTAGATGGGCATATTGATTTTCATAGGTCTTACCTTCAAGATAAGAGTTAATTTTTTGACTGAAATAATCTTTTTTGTATTTGCGGTAACATCATCGACAAATTTATATGAATTGAGCTAGATTATCGTGCCGTATGAATGAGGAGGCTTTGATGATGAATGGTGTTTGGACAGCTTTAGCGACCCCTTTCCAAGCGAGTGGAGATATTGACTGGGAGGCATTTGATCGTCTTTTAGATTTTCAATCACAAGCGAGTGTTCATGGGATTGTGCTTATTGGAACGACTGGTGAAGCGCCAACGTTAGCTGTTTCAGAAAAACTGGCTCTCATCCGTCGTGCACGAGCTCGTCTTCCTCATATCAAATTGATGTCTGGAGCAGGCTCGAACGATACAAAACAAGCTGTGGAGTTTTCTCGTTTAGCAGCCGATAGTGGTATGGATGCGCTTCTTGTGGTGACTCCTCCTTATAATAAGCCGTCATTAAATGGCTTAAAAGCTCACTATGAAGCTATTGCAAAAATAGGTGTTCCGGTTTGTCTTTATCATGTTCCAGGTAGAACAGGGCAGCTTTTGAGTGCGCACGATATGCAAACTTTAACTGAGATACCTGGGGTTCAGTTGATTAAAGAGGCTTCTGGATCTTTAGAGCTTTTTTCCCAAACAAGGCTGCAAACGAAGGTTGATGTTCTATCGGGAGATGATCCCACATATTTAGCAAGTCTTTCTGTTGGAGGGGCTGGTTGTATTAGTGTTGTGAGTAATATTTTTCCTCGCGCTATGGTCGAAATGACTCGATTATTTCAAGAGGGAAGGTGTGACAATGCTTTGAAAATTCATGAAGCACTTTTGCCTATGATTCAAGTGCTTTTCTGCGAATCAAACCCATGTCCCCTTAAAGTTGCTCTTGAGCATTTAGAATTATGTGCAAATGTTGTGCGTTTGCCATTAGCTGTTGTTGAAGATCATAATAAAGAGAGAATACAAAAAACTGTTGATGCAACTTGCAAGAAACTCGCAGAGATTATGTCATGAAAATATGGATTCACGGTGTCACTGGGTATATGGGCCAAGAGCTCGAAAAAGCTATCCAAAAAAGTAAAAAATATCATTTTCTTGGTGGTTCTTCGAGTGCGGACTCATTGCCTAATGTAAAAAATATGATTTTAAACGCCGATGTTGTGATCGATTTTTCATCTAAACAAGGCAATGATGCTCTATGGGAATACCGAGATTTTTTGCCAGATATTGTGATTTGCACTACTGGGCTTGAGAGCCATCAATTATCAAGATGGTCGCAAAGTCATCAAAAAGTGTTATTCGCACCGAATACAAGTTTAGGTGTTTTTATCACTAATTTATTAGCAAAAAAAGCAGCGAAGATATTAAGTGATGATTATGATATTGAAATTTTAGAAACGCATCATAAACGTAAAAAAGATGCGCCAAGTGGTACAGCGTTGCATCTTGCTCAATCGATTGCTTCTGCTACGCTAGAAAATCATCAGGTGGTTTGTCATCGTGAAAGTCCGCGTAAACCTCGTGAAATAGGTGTTTCAACATTACGTGGTGGAGGTGTGTTTGGTGAGCATGAAGTTCGTTTTTTAGGAGAGCACGATGAAATTGTGATTTCTCATAAAGCTTATTCACGAGCTCTATTTGCGCAAGGTGCTTTAAAATTAGCGGATTGGATTTTTAAACAACATGAAGTGAAACTTTACAACCTAGAAGATGTTTCTTTTTCATGATTTACGCTTTAAAAAATAATAAAAATCTAGCTTTTGGTTGTTGGCTTTTTATTGTGTAAAATCTTGATTTATAAGGTTTTTTAAATTAAAAGTTGTGAGCTGTGCATGAACAGCCGATAAATTCTCTTTTTTGAAAATGAAAAGAAAGTAAGGCTATGCAAACAATCCCTCATTTTAATTTTTTGATGTCAGAGTGTGTCATTCAATATTCAAGAAGTTCTGGTGCCGGAGGGCAGAATGTTAATAAAGTAAATACTAAAGCAACTCTACGCTGGAGTATTGAAAGCACACAAATTTTAGATGAAAAATCAAAAGAACGCTTTATTCTATTGTGGAAAAGTCGCATGAATAAAGAAGGTGAAGTGATTATTGATTCAGAAAAATTTAGGACACAACACCGGAATCGAGAAGAAGCGATTAAAAAATTAAAAATGATGATATTAGAAGCTTTTCGTACACCGAAGGAGCGTCGAGCAACAAAGCCGACACGCTCGTCGAAAGAAAAAAGACTAGGAAATAAAAAGAAAAATTCAGAGAGGAAATCAAGAAGAAAGTCAGTCCATTGGGATTGATTGTGTGCAATCTATTGCAGCGGAAGGGTAAGTTAAACTCCCAGCCTGCAAGAATGATGTTGTACCTTCATAGACGAGGACACTGTGTCCTTGTAGCCAATCTTCCCCGTCGGAGAGAATTAAATTGTAGCTACCTGCAGGCAGGTTAAAGAACCCGAAGAAAGAACGATCGGCAGTATGAGTGGTCACAAGTTCGCCATGCTCTTTACCGTGAATATCGACAAGGCGCACGTCTGGTGTGTCTGATTTTTGTCCACCCATGGGGTGGTGCTCAACGAGAACTCCGCCTAAGTTTTGATCCCATAGAATGTGATCTGTCATTTGTTCTAGGAAACCTCGATGAATGAGATTCATGTGCCAGGGTGCAAGTTGAAGTTTGTCGTATTGATACAGGAGTGGTTCATACAGGTCTTCTTTTGGCCAAAACCATGCTCTGCCTTGGTTAAGAGTGACTCCCTCAGATGGTGTAGCACAACTTGTTGCCTCAAAGTTTAATTCTCGATAATCACCTATAGGCTCGATCGAAGTAAAATCAAGAGCAAGGCTTGGTTTTGAATGTGGGTTCCAAGGAGAGTACTCTCTGACAGTGGCTGTTGACGTGAGTTGTTCATTAAAGTCCCAGAATATTGTTGTGCTGTGATCTGGGTGAACCATAATAGGGAAACTTGCATTATGACCTTCAGGGGTTGTTAGTGAGATAAGAGAAGGTCCTTGAGCATTCACTCCCCAAAAGCAGATGTTTTGTGAAGCGAGGAGTTGATGAGTTTCTACAGGAAATCCTGCTTCATCAAAGCTAAAACTAGAAGTTGAGGCGGGTTCAATGAAAAGCTCAGACTGCTCGGGGGCATTTTCAAGGTGAAGACACAGAAGGCTTTGGCCAGTTTGAATAGGATCAATATTCAACGACCGTGTCATACTATCGATCATACGGGTTGGGATCATACGAATGCTTTGCTGTCCGTTGGATGTCTCAATTTCTAGAGCAGCATCAGCGTATCGTTCATGAGGATCTCTGGCGGTGGCCCAAAGCCGAGAGTGTTGTGGAAGAACAAGATCTTCCGCAAAACCTTGGGTGTTTGTTGTGTAGACTTTATCTGAACCTGAGATTTGAATTTGAATGCCAGCTATTGGTTTGCGAGTTCCATAGGCGTCGAGAATTTGCAGAGGAACGTTACGATGTTGAGCGTGTACAACTTTATAAGAATCTCGTCCTTTGCTTGTTGTTGTCACTGCTTGGCCGGCAGCTAAAGTTAAGTCGTAGTGGCCAGCTGTGAGAAGTGTTTGGGGTTGAGTTTCAACCTCTTCTTCGATACCAACGGGGATAATCTGCATTTGACCATTTTCTACGAAGTAAATTTCGGTCTGGCCGCCAGATAATGCGATGAGTTCTCCTCGTCGGTATGTGAGTAGGCTCTCGTCACGGATGAAGATATCTCGCTGGCCCTGTGGAAGTGGGAAACGCTCTCCAACACCGAGAAAAATAGGATTTGATGGTAGTCGAGCCTCCACTGTCTGAGGAGTGTGAGTATTTGCTTGAATATGTGCACGCACCAGTGGGTCTGGTGCTGTGTCGTTTTGTAAGTGCTCCAAAACTTGCGGCAAAGAGCTAGGGACTTGAGGGGTTGGTGTTGAAATGAAAATCTTTGGTGCTGTCTGTGTTGCGATTTTTGCTACGTTTGCCTTGGAGTCTTGCATTTGAGGTGTTGTTTGCGGTTGCTCAATCTCAGTCAAAAGCTCGTGTACACTTTTGGGTTCTGAGCGCAGAAGGGTGGTCAAATCGATACTGTGAGCATCGAAACTATAAAGTGCTATGACAAAGATGTATATCAAGCGTTTGTTCATTTCTATTCCATATCTATTACACAGAGCATCGGATGTTTATGATCAACCCTTCACTTACAGGGTATCATAAAGAGCATAGTTCTTAAATTATTAAAGGGTTATAGATATGTGTCTTAAAATGTGATGACAGTTCTTAAAATATGTTTGTATTGACGTCCTTCAACAATTGCTTTTTCAAAATACCCGTCGAAGTAGTGAAAGAAGTCATAGAGGAGATGGATATCTTTTGCCAGAGTGATTTCACTGCGGATACGATAGTGTGTTGACACTTTAGGGGCTGAGAGGCTCGTCTCTATTTTGTTTGAAAAAGAAGGCTGTTCAGCGAGCCGAGTGCTTTGGCCTGCGAGCCATGTCATTTTTGTGGGAAAGCTCAGCTGTGGTTGCCAGCTGAAACCAAGACTGTTGCGCAGTGTGCCTGGAATTTTAGCATCATTCGTGGGTCGGAGCCACATAAGGGCGCTTGCATCGAATGAAGTTAAAGAGTGCCATGAGCCACCGAGGCGAAAAAGAGGAATTTTAAGTGAAGTATTCCATCCAATCTGGTAGACACCACCCCAGTCGAGATGGTCATGGTCTCGTTGTTTGAAAATTCCGTAACCAGTGGTTTGCAAATAACGAAAAGGTGCTGCAAGAATATTGAGCTCTAGCTCGTAAGGACGGGAAGCCATTTTCGCATCTGCTGGATTTTTTGTGAGACCCCATGTTCCATAAAGTCGGATTCGTCCTTTTTGAAATCTCATGGTACTTCTGATTTGAGCTTGAACTTTTTCATGAGGGCGCTCTTGAGTGTGCCTATACTGATGAGTGTGATGTCGGAGCTCAACGCTTCCTTGAAGTGTTGAGTGTTTCTCTTCATAGAGAGTTGTGTGCTCGTCAGCTAGAAGCTGTGATGTATAAGAAAAGATCAGAAAAATGACAAAAATCACGAGAGCCTCTGGATAGTGAAAAGATTGCTAGCTTCATCTCCTATTGGAGAAAGGCTTACTGTGACAAGCACAATAGTGTCTCCAGACTTCAACCAACTTGATTTTGTGAGGCGGTCGTTTAAGAGTGGGAGGATGTCGTCAAGTGTGGGGTGTCGGTCAAGTGTAATGCCGTGCACTCCGTGTAGAAGGTTCATGCGCTGCGCGATTCTTTCATGGTAAGACACGGCTAGAACCGGTAGTGAAGGGCGAAAACTTGAAAGACTGAGTGCTGTGTTTCCCTTCTCTGTTAGGCAAACGATAGCATCTGCTTGAATGCGTTCTGCTGTCTTAAAAGCATGCCATGAAATAGAGTCGTATTCGGATTGAAGGGTTGGGTGTCTTTTGGCCCAATTGGCTTGAACATCCTCATTTTTTTCGATGTCCTCGACAATATTGCAGCAGACTTGAAGAGCTCGTTCGAAATAAGGTCCGCGACTTAAATCTTCAGAAAGAACAATCGCATCGACTCCATCAAGAACAGAGTTTGCGACGTCAGATACTTCAGCGCGAGTTGGAGTTGGAGCGGTTTGCATCGAAGCCAGTGTGTCGCTTGCAACAAGTACAAATTTTGTTTTTTCACTACAACTTTGTACTAACTCTTTTGTTATCATGGGAACAACTGCGGGATCAACGCTGAGTGCAAGTTCTCGTCGAGAGATGAGCACTCCGTCAAGCGTTTTGAGAGTTGTTGAAAGTTGTTCTACGTGATCGTGAGTCGCTATTTTTCCAATGAGCCAGGGTTTTTGCTGAGATTGCTCGTAAATATGATTTCTAAAATCTTGGATGTCTTGAACATCAAAATCTCCAGGAATAATGATGTGGTCAACGCCTTTTTTGATGAATTGTGCCAGATTGATGTCTTTAAGATCACTCGACGAGGGTGACGAATAAGTTTTTGGGATGCGACAATCCATATTAGGTCTGAGGGTGCCACTCTGAAGGACTGTTGTGAAAATTTGATCTTTTTCAACCTTGTCAATTGTTAAAATGACGTTGCCAAAACCAAGAAAAATATCAGCTTTTTCTTCCCAGACATGGTCGGGTCCTGCAGAAACTAAAAGGTCTCCAGCTTTTGTCGTTTGGGAAGTCGTGATAGTTAATTTTTCACCGTGCTTCACGTCACGTGCTTCCTTGAGAAGCAAGACGGCTTGGTGGTAGCTAGAAATATCCAGCAATACGGATAAACCATGGTTGGTTTTTTGGATACGTTCCAAAAACTGAAGAATTTGTGCTGTTTCCTCAAAACTGTAAGGAATTCTGACAGCAGATGGAGCCAAGTCTAAGATTTTTTCAGTGAGCTCACCCCATTCAGAAGGCTTATCAATAGAAAGAACGATTTTGGTTCGGCGTTTCAGCTTTTGAATCATTATCAATCCTTAGTGGTTTTATCCGCTAAAGCCTCTCCTAATTGGACACTTTGTTCGCTAGGGTAGGTGCGTACGGAATATGTCTCACAAAATATTTTATTAAAAATAGTGACAGTTGTGGAGCCCAACATGAAGGTTCCGAGTTCATCACCTTTTTTCAGAGTGTGATTGTACTCTTGTTCTACAATAACACTTTGTTTGCGTGGTGACTTGTTACTGAGAAAATGAGGGTCAATTGCAGGACGAATCCGACCCACATTATAGGCTCCAACCATGACAATCCAAGCCTTAGAACCATACTCATCTACCTCAATTTCAAAAACCATACGTTCATTTTCAGCTAAAAGAGCCGGCCGTTTTTCAACAAAATCTGGGCTTACCGGCCATAAAGGCCCTGGGATGTGACGAATTTTTTTCAGAGTCCCATGTGTTGGTGTATGAACACGATGATAATTGTGAGGAGCTAGGTAAATGACTTGAGCAAATGCCGGATCTATGGGGTTTGTGTTTTGAGGGTTTGTCCCGTAGATAAGCTCTTGGATTGAATAAGTGAGGTCTTTTGCTGTGAGTTCAGACTCAGGACAGACAGAGCCATTCCACTGCATTGTTCCATCACACGGCATGCAGATGTCCCCCTGCAGCGGTCGTTGATTTTTTTTGAGTCGTCGCGTAAAGACATCTTCAATAGACTGGTAGTGGGATACCTCAAATTCTGCTTCAGACATATTAATACCAAATGTATTGATAAACGTCTTAAGAAGATACTGTGGCGCACGCACGCGAGAGATAGAGCCTGTAAGCCAGCTTGCGAAATTTTTTGGAATGATTGTTAATAATTGTTTTTTCATAAGAAACCTCCGAACTTCACATCTATATCATAGATTTGAAGTTCGAAGGATTGTTGTCTTAAGATTCCATAGAATTTTTGTACCAAGCTTCAAAGCTCTTGTGAATACGATCGGCATGGCGCGCCTTCCGGTCGCTTTTCCCTTCTTTTTTTCTTTTATCGATTGGGGGTAAAAGTCCGAAATTTGCATTCATGGGGGCAAATTTACCTGGTTGAGGTACAGTGACATAGCGTAGTAAAGAACCTGTTACGCTATCTTCTGGTGGAATTGAGAACGTTGTTTTGTGAAGTTTTGCTGCTGCGAGACGTCCAGCTAAAAGGCCAATGCAGGTGGATTCGGTGTAGCCTTCAACGCCGGTGATTTGTCCTGCGAGAAAAATGCGAGGGTGGTTTTTTAGAGAAAGGTCTGCGTTCATCACTTCAGGACCCTCGACATAAGTATTTCTGTGGACAGAGCCAAACCTTAAAAACTCAGCTTGTTCGAGACCTGGAAGTTTTGAAAAGACTTTGCGTTGTTCTGGCCATTTCATTTTGGTTTGAAAGCCAACCATGCTGTGCATGGTCCCATGTTTGTTTTCTTGTCGAAGCTGAAGGCAAGCCCACGGACGGTGTCCTGTGCGAGGATCTGTGAGGCCGACAGGCTTCATCGGGCCAAATCTTAGGGTCTCATCCCCTCGTTCCACCATGACCTCAATAGGGAGGCAGCACTCAAAGTAGCCTGTGCTTTCAAACTTATGAAGCGGCATTTTTTCAGCGTCTTTAACATCCTGGATAAAGCTCTCATACTCTTCTTTATTAAGAGGAAGATTGATATAATCTCCTTCCCCTGCAGTTCCATATCGATCGGAACGGAATGCAATATCCATGTTAATGGACTCGGTTGAAAGAATGGGAGCAATAGCATCGTAAAAAGCGAGTGACTCTTGTCCACATAGGTTGCGTAAGAAGTCAGCGAGAGGTTCTGCTGTCAGCGGCCCTGTGGCTACGATCCACGCTTCGTTTTTATTTTCCATTTCTTCGATACTGGGAAGGCTATGAATTTCTTTTGAGACTCTTGTAAAATCAGAGTGTGCTGTTAGTGCTTGCTCAACATGGTGAGAAAGGACCTCTCGATCAACTGCTAGAGCTTGCCCTGCTGGGACTTCTGCTTGATCTGCTGAGGTTAAAATTAAAGAATCTAGGCTTCGAAGTTCTTGTTTTAAAAGGCCAGGAGCAGAAGCAGGATTTTTAGATTTGAGAGAATTTGAGCACACTAATTCTGCTAAACCGCCTGTTTTATGTGCTGGAGTTTGTTGCAACGGTCGCATTTCATACATGACGACTTTGCAGTTGTTTTGGAGGCATTGCCATGCGGCTTCAGAGCCGGCTAGGCCGCCACCAACAATATGGATAGTAGGCTTCATATAGAACCTCAAAGATGAGTGAGTTGGAGACAGAAAGCCTGAAATATCTGGCTTCGGGCCTGCATGGTACGTGGTTGTGAGCAGAGCAGCAAGTTGAATTTAGAGGAGGTTCTGGATCAGAAAAACAAATTTATGCTTGTGGTAAGCAAGCATTGATAAGCTTTTGAAAATCAGAAGCTTTTAAGGAAGCTCCGCCGACAAGAGCTCCATCTACATCTGGATTTTTTAGAATGGAGGCTGCATTTTCTGGCTTTACGGAACCTCCGTAAAGGATTCGAGTCTGAGCGCCTAAGGAACCGAGAAAACCACGGATGGCTTTGTGAATATTTTGAACATCATCGGGTGTTGCCGATTTCCCTGTGCCAATGGCCCATACTGGCTCGTATGCGATGAGCATTCTATGATTGCATAAGTCTTTTACGGCATGGATTTGACGTTCGATGACCTGGAGAGTTTGACCAGTTTCACGTTCTTCTAAAGTTTCTCCCACGCAAACAATTGCGTACAAGTCATGGTTGAGAAGCGCTTGTGTTTTTCGTCTTACATCTTCATCAGACTCGTGAAAATATTGCCGGCGTTCACTATGACCAACAAGGGAGCCGTAAGCTTCGATATCCTTGAGCATTGTAGGAGAAATCTCACCGGTATAAGCACCTCTATCTTCGTGGTGAGAATTCTGAGCCAAAATACGGCACCCTTTTGGGCGGGCTGCGAGAATACAGTTGTGGAGATAAACAGCAGGTGCAGCAATCATAACCTCACACTGACTGGAGAGTTCTAATGTATCAAAGTAAGGATGAATATCACTTGCACTTTGATTCATTTTCCAGTTTCCCGCCATGACAGGAATTCTCATATCAGCCCCTTTTTTTAGTCTTGCAGAGCGGTTAAGCCTGGGAGTTCTTTACCTTCAATAAATTCAAGAGAAGCTCCGCCACCAGTCGACACATGAGTCATGTGTTTGGCCAGTCCAGCTTTGTAAACTGCTGCAACAGAGTCTCCACCTCCGACAACTGTGCGGCCATGACATTGAGCAACAGCATCAGCGACGCCCATAGTTCCTTTTGAGAATTGTTCCCACTCAAAAACACCCATGGGCCCGTTCCATAACACTCGTCCAGAGCGCTCGATCAACTTTTTGTAGTTTTTCAAGGTCTCTGGCCCAATATCAAGCCCCATTGCGTCATCTGGAATCGTATCACATACAATGGGTGTTGCGGTTTCATTAAACTCTTTAGCGCAGATGTGGTCAGACGGTAGGTGGATATTAACTTTGCGGGTATGAGCTGTATTTAAAATTGAGCGTACCATGTCGAGATGCTCGACTTCGACACGAGATTTACCAACTGATAGCTTTTGGTAAGCAAGAAACGTGTAGGCCATAGCTCCGCCGATAATCAAATTGTTACAATGATCAAGGAGGCTAAGAATGATGCCGATCTTATCAGAGACTTTAGCGCCTCCGACAATCGCTGTAAAAGGCATGGCTGGGTCGTCTATAAGGCCTGAGAGTCCGCGGACTTCACGCTCGACTAAAAATCCTGCTGCTTTTTCAGGAGTCAACGTTGGAACCTCAGAAATAGATGTGTGAGCACGGTGAATCGCTCCAAAAGCGTCATTGACATACACGTCCATACCTTGAGCAAGCGCTCTTGCAAACTCAATGCCTCCAGCTGTTTCTTGTGGGTGAAACCTTAGGTTTTCAAGTAAAACAATTTGGTTTTGTCCTAGTTGTTTTAATAATCCTTCACAAGGCTCCTCAACATAATCGCTGACTAAGTTAATTTCGCAATCGAGTAACTCAGCGAGTCGCGCAGCCACTGGCTCTAAAGAAAGCTCAGGGACAACTTGTCCTTTTGGGCGACCAAGGTGACTTGCAATGACAATGTGACCAGCTCGTTCACGAATCCAGCGGATTGTGGGAAGCGCAGCTTGAATGCGAGTGTCATCAGAAATCACGCCTTGATGCATAGGAACGTTGAGGTCAAGTCGCAGGAAAACATTTTTCCTTGTAAAATCAATGGATTCAATAGTAGGGAGTTTCATTTTTCTTTAGCCTTCGTATCATAGGCGTTGCATTTGCAACGAACAGGGCACAGTATGGCGCAATCTCATCTATTTGTCATGGATCCTTTGTCAAAATTAAAACCTAAACTCGATACAAGTTTAGCTTTGGCATATACTTTAACTCGCCGAGGGCATGAATGTCACATGGTGACGCCCGACGCACTGCAGTGGTCGATTGGCCAAAAACCGACAGGCGATTGCAGTCAACTGTTTTTTTCAGGAGACGTGACCAGTGTGCAAACCAGCACAACTGTGGTGAAATCGCTCCATGAGTTTTCGAGTATTCACCTGCGTCAAGAACCGCCGTTTGATATGCGTTACTTGACGACGACGTGGATCTTAGATGCAGTTTCTCAAGATGTTCCGGTGTGGAATTCTCCAGAGGCTGTTCGTCGTTATAATGAAAAATTAGCGATTTATACTCAGGATAAGCATGCTGCTGCAGGCCTTTTGACATCGTCTTATCAGGCAGCGTGTGATTTCTTATCAGAGTATCAGCATGTGATTTGTAAGCCTCTTGATCTTTTTGGGGGGCAAGGAATTTTTACGATCCGTGTTGATGATCAAGCCCAGAAGTCTCAGCTTCAAGATGCTCTTGCAGAAGGACCAAGGTTGTTACAGCCTTTTAACGATAAGATTTATGAGGGGGAAATCCGTGCTTTTTCCGTGGGTGGAGAACCGATAGCTTGGTGTTTGAAAAAGCCTCCTCAAGGTCATTTTCTTGCGAATACGAGTAGTGGGGCGACGTTAGAGCCTTATCAACCTAGTTCGCAAATTGAAGCAATGGTCCGTGAGATTTCATCTGACCTTTTAAAAGATGGTCTCGTTTTTTTGGGATTTGATATTATTGGAGATCGTGTCTCTGAGATTAATGTCACGAGCCCTCGTATGCTCAGAGCTGTGGGGCAATGGGAGTCTGCATATGAAGATATGGCTGATTGGGTTGTGGGCCATTCTATTTGCCCAAGGGTGTGCGTCAGATAGTGATCTTGCTTCAGAGCCACCAATGATTTTTGATCCAGAGAAGGCTTCCTATCGGGTTGAGTTTTTAAAACCCTTTCCCAACCCGAAGGAAGTTAATAAAGAAGAGCCGTTACCAAAAGATTTACGCCAGCTGAAGGGAAAAAATCAGTCTATTCCGTAACAAAAATCTTGGAGATCACAACAGGTCGCCTTTGAATGGTTCGTTTACAGAATCTCCGACTCCATTGAATGACCTGGTCTTCACAGTCATCTTTACGGGACCATTCATCAAAGCGTTTTTTAATTTGTTGAACTAAAGGATCTAGAGACGCATATGGTGAAATACCGTGAGACTCCATAGAAATTGGGTGAAGCCACTTCCCGGTTTTGCGTGAATAGACTCCTGATAAAACAAGAAGGCCCGTTTCGCCAATTCTTAAACGCTCACGAAGTGTCGCATGCGAGAGCATGAGAGGGCTATCCTGGTCAAGATAAATAGCAGAAACACCCGGAGAAGACTCTACGTTTACACCCTCTGCTGTAATGTTAACGCATTCGCCATCTTGAAGAACTGTTGTGGGGATCCCTTTATTTTCAGCTCTTTGCCCGTGGTCCATAAGTTGTGAGAATGTCCCGTGAACAGGAAAATAATGAGTGGGGCGAAGAAGATCCATCAGGCGCTCGACCTCTCCACCGTAGGCATGGCCACTGACATGAATGTTTTCTTCTCTCGGTGTGATGATATCCACTCCGTAATAACGCAATTCACTAAATAACTGAAAAATAGAGCGCTCATTACCTGGAATCATACGTGCGGAGTACAAGAGAGTGTCGCCTTCTTCAAAGTGGAGAAAGCGATGCTCACCATATGCAATGCGCATCAATGCGGAACGAGGCTCTCCCTGAGACCCTGTTAACATGATGACGAGATCTTTATTTTCTATATGGTCTAAGGCTTTTTCTTGTACAATCCAGTCATCTGGAAAGTCCCATAGCCCATGTTTTTTCGCTAGATCAAGAGATTTATGGATACCTCGCCCTTCGACATAGAGGCGTTTTCCAAGTTCTTGACATAGTTTTGCAACGTTTCGTAAGCGCCACAAGTTAGAAGCAAAGGTTGTGACAAAAGTACGTCCTTCAGCTTGAGAAAGGAGTTTGCGCAGTGCTGGTAATGTACTGACTTCACTTGGACCCATTCCGTCTTTATGGGCGTTTGTACTGTCAGCAACAACAGCGTGAACCCCTTGATCGCCGATGGCTTTGAGCTCTTCAACATCGATAGGTTTGTCTGGGGCTTCAAAGTCAAATTTAAAGTCACCGGTGTGAAAAACCTTCGTATGTTTATTACTGATCAGCAGTGCGCACGCATGAGGGATTGAGTGATTGACATGGACGTAGCGGAAACTGAGCTCTCCGACTTGGATCGTTTGACCAGCTTGGACGGTATGAATTTCCGCTTTTAAACCATGTTGTTCGAGTTTTTGCTCGATGAGATCAACGGTCCATGGAGTCGCGTAGACTGGTTTATTCCATCTTTTTAAGACAGCTGGAAGTGCCCCAATATGATCCTCATGGCCGTGGGTAATCACATATGCGTTGGGTTCTCCTAGCTGTTTATAAAAAGGCTCGAGATCCGGTAGCATACCGTGAACACCAAGTTTATATGGTTCTGGGAACATGAGCCCACAATCTACAAGAACTTTTGTTTTTCCTGATGTGTAGTAGGTCATATTCATGCCGAATTCACCACACCCACCGAGTGGGATTAAAGTGATTGCGTTTGATTTGTTATTAAAGTGAGACATCGGACTCCGGTGAAAAGTGAAATGAGTGAGTGATAAGCACGCTCCCATAGCGTGGTTGTGGAAATGTCCATTGTGCTAATTTTTTTCGAACACATTGGATCATTTGGCGATCTTCGATAGTGCTGCCCAAAAGGTGAAAGTCTGAGGGTTTTCCTCTTGTATCAATTCTCCAGGTCCAATCCATTTTTCCTTTGGCGCTCTGGTTCCTTCTGAGGGCTAACTCATAACATAGTTTTAGCTGGAGTTGTCGATATTCAATTGCCTGTAAAATGGCTGAAGGTTGAATTTCTCCAATAAGAGGTTCCAGCACTTTGAGTTTTTGCTGTTTTCCGAAAGTGGAAGCTTGCAAACTTTGAAGTTTATCTTCTATGTTGTTGTTTTCTAAAAACGTTAAAGTTGGAGACGGTTTTAAGTGGATATACCTTAAATCATAGTCTGAAGCTTGTGAGTATCTTCGTTTGTGTTTTTTCTGATAGCTTTTTGCTTGAGCGGCAAGTCTCGTTGCTTCGGCGTACATATTTTCTTCGTCTGAAGTCCTGCCGAATCCGTTAGATTTTTTCTTTTTATTCTTTTTAATACCTTTTAATTGGACTTTACGTGAAAACTTACCCCAATCATAGCTATGGTCATTCACAAAAGCTTTTGTCATAGTACGACGTGTTTCAAGAGTCTTATCGAAAGAAATATGCATGGCTCTTAAACGATGAAGAACATGTGAAGCCTGGGTTTTAAGTGGAATTCCTGTAATGCTTGGGATGTGAAGTTGGACAAGAGTTTGAGTGTCTACGTTAGAAATTTCATCTTGATGTCTGGCGATAAAAGCTTCTTTTTTTCTTTTGTGTTCAGTCCAAAAATTTCTATTTTTTTTACTTAAAGATTCAAAGAATAGATCTGAATTTCCCCCAGTTCCTGAAACAATACGAATAACATTTCTATAGTAGTTCACAATAGACGGGACATATCGGTCTCGATTGAGATGATGCTGAAGAGCTTCAGGTGCAAATTCTATATTCTGAGGAGCTATAAATGGGAGAGTATAAGTATCCGCTAATTCTTCAAAATGTTTGGGGCGATCGCTTTTATGGTAGCTAAAAGCAGCAAGTAAACATGCAAATAAAAAAGCTGTACTAAAAAAGGCTCCAACTCCACACCAAACTTCTGTTGAGGAGTCAAACATCATACTTGTTAATTTTCCTCGATATTTCCAATCTTTTTTGACAACAGGGGCAATTTTAGGTGGGTCGCCGATACGGATTAAAATACGCAAGTCACCTAAAACAAGGCTCGCGTAATCACCAGAAATCATTAAAACTTGCTGCTCGGAGTGATGATGAGCATGTAAGTCATGAACTTCTCCTTTGGAGGTGTAGTAACCACCAAAAGCAGGCAAAATATTTAGAAAGCATTGACTTTTTTGTGTTCGAATCAGCTCAATAGGAGCAGGTAAAGGGTAAAGAGGTAAAGCAAGAACACCACGAAGGCCAGATGTGATAGAAAGTTTTTGTCGACTTGCAATAGTGCAATCTGTTTCTACAACTGGAGCACCATTTTGTAGAATTTGAATGTAAATATGATTTTTATTCTTTCGACTCATGACTTCCTTATTTGCCTTGTTTCCAGTCCATATTCAGCAATGCCTGTTTCAGCTAAAATCATTAAGAGAGGCTCTAAATGGCGATATTGAACGGCTTGATCAACTGCTATTGTCATCAAACTTTGATCTTGATTGCCTTGCATTGCCAGGCCTGCGGAAAGTATTTTATCTTCGATCATTTGTTTAAGGGCTTTTTTAAATAAAGATATTTGCTCTATTTGTGGGTTTTTCGAGCTCCAACGAAAAACATCTTTGTGTGCTGTTGTGATGATAGTTTGTTGTCCTTGAAGGCTGACTGAAATCCATAATGACCCCTTCTTTTCAGGTTCTGACATAAGAGGCAGAACATTGGAAGGATTTCCAAGTTTAGGATTCAGGCCAACGAGCATATGAAAAGTGAGAATAATGGCTAAAGTAAAGCTAATGAATGCAGGATATGGGAGCCAAACCTCACAGTGGTCTTGCCTGTCTTTAAAACGAAACCATGCTCGTTCCCATTTTCTATATTTTTGTCTCATTGTAGGTTTCTCGCAAGTATAACGTGTTCATACATATTTGCGTTTTTAAAGTACTGAGTCATTTGTGTAATTAAATTTACAGGAATATTTGGATGAGGAAGAATTACAACAGTGCTGTCCGATTTTTTTGTCATATGTTTTTGTTTGAACCATCGGTGAAGGTGATCAAAGAGAATTCCTGCATGAGGTTTTCCATTGAGGTGAGGAACTCGGAACTTGTTTCTCACTTGATGATATCCTGCTGTGAAATCATCGATAGCACCGAAATAAAACTCTTTTTCGGTTAATACCACTAGGGTAGTTAAGTCATCGACATGGCTTAATTCTGCACCTTCAAGATGCTGGTACTCAGCTGGAAGTTTTTGTGTGTTCACAACAGGGATATTGAGTGTAACCACTCCAAATTCCCAAGATGTTGAGACACTTCTAATTGCATATGGGAAGAAAGCAAAAAGTCCGATAAAGCTCATCAAGACAATTGGCAAAAGCCAACTTTGGTCAGATAATCTCTTCTTCGTCTTTGATATCTTCAACTGCAGCATCTCCGAAAGCATCATCATCAATTCCTTCATCGTTTTGTGGAGATTCGCCGAGATTTTCATCATCCATCGACATATCCATAGCCGGTGCAGCAGACACATAAGTAGCAACATCTGCGGGGACTAATAAATTATGGAGTACGGCAAGGCCGTGATGAACTTTTTCAGCCGTTCTTAAAGCCATGCTTCGTAGGACTTGGTGGCTAGCAAGAATAAGCATGCAAGAAAGGATCCCCATTGCTGTTGGGTTGAGAGAACCTGCAATACCCTGTGCGAGAGAAGCTTGTTTTCGAGCGGTATCTAAAACATCAATTGAGTGAAATGACCACCAGAGTTGATCAATCGTTCCCAAGATACCAATAAGCATCACAATCGTTGCGATAGGAGGGAGATGACTTAAACGTGCTTCGAGTTTTGGAAGAAAATCAATGGTGTCTTCTTCTATTTTTCCTCTTACGGAAGTAGGATCAGTTTCATATGCTTCAACAGCACGGAGCGCAATTCTTGGGAAAGCTGTGTTTGATACGCTTTTGCATAAATTTGTCGCGCGGTCATAATCATTTGATGTGATCATTTTTCGAAAATTTTGTAAGAATTTTTGAAAATCAATGTTGTAGACAACTTGCAGCATGATGATGCGCTCGAAAATCAAAATACTTGCAAAAAATGTACATATAATCATGACTAAAATGTATTTGTTTCCTTGTTGGAAACTGAGTGCGAGTTCTCCCCACATACAACACCTCTTTCGATATGCTATGGGTTGAGTATATATTGAGTCTTTCTTTATGATGTTTGGTCTTTTTTGCCGAGCGTCGTCTGAGTTGCTTCGGAGGGATTTTTTGTTGCTGTATCACTTCTTCTGGAGAGAATCCCTGAGTCCCAAGATTTTTCTAATGCATTGAGAATATCTTTGTCATAAAGATGTCCTTCTTTGATGATGCGCTGAATGGCTTCATCCTCAGTCATAAAACCAGCATAAGAACGTCCAGAAACCATTGCGTCAAAAGAATCTGCGACAGCAATAATTCGGCCGAAAAAAGGTATTTTTTCTCCATCAAGACCGTCGGGATAACCTGTTCCATCCCATTTTTCATGATGATATTTGACCCCAGATATGAATCTTTGAGCATCGGGAATGGAGTTTAACAGCTCTGCGCCGATAGTGGGGTGAAGCTTCATTTCTTCGTATTCATCGTGCGTTAAAAGAGAAGCTTTTTTAAGAATGTGATCTGGTATGCCGACTTTACCGAGATCGTGGCAAATAGAGCTAATCATTAGAAGTCTTTTTACTTCTTGACTCAGTTGAAGTTGGTCTGCAATAGCTAGGCTATATTTGCTGACTCGTTCAGAATGACCAGCTGTATAGGTGTCTTTTGCATCGATGACAGAGATGATGGTCTCAACCATTCCAAGGAGCCAGTCATCAATTTCACGTGTAAGCAGCATATTCTGAAAAATTGGAGCGCTGTGCTCCAGAAGAGATTGTAACGAATCAATGTAATGGTCGTTCCATATATCTATGTGATCACCTTCAATATGGAGAGCACATAAAACTCGTCCATGGTGAACCATAGGCAAGAGAAGCCGGAATTGAGGTCCATCAGGGCTTTCAATAAAAAGTCCTCTTTTTCTTTTAATAATACTATCAAGAGCTGTTGGAGAAACTTTGAGTTTGTTTTTTTTGTTGTCGTAATTTCGTGTCCCTAGAGGAGTCAGAGATCTTTCCGTTGATGACCAAGCAAAAAGAGTTCCGCGAGAAATTTGTGGAGCAAGTGTTTGGCAAGATTTTAAAAGACTTTGGCATGCATGATCAACATTATGGCTTAAAAGAATGTGTCCATGAGCATCGAATATTTTTTGAACTTCTTGTAAACTTTCAAATGTATGATTGAAAATTCGCGATTGCGGTAAGCGTTTTATTTTGTATCCATTTGTGTTTTGTGGTTCTAAGAAACTATCGAGAACGACTTTGTCGTCAATGACGATATTGTGATCTGTGAGTGATCCTTGAATAGAAAGATTTTCCTCAATAGCAGCAAACATAAAGACAGTGTCACCAATGAGGATATGATCTCCAGTGTGAAGAGTAGCATTGTGGACTCTTTCGCCGTTTACAAATGTTCCGTTGCTAGAATCAAGATCTTCAATGATATGGATTCTGCCTCGTTTGCGAATTCTGACATGGAAGCGTGAAATACTATTGTCCTGAACAACAATATCACTTTGCTGATCCCTACCAATAAGCGCAGGGAAACTGCGGATTGTGATGCGTTCGGCGTGTTCAGGGCCACGTTTTAAAATGAGGTAGCTCATATTTCTCCATGATGTAAACTACATCGGAAGGTTTGAGACTATTCTGTAGTTATGATGCTGGAGGGTTTACTTTTTTTTTGCGATGTCGATAAGGAGGAAAGACTCACAAAAAAGGAGGTGTGTTTTGAAAGGATGTATTGCGGCCTTTGTTTTAGCCTACTTCCCTTATGTGCAAGCAGAAGTTTATCGCATTGAAGATGGGAATATGCGTATTGAGAAAGACCGTGGACAAGAAGGCCTGAGGGATGTAATACCACCAGGATTTGTTCAAAAAGACCTTTCTGGTGACGAAGAACAAATTGCAAAACGTGCTAAAGAGCTTAAACGTTCGAAAATGAAGTTAAAGTCACTCAGTGTGAAAGGGCGCATCGCTCGTCCCCGTTTACCGTTCTATAAAACTCCCCCTCAATATGTTGAGACAGATGTGTATGAAGAACCTCAAGGAGAAGAACAAGGGCGTTGGGAGATTTATCGTGACTCTTTACAAGCCGCAAGGCAGCTCCGAATCGACCGCTAAGTCCCGTGTTATTGCAAAATCATCATTGTTTGATCCCATCATAGTTTGATGTTGTCCAACTGGTCAACATCTTTCTTATGATTTTCTAATAAAAGGTTTAATTTTCAAAAATCAGCAGATAAACCACCGAATAACCTTGGTTTTTTGGAAGACTCTGAGTCGATTCTTGTGTGCAAAACTAATGTTGCAGACAGTCCTGATAAAGAAACTGGTCCAGCGCCGGTGACGTCTCCACCAATTGGGAGGTTCATGATAAGTCCGCTCGCACTATAAATATGCTCAGGAGCATAGGAATGTCCATAATCATAAAAGGCTCTTAAGCGGGCGCGACCTCCGAGTAAAAAAGCGGATGAAGGTAATGGAATTGGAAATGGGATAGAAAGTTCCTGGGAGATTGTCATGATTTTATTCGAACTATCGAGGTTTTGTTCATCGATACGAATGGCTCCATCAGTTTGTTTTTGAGGTGTCCATAGAGCTGTCTCAGGAGCTTTTGAGTAAGATGTTGATCCGTGAATCCAGCGCCCGCTCCATTGAATAGGGTAGGTGGTTGGTGTGTGAATATGGAGCATAATCTTATTGCGAGAGTAGTTGTAAATCCCTGGGAGTGATGTTTCCCATTCTGTTTGCTGGAATACTTCCAAAAGCCCTTGATAGTGAGTCTCAGCCGAGAGTGCAAAGGTTTCATGAGAGTTGAGGCCACCTTTATTTGATCTATGACGTATGATGGAACCTATTTTGGGTGAGAGACCTGCAGGTATAGGGATTTCTCGTTTGAGCTGTAAAAGCGCTAATGAGTCACCGTAGTGGTCTTTAGAGAGGTGTGCTGTCAGGTGAGTGGTGTGCTGAAAAATATTGGATTGATAGACGAGTTGGCTGGACAGTGTTTTGTTTTCATTTTGCCACTCTGAGTACATGGTTAAGCCATGAGTGAGATATCGATATAAAGATGTGATGATACCCACAGACATGGGCTCACCGTGCCTGCGAAGAAAATATGGAAACCATATGAGAGTGTAGTCTTTATCGGAAAGAGTTTTGGCAGACCCAGGAAATGCAGATATCCCAGGGTTTTTATTTGAATTGTTGAAGCGATCAATATCAAAAGTTTTGTAGAACGGATCAATTTCTGCAGTGGTTGGTTCGAATGTTGTTAGAATTTCAATAGGTTGGCCTGATTTTTGTTGAACAACTGTCGTGAAATAATCGTTTTGCGCATTGCTTAAACGTACAGGGATAGGGGTGTTAAACCCCCCGTGGTCCACCATTCTAAGCATGGTGATCCACTGTTGAGACTTTGTGGGTTGAGTGTGGAAAGAGAGAAGTTCATAGTCTGGCCAAGATCTTGTGGTCCACCATCGATCGACTTGGTGCTTGAGGTATGGCAAATCTGAGAGAAGTTCACTCCGAAATTCTTGTGGTGTAAAAGTACTTCCTTTAAATTTTTGCATGATGCGATGTAGAGAATTCAAAAGTTGGCTTTCGCTGGCAGCTGCGGCGCAGTGCTTCATAGCAGCTGCATGTCTAAGATAAATGAGTGGAGATTGGCGTTTATAGGGAAGTCGTGAGGTATAGTCGTCTTTTGTGAGTTGGCTATATGGTACATGAGAGCTTAGCCAGGTTGTACCAAGGTTTTGGATATCTTGGTAGTTGAGAGAAACAGGATTCCATGGTTTTTTCCAAGTATTCCAAAGGCTTGATTTATGCCCCATGTTTTCTAAGGCTCTTGCGGTGGCGTACTCAATGAGCCCTTCAAAAAGCCATGTGTCATTTGGGTGGTGGAGAAACACCGAAACACCGACCCATTGTTGAGCCATTAGGGTAACAAGAGCCCAGTTGTGGAGGTTCATATATTCACTTTGAGCGTTGCGCAAAGTTTTTTTTCTAGGTGTATCAAGGAGTACGTGACCTTTGATGATATGACCTTGCCCGCCTGAGGCTTCAATAATATCCAGAGAAGAAAAAGGGTATGCCCCAAAAGTTTTAGAGTGTTGTACCATTGCGGATTGTGCGGTGGAGATATCTTGTGTTGGACTTTGAGTCCATAGAGTTAAGGGCCCGTAGACTGTGAAGCTTTGATGCCTTTCCCATGGCGCTACAGCTAAGGCCATGGGGATGTGAGTTTGCCAGGATTTAAGATAGTAAAATCCATTTTGGTATTCTGCGTTGCTTCCTGCTAGGTGAAGATTTTTAGGAATTTTTATTTTGATTTGTGTTTTGATGTTTTTTGAAAAGCGATGATTTTTACAATCTTCAAGAATGATTGGGTAGTAGTTTAAATAAGCGAGATTTTCATATTCTGCCAAAAATAACGGTAAAGGAATTTGGCCTTTAAATTTTAAAGAATAATGCCCTTTTTTTGTGAATTGAATGACTCCGTCTTCTAAAATGTGTGCTTGTTCGGAATTTTCGAGAGAAAGACTCGATTTTTGAAAGACACTTAATGATTTTTGACCAGATAAAAGCCCGATACGCCGTGCCAAAAAATTATGTGATGAGGGGTGTGTTTTAGGAAGTTGAATACAGACAGGGGCTTCATGAACGGAAAACTGAAGAGTCCCGCTAGCCCATGTGGGAAAACGTTCAGCGGGACTTTGTTTTGAAAGTTTAATGTCGATCACAGCCCTCTTGCTGAGAGGGCTTGAAAAGCTTTTAACGCTGATGAAAAGCCATACCAGGTTCCTCAGGAAAGAACAAAGTGTTCTTTTCTGCGTGTTCCACCAACGTTTTCGCAGGAGCAAATCGTGGGCCGTGTTGCTCTGCAAATTTTTGCAATTGAGCCACAACTGACGATGCGCCAACCAAGTCCACATATTTGAATGGGCCTCCTAAGAACGGTGGGAACCCAAGCCCAAAAACAGCACCAATATCGCCATCTCTTGGTGAGCTTAGAATGTTTTCTTCAAGACACCGAACGGATTCATTTACAAATAATAGAATACAACGATCTGCAATTTCACGTTCATCACACTCATGGGAAATTTCTGTCTTTGTGATGTGATAGATTTCATCATCAGGGCGGGTTTTATGACCATTCTTATAGTGGTAGAAGCCTTTTTGATTCTTTTTTCCGAGCCGTCCCGAGGCAAGAATTGCATCAATGGCATCAGGGATGATGACGCGTTCAGGAAAAGCTTCTTTCATGGTTTTGAGGACATGCTGAGCAACATCGATTCCAACCTCATCAACAAGAGCTATGGGCCCAATAGGAAAACCGAAGCGTGTGAGACATCTATCAAGAATTTCGATAGGTGTTCCTTCAGAGAGAATTTGAGCTGCTTCACACATGTAGAAAGCAAGAGCCCGAGTTGTGTAAAACCCAGGTCCATCTTGTACAACTATGATTTGTTTACCCATAGTTTGGCCAAGATCAACAATGCGGCCTGTGACCCAATCGGCTGTTTGAGGGGTTCTAATAATTTCAAGCAGAGGCATGCTTTCTACAGGGGAAAAAAAGTGCATCCCGATAACCCGTTCTGGGTGTTTTGCTTTTTTAGCAATTTCGGCAATGGGAATAGCGGAGGTGTTAGAGGCAAAAATTAAATTTTCATGTGCTTTTTCTTCAAGTTCTTTAAGAAGTTTTTGTTTGAGTGGAAGGTCTTCAAATACTGCTTCAATGACAACATCGCAGTGCTCAAAACCTTGGGGACTGGTATCGGCTGATAAATGAGCGAGTTGTTTTTTCATTTCAAAAGATTGAATTCTACGCTTATCAACTTTCTTTTGAAGGTAACGTTTAGTGGCCTGGAGAGCTTTACTAATATTTTCTTCGTTAGGGTCAGAGAGGCGTACACGGAGTCCTTTTGAGACAGAAACTGTTGAGATTCCTTGGCCCATAAGGCCAGCGCCAAAAACGCCAACCATTTGTGTTTTTTGTGATCCAAAAACTTCTTGTGTTGCATCAGCATAGATATTTTTCTTTGCTGCAGTTGTCGCATGAAAAAGATGAACAAGCCCTTGGTGCTCACGTGTCGTGACAAGCTCTCCAAACAGTTGTGCTTCAAGAGCGAGGCCTTCTTTGATAGAGAGATCGAAACCGTCTCCAATAGCTTCAAGAGCTTTATAAGATGCCGGATAGAATCCTTTTGTCTTGTCGTCAATCATGTCTCGAGCACGTTTCATCATGACTTTTCGGCCAATAGGATTGCCTTCGATAGCCCAGTCAGGAAGACTTTGAGAATGAATCTTTGGCTTGTTTTGGGATAAACACTCATGAGCAGCTTCTAAAAGGCGGCCAATTGGAGTGACCTCACTTACAAGTTCTTTTTTCTTTGATTTTTTCGCAGAGACTTGACGTCCTGTGAGAATCATATCCATTGCAGCTTGGATACCAATAAGGCGCGGGAGTCTTTGAGTGCCACCACACCCAGGAATAAGGCCAAGTTGAATCTCAGGTAAACCTAACTTTGTGCGTGGATCGTTTGAAGCAACACGAAAGCGACAGGCGAGGGCGAGCTCTAAACCACCGCCTAAGCAAAGTCCGTGAATCATAGCGACAGAGGGTATTTTGAGTTCAGAAAGGTCTGTGAGGACCTCTTGTCCGTCTGTAGCAGCTTGGGTTGCCTCTTCTTTGGAGGAAAGTTTTTCAATGTCTCCAATATCAGCGCCAACGATAAAGTCTTTTTTGGCACTGCGAATGATTAAGCCTTTGGCTTGAGGATCGGTTTTAAGCTGATCAATCACAGTTTTAAGTTCTTCAAACACTTCTCGAGAAAGTGTATTGACTTCTTTATTTGGACTATCAAACGTGACAATAACAAGTTGATTGTCATCTTTTTTTATTGATAAATGTTTCATGTTTACCCTCCGATTCTTTCAATCAATAGAGATCCTGCCATACCACCTGCTGCGCAAATACCAATGACACCAAGCTCGCTATCACTTCGTTGAAGCTCAAGGGCCAAAGTATTCATAAGGCGAGAGCCGGTTGCTGCAAAAGGGTGGCCAATAGCAAGTGCCCCCCCGTTGACATTGAGTTTATCCATTGGAAGTTCGCCGAACGCTTGGCTCATACCAAGGTGTTTTTCACAAAAAATGCTTGAGGCCATCGAGCGTATGCAACTGAGAGTTTGTGCTGCAAATGCTTCATGAATCTCAAAACGGTCGATGTCACCCAAGGTCATGCCGTTCCGCTGTAATAAACGCGGCACAGTGATAGCTGGCCCAATAAGGAGTTGATCATTTGGATCGACGCCTACAAAGTCAAAATCAAGAATCCTAGCGATAGGCTTGAGTCCCAGTGAAAGCGCGCGTTCTTCATCAGCAATAATAGAGACGGCTGCCCCATCGGTTAACGGTGAAGAATTCCCTGCTGTGAGTGACCCGTAAGGTTTTTCAAAGACAGTTTTTAACTGCCCCATAGCTTCGATTGAAGTGTCTTTGCGGATAATATTATCAGATTTGACACATTCATTATATTTTGGAGCTGGCCAAACTGGAATGATTTCCTCGTCAAAAAACCCCATTTCTTGAGAGTGAGCTGCTTTGCGATGACTGTCGACAGCAAAACTATCTTGATCTGAGCGAGAAATATCGTTTTTTTGAGCCATAATTTCAGCGTGCTGTCCCATACTAAGACCTGTGAGAGGTTCTTCTAAAGCGGGTGGACGTGGCAACCAGGCTTTTGCTTTGAAATTTTTAAGAAGATTAAGCTTTGCTGTTGTTGAGCGTGCTTTGCTAAGTTTGACCATAAACTTACGGGCATCTTGAGAGTAGACAACAGGGACATCACTTAAACACTCTACACCGCCAGCAAGAACGATATCAGGGTGGCCGAAACGTATAGATGTCGACGCATTAATGATGGCTTGAAGACTTGATGTGCAAGCTCTGTTCATGGTGTAACCATGTGTTTTTTCAGATAAACCTAAGTTCAGTATTGTGTCGCGGGCAATGTTTGGATTTTTGGTTTGTGGTATGACGGAGCCTGCGATAATTTCATTGATTTCTTCAGGGGGCAAATTAATTTTGCGGCAGAGTTGATCGACAGTCTGGCTAAAAAGATCAAGAGCATCACAGTCTTCAAAAACTCCGAAAGACTTCACAAATGCAGTCCTTGCGCCACCGATAAGAACAGGAGCTCCTTTTCCTGTGGGGTATGTGGCGCGTGATTTTTTTTTCATGACTCCTCCATGTGTGGGTGGCCTGGCACGTCCCGATGGAGTGCGTAGCAGTGCTTTCTATGAAAACTGAGCATTAGTATGATTTTCGTCGTTTTCAATGATGTTCAGATTATAATGTCACGAACTTCACAGATACAACACATCTCTGCAAAAAGACTTGAATTTTTTGTGGATTGTTGAGGAGTGCTATAAGCGTTTGTCATTTGCACTGAGGGTGCTTACGACTTGTTCAATAAGTAATCGCTGTGTTTTGTCGAGCTCGACGAAGACTCCACCAAACCTCATGGTGTTGGCATCGAACCACCGGCATTCGCCTAGACAGGATATTTTTGATGGCGCGAAAATTCCTAGAGGGGGAAGAGGAATTGTGAGCCAATAGCTTGCCCCAATATTTGTGTCAAACGGTGCTGTGAACTCACATTTAAAACCTTGCAAACTAATATCCAACAAAACTGCACTGTGGACCCCAAAAGGCCACCATCTATATTTTCTTACTTCGACAAGAGCATGAGATATAAATCGATCTTTGCGGTCGAGATGAAGTTCGTCTTGTGGGGTTTGCTCTGGGTTCACGGTTCCCTCGCTATATGGCTCCTTTCAGCATAACATACATCTTGTATTGAGTGATGTTGTGAGGTCAGAAATGGATGTTCATGAGCACGATGTGTTGGTTTTAGGTGGTGGGATTCACGGTGTTGGGGTGTTGCACGACTTAGCTTCTCGCGGAATGAGTCGTATTGCTTTACTAGAGCGTGATGTAGTTGGTTCCGGCACGAGTTCTCGATCGACCAAACTGATCCATGGGGGCCTTCGTTATCTTAAAAGAATATCTCAGTTTGGGATGGTGCGAGAGTCTTTGAGAGAGAGGCAGATTTTGCTTAGAAATGCACCTGACCTGGTTCAACCTCTTCAATGTTATATCCCTGTTGCTGCACAAGGTGGGACGCCTCAGTGGATGGTGAAAATTGGGATTTATCTTTATGAGTATTTGGCTGGGTCAGCATCTCTTGGTGCTCCTGGACATTGCCGCGGATCCATTGTGAAAAACGTTCTGCCCTATGTTCGTATCCATGATGATGAGATTGTTCAATCGTTTTGGGATGGTCAGACAGATGATGTTGGGCTCACAATAAGAGTGGCTACATCTGCTGAAAATCTTGGTGGCGAAATTTATGAAGGCATGAATGTTAAAAAATTATCCTCAACAGCTCAAGGCTGGGAGGTTGATGTCGTTGATGTTTATGGCGCAAAGTCAAAATGGAAAGCCCCGATCGTAATTAACGCCCTTGGCCCTTGGGCCAACACCTTACTAGAACACTCAGGAATATCGCCTACACATGATGGGGTTTTAAATAAAGGGGTTCACCTGGTTTTTCCTGATTTAGGTTTAAAAGGGGCCGTTCTTTTGGAAAGTCATATTGATCAACGTTTATTTTTCTTATTGCCTTGGCAAGGCCAAACTCTTGTTGGAACAACAGAGCAAGTTGAGGACGTTTCTCCAGATGAATTATGTGTGGATCAAGATTCTGTAGACTATCTTCTTTCTAGTTTGCAGCCATGGTTGTCTTGTGAGTGGACACAAAAAGATATCATTCATGAGTTTGCAGGTTGGAGATGGCTCGCTGTCGAAAAGGGGCAGTCAGCCACCAAAACGTCTAGAGAGTGGACGCTGGGTGAGTTGCCAGGGGAAAAAGGGCCTTGTTGGACAATTTACGGTGGCAAACTTACGAGTTATCGTAAGCTTTGCGAACGTATTGGAGATCGTGTTGTTGAAAAAAGAGGGGGAGGAAGCCCTTCACAAACAGCTTTAGCTCATTGCTGGGCTAAAGCTGGAGAGTTTAGGAGTCCGTTGCCCTCCCTCAGTCATAGATTTGATGTGGGCGTTAAAAAGTCTTCATGATTCGAGGCGGCTTTGAACTGTGAGCCACTCTTCTTCGGAAGATTCAAGATCTGCATTGCACTGCTGACGTTTTTTAGAAATATCTTCACAGTAGTGATGTGCGAGCTGCATATCTAGATCAGCGATGTCGCTTTGGAGTTTTTGAACCTTTTTTTCCAACTCATTTGATTTTTTTTCAAGTTTTCGTCTTTGGTTTTGACTTAAGCCTGAGCTTTTTTTTGGACCTTCGGATTGTTTTTTAGACTTCGAGGGGCTTTTTTTATTCCCAGCTGTGAGGCTAGCGCCACTAAACGTTGGATCAAACCCCGTGTCGACAGCGTATTCGCAATATTCTTCAAATGTTCCTGGGTAGTAAAGAGGTTCTCCGCGAGTGTTGATAGCGAAGACTGATGTCGCCACCTTGCGAATAAAGCTTCGATCATGACTGACAAACAAAAGGGTGCCATCCCAAGAGGAAAGCAAGTGTGCGAGAGTGTCGCACATTTGAATATCAAGGTGATTTGTTGGCTCATCAAGTAATAAAAAATTGGCCGGAGCTGCGATAAGCCTTGCCAAGCCGAGACGACTCCGTTCTCCCCCGGATAAAACTTTGACAGGTTTTTCCATGTCGTCATGACTAAATAAGAACGCTCCGAGAATTTTGCGGCGCTCGGTCATAGTTTGTTGTGAGAGTGACGAGAGACTCTCGAGAACCGTGTCCTCAGGGTCTAGATCTTCGAGTTGTTGGCTAAAGTAGCGAATTTTTGTGTGTTCGGTTGGTTCAAATGTTCCTGAACAGACTGGAAGCTCACCAAAAATCGATTTTAAAAAAGTAGATTTACCGAGGCCGTTTGCACCTAGAACAGCTATTTTTTGACCTTTTTCGACAACCATATTGATGTTTGATAAAACGGGTTTTGAGTCATAGCCGATACTTCCGTCCTCGACTTGATAGAGAATACGTGATGATTTCAGGGCTTGAGGGAGTTTTACAACAGCTTTACGTTCGTTCGTTCGGGCCTGAAGGCCTTGTGCGTTTTGCTCAAGTTTATCTAATTTTTTACCCATCGAGCGTGCTTGGCTTGCTTTTGATGCTTTGGCTCCAAAGCGATCAATAAAGCCTTGCAAGTGCTGTTTTTGACCTTCCATTTTATCTCGCGCAGCTTGTTTAGTTTCTTCTTGAACTTGAATCCATTCTCGAAATTTTGGATAATTTCCTCGGTAAACTTCGAGTTCTCCAAAATGCAGGTTTGCGACCATGGTCGGCAAGCGCGTGAGAAGGTCTTGGTCGTGTGAAACAAACAAAACAGTGCCTGTGTATTCAAGCAAGAAATTTTCTAACCAAATTAAACTTGGCAAATCAAGGTAATTTGTAGGTTCATCAAGTATAAGAACATCGGGTTGATCAACTAAAACTCGAGCGAGTTCGAGGCGTAAACGCCACCCGGGCGATAGAAGTTTAGGGTCTGATTCTAATTTGTCTTGCCCAAAACCTAAGCCAGAAAGAATAGTCGAGGCTCTAGATGGTAACGCATAGCCGTCGTATTGCTCAAAAATGGTATGAGCTTTTTCCCACTCGAGCATTCCAGCCTCTCCGAGCTGTAAAGCAGCATCCATTTGTTCTTGAAGCTTCACAATACGCTTTGCGCCATCTTCACATTCGAGTTGAACGGTGACTTTTGGGTTTGGGTTGAGGTCTTGCTTCAAAAAACCAAGTTGAGCTTGCTGAGGCATAATGATGCTGCCGCCATCAGCAGGGATTTCACCTGTGATAATTTTCAACAAGGTCGATTTACCCATGCCGTTTTGTCCTGTAACAGCAACCCTTTCTCCCTCAGGGACAGCCCAAGATAAGTCTTGGAAGAGTTCTTTCGATCCATAGCGTTTCGATAGGTTTTCAAAGCGAATCATACGTCCCCAATCAACAGGAAAAATAACAGTGCTAAACATACGGGGGAGTCCTTTAAAAATCCAGAAGCTTTGGTTTTTTTTCTTAATTTGAGCATAAATAAGTAAAAATCGACCATTTGATGGTGTTAATGGAGATAAAAATAATGAAAAGTTGTTTTAAACTTTCGATATGGCGCGGAATTGGATATGAAAGGTTGCGTGGAGCGCGTGCGTTTTAGATAAAAAAAAGGAATCTCGATGAAAGCAATCAAAGCTGACCTTCAATTTCCAGAGATTGAGCAAGACGTTCTTGAATTTTGGGATCAAGACAATATTTTCGCCAAACAGAATCAAGCACGCAAAGATGCTCCCGAATTTTCATTTTATGATGGGCCTCCGTTTGCGAATGGCTTGCCTCACTACGGTCATTTATTAGCAAATACTATTAAAGATACGGTGACTCGTTATTGGATTATGAGAGGCTACCAAGTGGACCGCAGATTTGGTTGGGACTGTCATGGGCTGCCTGTTGAATACGAAATTGAAAAAAGAGAAAAACTGAATGGCCGGCCCGATATTTTGAAAATGGGTGTGGAGCGCTTTAATGAAACTTGCCGTGAGTCGGTCTTACATTACTCCGGAGAATGGCGAAAAACGATCACACGGCTTGGTCGTTGGGTGGATTGGGATAGGCAGTACCGAACGATGGATCCCGACTTCATGGAATCAGTTTGGGCGGTATTTGCGAAGCTTCATGAAAAAGGATTGATTTATCGGGATTTTAAAGTTGTTCCTTATTCTCCTAGGACGACATCGGTTGTGTCAAACTTTGAAGCTAACCAAAACTATAAACAAGTGCAAGATCCGGCTGTTACAATCAAGTTTCAGCTAAAAGAAGAGGAAAACACATATCTTTTGGCATGGACGACAACGCCATGGACGTTGTTTTCAAATCTTGCGCTTGCTGTAGGGGTTGATGTTGAGTATGCAAAGATTCGTGATGCTGAGACAAGCCAGTTGTGGATTCTTGCAAAAAGCCGTTTGTCTGCTTTATACGAAGGAAAAGGTGGTGAAGATGGTTATGAAATCTTAGAGACAATGCAAGGCTCTGAGCTTTTAGGATTACGTTATCATCCAATTTTTCCACATTTTAAAGACCATCCTCAGAGCTTTTCAGTATTAGAAGGGCACCACGTTACAATTGATAATGGAACCGGTATTGTTCACATGGCGCCAGCTTTTGGTGAAGATGACTACCTGATTTGCAAAGAAGCCGGCATTGAGCTGGTGGATCCTATTGATGCAACTGGCTGCTTTACTAAAAAAATACCTGAATTTGAGGGGCAATATGTCAAAGATGCAGATAAAGGGATTTGCAAATTACTGAAAGAAAGAGGATTTTTGATTCGTCATGATACTCTTGTTCATAGTTACCCGTTCTGCGAGAGAACAGATACTCCATTGATTTATAAGGCTGTGCCATCATGGTATGTCCGCGTAGAATCACTGGTTGAAAAGTTAGTTAAAAATAACCAAGAAGTTCATTGGGTCCCAGGTCATTTAAAAAATGGCCGTATGGGGAAATGGCTTGAGAATGCAAGAGACTGGGCGATTAGTCGCAACCGTTTTTGGGGTACCCCGATTCCTGTTTGGAGTTGTGCAGAAGGTCATCAAGTGATTGTAGGTTCTCGTAATGACTTAGAAACACGGTGTGAAAAAGAAGTCAGTGATCTTCACGCTCATCGTTTGCAAGATCATACATTCGCTTGCGAGCATTGCGGTTCTGCGATGTCTTTAGGGGAAGAGGTGTTTGACTGTTGGTTTGAATCTGGCTCTATGCCATATGCTCAGTTGCATTACCCGATGGAAAATCAAGAACGTTTTGAAGCTAATTTCCCTGCAGATTTCATTGCTGAAGGGTTAGATCAAACAAGAGGGTGGTTTTATACTCTTGCGGTTTTGAGTACTGCATTGTTTGATAAACCAGCATTTAAGAACGTGGTGGTTAACGGTGTTATTTTAGATGCCACGGGAAAAAAGATGTCAAAGCGGCATAGAAACTATACCGCTCCCGATGAGCTATTAAATTCTTCAGGTGCAGACAGTACTCGATTGTATATGTTAAATTCTCATTTGCTGCGAGGTGAAGATCTTATTTTCACAGACCACGGGGTTCGCGATACAGTGCGAGCTGTCATGTTGCCTTTGTGGAATGCATGTAGTTTTTTGACAACGTACGCAGCAGCCGATGAGTGGTCCCCAGCACGAGACCTTGTTGCTCCAACAAAAGAGCTTGACCTTTGGATGGTTTCTCGCTTGCAAACGTTAGCGCATGATGTTGAAAAGCATATGGAAGACTATCAAATTTATTTAGTTGTTGGGGCGGTTGTTAAATTTATTGATGATCTTACAAACTGGTATATTCGATTAAGTAGGCGGCGTTTTTGGGGTGAGTCTTCAGGGGGATTGACCCAAGATCAAAAAGAAGCTTTTAGTACGCTTTATCGTGTGCTGGTTGATTTTTGTAAAATATTTGCACCTTTCGCACCTTTTTTGACAGATTTTATTTATCGTCATTTGACTGAAGAGCTTTCAAACGCAAAAGAATCGGTGCATTTATGTGATATGCCAAGACCAAATACGGGTGAACAATTTTCTCAAATTGAGAATCATATGGATTTGGTGCGTACAGCTGTGAATCATGGTCGTTCGTTACGACAAAAACACAAGATTGGTATTCGTCAAGTTCTTCAAAATGTTGTTGTGGTGACGCATCCATCCATGCAAATTGATTTAAAATGTGCAACTGAGGTGATTTGCCAAGAGTTGAATGTTAAAAATGTAGAGTACTCCACAGAAGAATCACAATATGTCAGCTATGTTTTAAAGCCACAACTTCGTCGATTGGGGCCACGGCTTGGAAAAGATTTAGGCAAAGTACGTGGCTTTCTCCAAAAAATGGAAGTGAAAACTATCTCTGAGTGCGTGAAACAGCTGGAGCATGGCTCTATTGATATTTGTGGTCATCAATTAGATCGTGATGATATCTTGATTGAATGTGTTCCTTTGGGTGAGCAGGCTGTGACGACAGGAGGTGGTGTTACAGTTGTTTTAGAAACTCAATTGACTCCTGAGCTTATCGCAGAGGGGTTTGCGAGAGAGTTTGTGAACAGAACTCAAAAATTACGTAAAGATAGTCAATTAGACGTGAGCGATCGAATTCGCATTGAGTGCCAACTCCCTGATAAACTTTATGAGATGATTGAGCCTTGGCAGCATTACATCTGTGATGAAACGCTGGCATTGGAGTGGAGTCGAGTGGAATCCAGCTCTTTTGCTCATTCTGGTGATTATGATATCCAGGGGATGCAGTGCGTGATTTATTTACAGGTCGATGTAATTTAAAAAAACGAATCTTCATTTTTATTGCTACCTCCTTGTTGTCGTCGTGTTATGTGACGCAGCAAGGTTGGTATCAAGCTCAACTTCTCATGGCTGCAGAGCCTATTTCTACGGTTTTGCAACGGCCTCAGCTTGCGCTTCAAACAAAACAAAAACTTGAATTTATCGGTGTTGTCTTAGAAGCTGCGCATCAAGAAGGTTTGTCTGTAGGCCAAGCTTATCGTGGGTATGTAGACACGGGACAGCCTGTAGCATCATGGTTGGTATTTGCTGCACATCCAGATCGCCTTCAGTCGGTAACGTGGTGGTTCCCCATTGTTGGATCGGTGCCGTATGTTGGTTATTTTGATGAAAAGGATCGAGATCGTTTTGCAAGTGAACTCATTGCAGACGGTTTTGATGTGTATAAAAGTAGTGCGTCTGCATTTTCCTCGTTAGGTTGGATTGATGAGCCTATTTTTAGTTCAATGCTTGAGCGACGTCGGTGGGCTCTTGCTCAACTCTTGTTCCATGAGCTTACCCATAGGACTCTTTGGGTTCCTGGTGGTGTGCGTTTTAATGAAAGTTTAGCTTCGTATGTTGCCAAACATTTAACAGAAAAATGGCTGATAAAATGGCAGATGCATGATGAACTTCAGGACTATGGGTTGCATCAAGAGGATAGACGGCGGTATAAGATGTGGGCGCGAGACTTCCGTGAGACTCTTCATAGTTTATATGAAACACAAAAAGTATTTGATGCGCAAAAAAAAGCTAAGGTTTTTCAAAAGTGGATATCTGACAAAAAACCAAAGTTTAAAAAGTATGATTTTGTGGGTGTGAAATCTTGGAACAATGCAAGGTTACAAGCCGTCTCCTTGTATGAGTCTTATGATGCAGAGTTTTTAAAAGCGCATCGATGTTTTGGGTTAGAGCGCCCATTGTCTGATTTTTTAAATAAAATTTCAGACGCTTATACTTTATCAAGTGATGCGCAGAAAGCTCTTGCTTCTGTGTGTGATTAAAGGAGAGCTTCATGTTGGAGCGAGAGCTCGTTGAGCAAGCGCTGAGTCGCCGTGATTATTCGCTGCTGCGAAATCTTTTTAAAGGAAGTCAGCCAGCAGATATAGCAGAAGTTATAGCAGAGAGTCACAAGGTAGCTCAGGTGAACCTTTTTCGTTTGATAGCACGAAGTCGGCGTGCGCTTGTGTTTTCTTATCTGCCTTCTCAATTACAAGAGAGTTTTTTAGATAGACTTCCTGATGCGATTGCATCGCCATTATTAAATGAAATGGAAGCAGATGATAGAACTCACTTTCTAGAAGAACTTTCCGATGAATTACGGACTCGTGTTTTACTTCGTCTTGATCCTAATGAACAAAAGATTGCGCGTTATCTTTTAAGTTATCCGGATGATTCTATCGGCCGTTTGATGAGTCCAGATTTTTTATCACTTGATGCAGATATGTCTGTCAAAAGTGCTTTGGAGTTAATTCATTGGAATACGACTCTTCCAGAGGAGTATTTGCATCATTTATTCGTGACAGATAGTGATGGTTTTTTGCAAGGAGAAGTTTCCCTAGCTACATTAGTGGTGTGTGACCCGCCATCCCAGCCGATTCGAGAAGTCATGTCCATTCCAGGGGTTCAAATGACACCGATGGAAGATCAGGTTGGTGCAATTGATATTTTTAAAAAATATGATCATCCGTGTGCTCCAGTTGTTGACGAACAAGGTAAGCTCTTGGGTATTGTTACGGTTGATGATGTTTTTGATGTTGCTGAAGAAGAGGCGACTGAGGATATTCAACAGTTCGGTGGGCAAGATGCTCTTGAAGAGGGTTATTTTGAAACCTCTGTTTTTACAATGCTGAAAAAAAGAGGGGGTTGGCTCATTTTGCTTTTCTGCGGCATGTTGTTTGCGGGTTCTTCTTTACGTGCGTTTGAAGAAATTCTTGCGAAATGGTCGTTTCTGATCTTCTTTTTGCCAATTATTACGTCGTCTGGAGGGAATGCTGGAACCCAAGCAGCGTCTTTGGTTTTACGAGGTTTAGCGATTCGAGAAATGGAGATTTCTGATTGGTGGAGAGTCATGATTCGTGAAGCTCAAACCGGTTTGTTTTTAGGATTAACGTTAGGTACGTTAGGGTATTTTAGAGCATGGATGTGGGGGTATGATCCCACTGTATGCCTTGTTATTGGATCTTCTCTGTTAATTGTTGTGATGTTTGGAGCATTAGCAGGCGGTTTGTTGCCTTTTTTCTTTCAAAGAATTTCGTTGGACCCAGCTGTTGTTTCGTCACCTTTTATTGCCACTTTAGTTGATAATACTGCAATTATTATTTTTATTAAGATTGCTATTCTCGTTTTAGGAACACTGTAATGTGGATTGACCAACAAATTTTAGAAGAAAGTTCGAAGCCTCTTTCATTTAAAGTTTTTATCCCACAAAGTCCTATTGTTGTTTTAGGGAATGGCAATGGAAAACAAGAAGTTTATTTAGATAGGTGTGCAGAAAACGATATTCCTGTTTTTCGTCGCTGTGGTGGTGGTGGTGCTGTTATTTTGCACCCAGGGTGTTTAGTTGTCAGTGTTGGAGCTTGGGTTCAAGATCCTTATAAAAATGATTTTTATTTTAAGCTCCTCAACCAATCTTTAATAGATACAATTTTTCTTTTGAGTCACCTTGAGCTGCAACAAAAAGGGATTAGTGATCTTGCTTACGGTGTGAAAAAAGTCGCTGGCACCTCATTGTTTAGGAGCAGGCGTTATTTATTGTATCAAGCATCAATACTTGTGAAGAGTCATTCTGATCTTATGGGTGAGTATTTGCCTCATCCGTCGAAAGAGCCTGATTATAGAAAACAACGCTGTCATAAAGATTTTGTTGTAGGTCTAGATGAATTGAACTCAGAGGTTTCAGTTGAATCTTTCAAAAGAGGCTTTGAAGATCACTATTGTCGTATTTTAGAAAATGCTCTTTCCTCACAACTTATAGAGATTCCTGAACGTGAATTAAAAAATGTTCAACAACGCTTAATCAGAAGTCGGATACAAAAATTTTCTGAGGTTTCTGAATGAATAAAAGTATGAATATATTTTTATTCTAATCTTTTCATTTTCTCTTTACTTTACGCTAGGGAGAAAAGTTATTCATCTAAACAAGGTTTTTTATCTGCGGTGACATCTTTAGCGCATGAAGCCTATGGCTTTAGAGTTCTTTTGATCCGTGACTCTTGAAAATATGTATTTATCTAGCGTAAAAAAGTATCTTTTTTGTTTTGAAGATAATGATTTATTTCAAAACCATCCTCATGAACAGTGGCAAACAAAATTATGGCATCAATGGTTTGAATCTGGTGATGCTGATGTTTCTCGAGGTTTAAGGACATCTGTCTTGGTTTCTGCTTTTGATACTTTGTACAACAGAAAAGAATTTTAGAGCATGTTTCCTCACTTGTTTTGTATTATTCGATGCGTACACGACTTGTGTTAGATCATGTGCAGCGAACAGAAATTCCGGCAATATCTGTTATAAACCAGTATGCATCACACCGTGTAGGAATTTGTTTTTTATAGCTAGAAAAACTGTGTGATGAGGTAGACATAAAGCTCTCTTCTCTCGAAATAAGACGCTTTTTGGGTCTGTTTAATAGGCTCACCTGTGCGTTTTTAAGAGAGTTCTTTTTTTAATCGAGATAGTAAGGAAAGAGTTGACTCTTTTCTGACTTCTTTGGGTTGCACGATCTCGGTGTTTGTATTTAAACCGATTTCCTCTGGAAGTTCATCTAAAAAGCGGCTTGGTTTTTTTTCAATCGTCGATATTCCTTTATCACTACGAATACGACCATATCGGCTATAAGAAAGATACAGGTGTTCTTTAGCACGGGTGAGTGCGACGTAAAAAAGCCGTCTTTCTTCACTAATGCCAGTTGCGTTGTCTTTGTTGTTTTTATGTGGGAGGCAACCTTCTTCAAGGCCTACAAGGAATACAGCAGGAAACTCAAGGCCCTTAGAAGCGTGAATAGACATAAGGGAAATCGTTTGTTCATTGTTGTCTTCGTTTGAATAAGGGCTATCTCCAAGTGCAAGTTGATCAAAGACTTTTCCTATGTTCATTTTTTCTCCGTCTTTTGGTTTTGAAATTTTGCGTAACCAAGCAGGGAGTTTGCGAAGGTTTGCAATTTTTGCTTCACAAGAGACAGGATTTTTAGAAATGTCTTTTAAGTATTGCTCAAGCTTAAACGTTCTTAAGACATCAGTACCCAGGTTTTCTAAATCTTCTGGAGTTGTTAAAGGTCGTCTGAGTCGCCTGAGAGTTTCAGCGAAAGCATGTGCTTGTTGTAGCGGTTTGGTAGTTGCAAATTCTGCGCAGCCCATGGTCTCTAACGGGGATGTTTTGTTTTTTTGTGCGGCTGCGGAAATATATTCTTGTGTTTTAAGACCGATCCCTCGTAAGGGAATATTAATGATACGCCATAGAGACAAAGCGTCTTTTGGAGAAATGCATAATCGAATATATGCTAAAAAATCTCGAACTTCTTTTCTTTCAAAAAAGCTTTGTCCCCCGAAAGTTTTAGAGGGGAGCATTTCTTCTCTTAGTGCCATTTCAATTGGTGTTGACTGGCCATTTGTCCGATATAAGATCCCGATGTCTGAGGGACTCACGCCTTTGCGTATTAATTTTGTGCACTCTCTAGCAACCCAGCGAGCCTCTGTTCCCGCATCTTCAAATTCTTTTAAAGAAATAGGCTGTGTACAAGTGCTAGCGCTCCACAGAACCTTGTCTTTTCTTTGTGTGTTGTTTTGAATCACAGTGTTTGCTGCGTGCAAAATGGTATTGCTACATCTATAGTTTTGTTCAAGTTTAATCATACGACGATTTGGAAACGAGCGTTCGAATGTTTCTAAAATATCGCTCATAGCACCACGCCAGCTATAAATAGACTGATCATCATCGCCAACTACACAAACATTACTGTGTGGTTTACCTAATTCTCGAATGACTTGAAATTGAGCATAATTTGTATCTTGAAATTCATCGACTAAAATATAGTGGAATTTATTATGAACATATTGTCGGACTTTTTCATCGTATTTTAAAAGTTGCCAGACTTTGAAAATACAATCATCAAAATCAATGGCTTGATTTAAATGAAGCTGTCGTTCATACGTCGCATACAATTGACCGATCATGGCAGGATCAGGAATGCCTTCAATTAAGCTCCTTTTTATAACTTCTTCAGGCTTGAGAAGAGCATTTTTACACATGCTGATTTGTGCGAGGCGATCATTTGGTTTCCCGATATTTGACCAACCGTGCTCGTCCATAGCTCTGCGGACCATATCTAATTGATCATTGGAAGAAGCAAGGACAAAACCAGGCTGTAAATTTGCCTGTTTTGGCCAGCGGCGTAAAATATGCAAACAGAAACTATGAAAAGTACTGATTGAGAGTCTTTTAGACTTTTCTGTAGAAACCATTTCTCCAACACGTTCTCGCATTTCTCGTGCTGCCTTGTTTGTAAAAGTCATCGCAGCAACGCGGTCGGGAATCACCCCGTTCTCAAGCATATAAGCAATTCTTGCTGTGATTACACGTGTTTTTCCTGTTCCGGCACCAGCCAGAATCATAGAAGCTCCGTGGTATTGACTAGCAGCTTCACGTTGTGGGGGGTTGAGATCTTTGAGTGTTATTGACATATAGAAAGCCTCCGGATAAGAAGGCTTATCACACAGCAGATCATGGCAGCTATGAAAAAATAAAAGGAAATTTATACTCATGTAAGTCTGTGTGATGTTAACAATGAAAGACATTTAATTGATGTTTTTTTTAGCGCAGGCTATCCAGTAGTGGAGTCTTTTGTTTTCTTGGGTTTTTATGTGTGATTTGTAGATCCAAGATATTGTATGAGCAATTTTGTTATAAACAAATGCTATAGATGATTTTTAAAAACCATAGCAGTTAGTGATTGAACTATGAGAGT
Source organism: Oligoflexales bacterium (assembly GCA_045106415.1). GTDB lineage: Bacteria > Bdellovibrionota_B > Oligoflexia > Oligoflexales > Bog-1112 > JBGCEP01. The sequence goes on along the minus strand of JBGCEP010000029.1, from coordinate 287 downwards.
TTGTTTTTCATGAACGGCTCTTAATTTCGGTATATAGGCTTAATTATTGAGTGCTGTATGTCATTTTAGCATCGCGCTTTGCGTGATAGAGTTGAATTTTTTCCCATGTTTTTTGATAGATGCTTTTTATTTAAAGCAGAACAGCTTCACTTGTCTTGTGAGTGAAACTGTCTTTATAAGGTTTATGTTGGGTGGCGTGAGTTTAATTGCGTGTTGATTGCGCAAGATAGTCGATGATGATTTGTTGTTCAGCGCTTGTAAAAGTTGACTTTAATGAGCTGTAATCT
>JBGCEP010000028.1:0-112041 GCA_045106415.1 Oligoflexales bacterium | reverse complement strand
ACGCGACCGATATAATGATCGTTGACTAGTTTTTCAACACCACCTTCGATAGAAGAATAGGGGAATTTAGTAAACTTAAAAGTAAGGTCACATAATGGATCAAGCAACGAGACGGTGCACAAATAAAGATTCATTGGCAGTTTACTAATGTCAAGGCGCAAGAAAAATTTAAGAAACACTACGATTCTATAACCAATTAATATTACAGTGTACTAGTGAGGTTGTGTTACGCTCGCGTGGCGCTGTGTTCGCCGCTCGATCGCTGACTGCTCTACAACCTCTAACAGGGCTTTTTTGAGTTTATTATGTTGACTTTTGTTGCGTTCAAAAAAGATATTGAGATCTGCAAAGATATCGCTGCGTCCTCCGGATCCCACGAATCGCCCACCTAATCTTTGTATAATGTCTCCTTTACCTGAAGCAGCGGTAAAGTAAGAAGTGAGCTTTTTATCTTTGAGTTTGTAGTCACCTCTGACTGGGCGAGCGAGAGACACAAACTCTCCTTTTGTTTCAAAGGTAGGATCATTTTCTTGAGCTTTATTCAAAGCTTCAATAATAACATTTCCTCCATGAGAGTGACCAATGAGATTCACTTCAAATCCTTCTTTTCTTAAGTATGAAATCTCTTCTGCTAAGACGGATCCTGCTTTCCTTCTTTCTGAGTCACGCACACTCCCACTCCATTGAAAACTAATAACATCCCCACCGTAGTGAGACCTTAAATTGACAGGCATTGCACTATCAGGATGAGCCCATTTTCCTGTTTTTACACAGCCTTTGCTACATTTTGTTCCGTGAACCATGATCGTAATAGGCTTTTCTTGGTTTAGTCCACTTATATTATCGATGTTTCGGACATTACCTGTTTTGGAAGAGTATATAAATCGTTCTAGCCCATTGTATGTATAGTCGAGATTTGATGTGCCTTCTATATAGTGACCTGGTGCCTCTGTGTTGATACGAGGGTGGTCTTCCACAAGTTTTTTATAGTGCCCTTGAAATTGAGGTTTTACTGTTTCAAGGGCGCGCTCATTTGCTCTTTGTGTTACGATTGTTCCTCTACCTGAAAAATCGATATCAATTCTTTGAGGTTGGTCGCGAATGATTTCATTTTGTTTTTTGATTTCATGGGTACGCGTATTTGTTAAAATGCTACCCGAGCGTGGGGAGGCTGTTAATTCTAATTGTTGAGAGAATATTTGAGTGAAAAGCTTTTGAGTTCGAGGAGCGTTTTCATTGAAATTTTGTCTTGATTGATCTGAGCAAAAATACTCAGCAAATAAAACCCCATATAAATCTGCCCCGCTTTCGATATAGGTAGGAATGTTTAGATCTTGAGAGACTTCTTGAGATAGGGAAATTAAGAAGTTTTCGAAAACAGGATCTTTAAAACTATTTGATTTTTCTTTTGTGAATGTGAAGGATTCTAGAACTTCTATGTGAATCATGCCAATAGAATTTAAGAAGCTTTTTTGTAAGTAGCTTGTTGCCCAAATTTGGCCTTCTTCTAAGCTTGAAACAATAACACTTGGATTTTGGTTTTCATTGGTCTTCCAACAAGAGAACAAGGAATCAGGGCACAGTATTGAAAATTGATCAGTAATAACAACAGAACCACCCGCTTTTTGAAAAGAGTCTAAAAGAGTAAAAGGGACTGTTGACAGTGCTAGCTTAATCGCTTCTTGAGTTTGTGACGTCAAAAAATGACTGTTGTGTGAGGTTTCTTGTCTGATGTCTATAAAATCGTGTTTTGAAGGATTTGGCGTTGAGCAGATGGTGTCTTCACTGTCTATTAATGAAGCGTCATGGCTGTAATGGTTTGGTTGCGTTGCTTTTTGATAAGGACCTCTATCGCTTTCTTTACAACTGAAAAGAAGAAGGAAAAGAATAAGAATACGCAACATATTAGACCTCAAAAAGGTGATGTGAGCTTATCGGATGTTTATGTTTTTTACTTTAATTTTCTTTAGTGTGATTGTGTTAGCGCTAGAAATCGAATGACTCATTGCATAGAGGGCATGAAAGTTTATAACAAGCCCAAGATGTTGCACATTTTTTGTGGAAAACGTGATTACATTTTAGAAATTGTATTGTTTTCCCACATCCGTTTATTGAATCAAAGCAAATTCGGCATGTTTGCTCGTTGTTAAGAGTTGATGGGACAATCTCTCTGGAAATTTGGTCGATGATTTCGGGAGGGTAGATGTGTTCAACTGCATTGTCTGGAACAGGGCTTTGCCCGTCTTCATACTGATAATCGATATATTGGCCACCATCAAAAGTTGAGTTTCTATTGGTTTGAATATACGTGCTACCAGAGAATACAACGTTTTTTTCTAAGGATATATGTGTATGATTTCCTGTGTTGATAATCTGAATATTTCCATCAAGAAAACATTGGTCCTGGCATGTAATGTTTCCTTCTAATCTTACGTGTTTTTGTATGGTTGCGAAATCTTTTATCACGACACTATCCCCGATTTGCGAGGAACCTTTTACAAGGGCATGGCCTTGGATGTTAGCGCTTCCATAAATGCGACTTTTATCATGGATTTGTGCATACCCAGATATTTGAGCTCGATCCTGAATTTGAGCGGAACCATAAATGTGTACGAAGTCTAAAATTGTAGAATGACCAGATATGCGAATAGGTTCAAAAGAACTGTTTTGGGAGAAGGTGTCTGGATAATTTTGAAGATTATTATTGATAACTATATTACCATTAAGATCAGCATCACCTGATATGATGACTTTTCCATGGGTGTGTAGTTGTCCTTTTATTTTGACGTTATCACAAATTTGTGTGTCTGGACTGAGTATAAAATTATGAGAAATTCTTAATCCTTGAAATGGTCCCCACCAATGTTTAATGGTTTTAATCTTTACTGTTTTTGCAATAAAACCACCTTTTATAAGATCTCCTGATAATGGATTTATGCTATAGAGGTGATAACCTTTTTTTCCATGACATGGAGCTTTCCCATAGGCATGATGAAATGATAAAAAACAAATACATAGAAAAATAAATTTGTTTTTAATGTATTGCATACATAACCAATAAACAGAAGGTTGTTGATGGTGTCAATATAACATGTGGAAGATGACTGCTGTTAACTCAAATCTTCACAAGTATTCATCTTTTTTGTGAAAACTCACTTATTACTTTTTAGGTGTGTTATTGTTAGGTTTTATTATTTCGAGATTAAATTTTATTTTCAATAGGTTATGTATATGTAAGTTTGTTGATTAAGTTGAATTAGCTTTAGTTTTAAGTTTTTTCATATGGATCCACTCAAGTCTTTCTTGAGGTGTGAATTTTTCAATAGCATATCGAAGAGTCGTTCTAGGTATAACACCATAATGTTTTTGTAGAAAAATTTTTAATCGATGTGCATCTTTTTTTCCAGCTTCTCGAAGAATCCACCCATTTGCTTTATGAATGAGATCTTCCTTGTCTTGAAGAAGCTTCTCAGCAATAAAATAAGTACTGTCAAGATGGTTGTCTCGGATTAAAGCTAATGTGCTAACAGCAGATATTCGACGGATCCAGATATTCGAGTCTTCAGCCCATATAGAAAGATTTTTTTTTATTTTTTTGGGATTTTCGATGAGCCATTTTCCTGGAACATGTGGCGCGCTGACGTCAACTAAATCCCAATTATTAATATATTGAAGAATGTGAGAGTAGTAGTGAAAAATTTCTTGATGATTATATCTATGATTTTTTTTCCATTGAAGGTTTAAAATAAGAAGTGCAAGCATTCGATGTTCGTGAAATTTGGATTGGATAAGTTTTTTATTTTCTTCAAAAGATAGGTTTAGATAATTTGAACATTCACTTCTGAGAGTAGGCATTGAAATACCTAAAAAAATGTTACCTTTTTTCTCTATGTCTTTTTTGAAAAATCTTTTTGCTTTTTCTGCTTTTTCTGGTGAACCAATGGAGTTTAAGTGATTTTTGATAGTGTTGGCATCTATAGGCATAAATATTCTTTCTTTTTATTATTAAAATGTATTTAAAATAAGATCAATATGGCTTTTTTAAAAAAATCAAAGAATTTTCTCATGAACAGTTTCCATATTCATCAATATTAATTTTATTGGAAATATTTCTATAGAAAAAATTTTCAATTAAATAAATCGTAATGTAGATCTTTGATGTCTTATTTGTTTTTTGAGAAATACATCGGAGATATTTGAGATTTGGTAAATAGATTGTGGGAAATGCATATCGTTGATATTTAATAATAGATATCTTATCAAAATAGATTCACTTTGTGGAAATGAGTTGGTAGTCAAAAAACAAATTTATTCTAATGAGAAGTATAGCATTACCTAGACTCTTATTCTTGTGTTTTTATCTATCCGTGATAAGAGTGATAATGAAAAGAGTGAAGATGAAAGAAGGGTGCAGAAATGGAAGAATCCAAAGTTGTCATTATTGGCGGTGGTTTTGTAGGCTTAAACTGTGCTAGAAAATTAGCTGGCAGTAGCGCTAGTGTCACTCTTATTGATAAGAGAAATCATCACCTCTTTCAGCCTCTTTTGTATCAAGTTGCAATGGCTGGGTTAAGCCCTGCCGATATTGCGACACCTATTCGAGCAATTTTTAACAACGATAAAAATATCAAGGTTTTGCAAGATGAAGTAACAAAATTTGATTTAAAAGAAAAAAAAATTACAACTGGTCACGGGTCTGTTGATTTTGATTATCTTGTGGTTGCTGCTGGAGCCTCACATAGCTACTTTGGGCACCCAGAGTGGGAAATTTGTGCCCCAGGTCTTAAGACGCTATCGCAGGCTACTGAAATTCGAAGAAGGGTTTTAACAGCTTTTGAAGAAGCAGAGAAAAGCACAGACCCAGAAAAGCAAAAAATGCTACTCACATTTGTGGTTATTGGCGGAGGCCCAACAGGAGTGGAGTTGGCGGGTGCTATTGGTGAAATGAGCCGATATACTTTAGCAAAAGATTTTCGGTCCATAGACTCAAAATTGAGCCGGACCATTCTGTTGGAAGCTGGTTCTCGAATTTTGCCATCATTTTCATTGAAGCAAGCGAGTCATGCGACTCGCGAGTTGGAAAAACTGGGAGTTCAGGTTTGGACAAGAAGCCGTGTGACAGATATGTCACCAGAATATGTGCAGGTGGGTTCCGAGCGAGTGCATGCAGGCACTGTGCTCTGGGCAGCAGGTGTGAAAGCATCGGACCTTGGTGAAAAAGCAGGCTGGAAAGTTGATCGGCAAGGACGAGTTGTTGTCGGTTCTGATCTTACTGTCCCGGACCATGCTAGAGTTTTTGTTGCTGGTGATATGGCTTGTGCGTTAGGGGAAGATGGTAAGCCTCTTCCTGGTCTGGCTTCTGTAGCCTTACAGCAAGGTCGTTTTATAGGGGAAACTATTCTTGCAGATATTGAAGGAAAGCCGAGAAAAGAATTTCATTATTTTGATAAAGGCCAAATGGCAACGATTGGGCGTAGCCGATCTATCTTAGAGTACGGGTCTTTAAAGTTAACTGGGTTTTTAGCGTGGCTTGTTTGGCTCGTTGTGCATATTTATTATCTGACAGGTTTTAGAAACCGGACCGCCGTAGTCCTCCAATGGGCATGGTCTTATTTGTATTATAAAAGAGGGGCTCGGCTTATTGTTCCAAGGGAGTGGAGAACTGAATCGATAAAAAAGACGGTTGATACGAAAGGGGATGAAAATGGCGCTCACTGAATCGGATATGAGAATGCCTTTAGGTGCTAAAATTCCAAAATTTAAGTTATTAAGTGTGAGCGGTGCAGAATTTAATTCGGAAATTCTGCATCATCAAGCAGCCCTTATTGTCTTTATTTGTAATCATTGTCCTTATGTTATTCATTTGCGAGATGCTTTGAATCTCGTTTGTGCTGAACTTAAAAAGAAAGGAATTCATTGTTTAGCTGTGAATTCTAACGATGCTGAGCAATACCCAGCAGACTCTTATGAAAAAATGAAAGAAGAATCTAATTACTTCAACTATCATTTTGAATACTTATATGATGAAACTCAAGAAGTGGCTAAATCTTTTAATGCGGTCTGTACGCCTGATTTTTATCTTTTTGATGAAAACAATGAGCTTTACTATAGAGGGCAGTTTGATGGAAGCCGACCAGGTAACTCGTTGAAGCCCGATGGAGTAGATCTTCTGGCAGCGGTAGAACAGATGAATGCAGGGCGAAAGCCCTTTGAGCAAGGAAGCCCTTCAATCGGTTGCTCTATTAAATGGAAAAAATAAATATCTTGAAAAAACCCACTTTCATTTCTATCTGTTTCTAAATCAGAGATAATAATGGGTAAGACCTTTTAACAAATAAGGTTCTATCTTTTTATATGGGAGAGAATATGAAAGTTGGTATGGACCAAACAGCAGCCTGGATCCTTGCTGTTTTGGGTGGACTTGGACTGTATGCAGGGTTTTATGCCTGGACAAAAATAGTGGCTGATAATCAAAGGCACCAACAAGAGCTTGAACTGCAGCAGGTTGATGATGATGATCAAGACCTGATGCAAAATGAGCATGATATACCAAGTTCGAATCGTGATGCATCGAATCCTAACGATGATATGGATACTCCTGAAGATAGTGACGATATGCATGCTCCTGAAGAAAAGTCTGAGCACAGTCATTTGATATTGAAGCAAGAGCAAGAAGTGGCTTCATGGAACTATCAAGGACAAACAGGCCCAGCAAAATGGGCTGATCTGCATCCGGATTATACTTTATGCCGTGATGGGCATGCTCAATCTCCGTTGAATCTTACAAACTCAACCCTTCGTGAGGATTTAGGTCCACTTATTTTTCGTTATAATAGAGCTCGATTGCATATGATTCATAATGCAAAACAGCTTATTGGTGAGGTGTCTAGAGGGCAGTACCTGGAGGAAGGAGAGACAAGGTATGAGCTTAGACAGCTGTCTTTTCATACTCCAAGCGCACATCAAATTGAAGGGGTGCCATATGATGTCGAAATTCAACTTTTTCATGAAAGTCGACGCAAAGAGCTATTGATTGTTTCAATACTCATGGAAGAAGGGCGTGAACAAAATAGCTCTTTAGTAAATATTTTTTCAAAAATAATTAAAGAAGAAGGAGTGAAAGGTCCACTTGTGAGGTGGAATCCGAGTGAGGTTTTACCTGAGATATCAGAAAGAAGTTATTACGCTTATAAGGGTTCTTTAATAGAACCTCCATGCAAAGAAAATATTCAATGGCGGGTTCTTAAAAAAGTGCAAAAAATATCAAAATTTCAAGTTGATAAGTTGATATCTCTCGTTCATCATAACGCAAGACCCCTTCAAGATATTGGAGAAAGAGAGCTATCTATGAGTATTTAATTTATACGAAGGAAGTAGAGAGAGAATTATGAATCATAAACAGCGTAGAAAAGTCATTTCGATTGATGAAAGATTTCAGAATCAAAAAAAGAAGAAAAAGAAAGCATTTGTAAGTGAATTAAAAAGAAAAGCAAAAGAATGGGGGCAGTTTGCCCTTCTGTTATTTATTTCCTGGCTTATTATGAAACAGTGTCAGCAGCTTCCTCTCTAAGTGGCGCTATTTTTTTCATCACAAACTCAGCTCCTGTAAGATCGCCTTTAGCTGTGTTGCAAGGTTTACAACAAGCAACAATATTCCCAGGTTTACTAAGGCCGCCACGGCTAACTGGAACAATGTGGTCCATTGTGGCGGTCTGAGCATTTAGGGAACACCCGCAGTAATAACAATCAGATTTTACAATAGTGTTTTTCCACTTTTGAGATTTTCGTATTTTTCGTGCCTTGTCCCTAGGGTTCATAGTAACGCTCCCGTTTTTTCATAGCGGATGTGATGGTAACTGAGTTTTAAAGAAAGTCAAGATTGTTGTTTTAAGTGACCTAAAAAATATGTATTTGTTTTATAAAAACATATGTTTAGGTGCTGTGATAGTAAGCGTTTTCACGGTTTTTTCTATATGACTTAATTGCAGATTAACTGCTTTGAGCCTGTAGTGGGTTAAATGGTTCTACATCTTTTTGTAGGCTATAATTTTTCGATTTTATATTGTTATTCAATGTTTTTTTGAAAAAAATATCGAATAACTAAAGCTTGAAAGTGCATATGTGGGGCGCATATTTAAATAAGTTTTTATCTTCATTCGTGATTGGCGCTCTTTAGGTAACTCTTTATAAAGTTAGGTGAAATAGTATGAATACTGATCATCATTCTGGCATATTTGTTAGTTTTAAAAACTTGATGAATAGCGAATGTTTGAAAAAACTTTGAAATAGGGTGTTGTAATCATTAGAAGTGTTGTTTTTTAATGGGTTGTTATTTTTAGAGAAATGCATAATTTTTTATTTACACCTTAATATTATACGTGTTTTTTTTTGTGAAATCTTTGATTTTATTTTATTGAGAGATACAATCATCTCAAGGTTATATTTAATTGCTCAGGAGGCATGTGTTGAAAAAATTTGTTGTTGCGGCAGCTATGCTAGTAGGAAGTAGCGGTGTCTATGCTGATGGGCATGGCCATCATATGCGTTTTGATTATGACGTAAGCTTTGATTATAACGATCATGGCTACAGCAAAACGGATGGCTACACTCCAGCAAAAACCACCCATGTAGATCAGAAAAGTTATTTAAATTTTTCAGGTAAAGTTGATGATACTTTGTCATACGAGACATATATCAACATTTTAGCTGGGTCACTCGATGCTGCTACAGAAGTTGCTAAAGCAACTAAAAAAATGGGAATGTTTTCTCTTGCTGTTGGTCGTGATTATCTGACTATGGGTGGGTATGATTCTAAGAATGCAAACTTCGCAACTATTGTTCTCTCTCCATACACTAAGTACAATTTACCTGCAATTGGACCAAATCAGGTTCGGTTCGAAGGTGACTTCGGTGGCGCTGGTAAAGTTTCTTTCTCTTTAGCTCAAGACAAAGTTTACAGCACAGCGAAAACAGACACTTTACAGCCAGCAATGCTACTTGAGTGGACAGGAACATTTGGTCCGGTTATGCCGCTTGTTCAGATTGTGCAGTATGATACAAATCACTCTCAGCAGATTGCTATCGGTGCTGGTGTTCAAGCTGCAGGACTTACTGCTTATCTTGATTATGTGATGGATTCAAGAGCATCTGCACCTGTAGGTGATGCTTCTCGTGAAAAAACATCTTACTCAAGTATTGCTGTTGATGTGAAGTATCACACAGCTGCCGCTGTTCCTTTCTTTAAATACACAACGTTTGATGCTGCACAACCAGGAACAGATGTTAAAGGGAATGCTTCAACTTCTGGTTATGAAGACAACGGTCAGTCAATGACTCTCGGTGTCGAAATGCCATGCTCAGGTGAGAGCTTTCTTCCATACGTAGCGTATGTTTCTAACTCTCAAAAAGTTATCGAAGGCACAGAAGAGAAATCAAAGTCTCAATCTTCAATCCTTCTAGGTTTCTCAGGAAGTATCTAATTTCTTGATAAAAAAAAGAGCTCTCTTGTTGAGAGCTCTTTTTTTTATCTAAAAATTTCCCACAATTTTAATTTCCCAAAATAAAGCCTATAGTATCTGGGTGGAAATTTTAGATAGAGGGTGTTAGTTGTACAAGTATTTTCCCAAGATCCGCGTACCCTCCACTTGAGAATTAAAAACTTTGAAGAGAGACATATTTTTTTTATTGATTGGCTAGGGTTTTCATAGATAAGCATTTTAAAATGCCAACTTTCTTGTTGAATATATAAACAAAAATCTTGAAGATCATGAAAAAATCTCTCAATATAGATAGATAAACATATAAAGAGAATTGCTTTCACCATCACTCTTCAAAAGGGTTTGTGAAAACAGCAGAAGCATCGACTCCTAATTTTTCAACAAGATGATGAGTTTTATTTTCTAATAAATCAAAACTTAATTTTAAGGTAGCTAGACTTGTAAAAATAGTAAACAGACTAATAAGAATATACTCAATAACACTTTGCCCACTTTGTTTGTTTTTTTTCATATAACCTCCATATATTGAAGTCTTTATATAGGATCAAAAGTAAGAAGATCCAGTCTTTTTATTTTGCTAATATTTCATTGAAAAATCGCAATGATAAGAGATATTTTTCACTCGGCTTTTTTTGCAGGTATGTGCTGTTATCAAGAGTCACTTATAATAAAAAGAAGAAGATTAAGATCTGTATGGGAGACTGGAATGACGGACATGACATTTGATGAAGTGACTTCTTGTGCACAGGGTCTTAAAGAGAAAATTTCAAATATTATTTTTGGTCAAGAAAAACTTATTGAAGAAACGCTTTGTTGTTTTCTAGGAGGAGGCCATATTTTAATGACAGGGGCTCCTGGGTTGGCGAAAACAACACTTGTTAGAGTTTTTGGACAATATCTAGGAATGGATTTTGGGCGAGTGCAATTTACCCCTGATTTATTACCATCAGATATTGTTGGTTCAGATATTTTGAATATTGATCCAGACTCACATCGTAGACATTTTGAGTTTTCAGCAGGACCTGTTTTCAAAAATCTTGTCCTTGCGGATGAAATTAATAGGGCATCACCAAGAACCCAATCTTCTTTGCTTGAGGCTATGCAAGAACGACGAGTGACAGTTGGTGGGCATAGCCATGAACTTCCCTCTCCTTTTATGGTCTTCGCGACGCAAAATCCTTTTGAATCTGAAGGCACTTTTCCTCTTCCAGAAGCTCAATTAGATAGATTTTTATTGCACTCTTTTGTTGATTATCCTGATAAAGAAAGTGAGAAGAAGCTTTTGCTGTCTCATACTAAGAATGATTTGATTGGTGAAAAAACTCAAGACTTAGTTGTTGAGTCCTTAGGGGGAGAAGTTGTTAAAAACTTAATACAAGTAGCTAGTCAGATTGAAGTTCCTGAAGAAATTGTCGAAATCATTACGAATATTGTTAGAGCAACAAGACCGCATGATGAATTGTGCCCAGAAAATTTAAGACAAGATATTTGGTATGGAGCAGGGCCCCGTGCTGGTATTAGTCTAATTTCTGTAGCAAGATCTTATGCATTATTACAAGGCGAAAAAGTTGTGAGATGGCAGCATGTTGAAAGAATGGCTTTGCCTTGTTTACGGCACAGAATGAGAATTTCTGTGCACAGCAGTACAGAAAATAGAAAAGAAGATGATATGATTTTGCAAATTTTAGAAGCATCCAAAAAAAATTGTGAGTCAGATATTAGGGGAGAATTGAGTTGACACAAAAAACTCATACCTTATCCTCTCTTCATCCTGCTCACCATCAAGATATGCGAATGATGAACTTGAAGACTAGTCAAAGGCTTCAAGGTAGTTATCGGATGTCTTTATTGCGACCTCATAGAATTCCTGAAACAAGCAGAAAGTATGTCCATGGTGATCCAGTTGCTATGATTGACTGGAAAGCATTTGCAAGAAGCGATCAGCTTATTGTTCGTGAGCGTAGAGATGAAGCTTCAGCCTGTATTCGTATTGGGGTTGATCAATCGTCAACGATGCAGTTTCATGGAAAGTCAAAATCCGGAGTTAGTAAACAAGAAATAGGGCTAAGAATAGCTCTTAATTTAAGTCATATTCATCTAGAAATGGGTGATTTAGTTGAAGTTTGGATTGTGAAAGAAGATGCAGCATGGCCAGATATAAGGTATCGGCCTAGAAGTCCTTCAGATATTGTTGGGTTGTACCAACATCTTATTCGAGATCGTTTTTCAAGTGAATCTGTACCAGGAATTAAATCAAACCCTGTGAACCAAAAGGTTGATCAAACATATTGGGTCGGTGATTTGTTAGGAGAAAGCCCTTTTCAAGGATTTTTAGAAACAGGAAAAAAATCATGTGCATTTCAAGTCATGCATCAAGATGAAATAGATATTACATGGCTTAAAAAAGAAGATTGTTATTTTGATCAATTGATAAATGATAAAGAATTTACAGGTGAAAAATTAAAAAATAGCTATAAACAGCAATTAGAAGAGTGGTTTTTAGATAAAGAAAAACAAATTAAAGATATAAAAGGACTCTATTATAGAGTTACAGATACCACTTCATTAAAAGATTATTTTCAATTTCTTGAAACTTTACCAAAGCGGATGATGTAATATGACATGGACATGGACAATACCATTTTTAATTGGTTGTTTATTTGCATTCATTAGCTTTTTAACCTGGTGGCTACTGCGGCAAAAAAGAACTAGAATATGGCTGCCTACTGTTCGTATTTTAGAACTACCTTCTTCGCGGCTTTCGAATTTACGTGTAATACCTTTAGATATCATCGGTCTTTTCCTATTTATTGGTGTCGTGAGTTCTTTTTTATTTTTTTTAGGAAAACCATCTGAAGTTAAAGTGTTGCCTGTTAGTTCTGAGTTTAGCAAAAGTTACATTTTTCTGGATATGAGTCCTTCTATTTCTTCTTTTACGTCATTAGAAGATTATGCAGCACGTGTTGTTACGCTGTGGGAAGAATTATCACAAGAAAGTCAGGTTTTTATTATTCAAAGTGGCGATGGCCTTAAGTGGGAACCAAAAAAATCTGAAGAATTAAAAATATCGATTATGGAAAAAAAATTTCATCGAGAAGGATTAAAGATAGGGCGCTCTTTAAATACTCTGATGCAAAAATATACTGATATTGAAAAACTTATCGTGGTGAGTGATAAAGATAAATCGTCCTGGAAAGATTTTGATTGGAGGAAGTTAGAAGACCAAATTGAAATATTTTGGTATCCAGCTTACGAAGATAAAAAAAATATTGAGAATCATTTTATAAATCAGGTAAGACGTTTATCTGTTATGGATGGGACATATGAATGGGATATTGATGTTGTCAGGAATAAAGCTTTAGAAGCATCGAATGGCTATTTATTTGGGTATTATCAAGGGCATGAAATAGTAGAGTCTACTTATCGTTTTATGGAGGGAAGTCAGAAGGCTACAATCCGAGTAGAAGCGAATTTAAGATCGATATCTTTTATTCAGGATTTGAGTCCTGTTATTTGGAAAATAAATTCTAATAAGTTAGATGCTTCTTTCGATGATGAATTTCGTTCTTATTTAAAAGGTCATCAAGAAGATGCTGTCTTAATCGCTGATCCATTTAGTGAATACATGCTTGAAGATCCTGTACATGATTTAGAAGTTACCCTTCAACTATTTGGCTTTCGTTTAAACAGAATTGATCATCTTCAAGATTTACATCATGATCATAATTTGAAGAATAACAAATTTTGGCTCATTGCAGGTGGTGAAAAATTCCCTTTAGAAAGCTGGTGCCCTCACCATTTTAACACTATTAAAACAGGTAGCTCAGATAAACGTATCTGGCTTTTCCCTTATCATACAAATGTGGATTTTCAATCTTTATGTGAGTGTTCTTCACTTTTAAGTAAAACATTTTCTACAGATCAGTGTAGTCAAGTGAGTGATGCTCGTTCATGGTTTCGGCTATTAGCTGCACATGGCGCTGTGCAATTAGGAGGTCGTGTTAATAGTGTTGATCAAGCCTTAGGTATGAGGCTCAAAACAGACGATGGTTTGATGATTTCTCATTTTTCTATACCTCTTAAGCCCATGAAAAAAACAGGAATGACTCATAGTAGGTTTCCAATTATGCTTAAATCTCTTCTGAAATTAGAAGGTACACTGAAAGAAACCAATCACTCTGATTGGCCAAGAATTTCTAGTGTGTCTGATCTAGATTATTGGGGGAAGAAAAACTTGGTGAATAAAATCATAAGTAATGTTCCTTTAGAGGAAAGCCTGTTACAGAATACAGCTGTTGTTCCCCAAAGATGGGTTCCTGATGTAAGTCAAAGAGAATTTTTAAAAGGTCAAAAGAAAACAGATTATAAATGGGGAATTAAAATTGCCTGGGTTTCATTTTTATTGTTTTCTTTTTTAGAAATTATTCTTTCTTTAAAACAGATGCATTATGCAAAAAATTTTTTATTATTAATAATGTTTATTATGCCGAGAGATTCTTATAGTCAGAACTTTAAGCTATCCACATTAGGGAGGAATGAATATTCATTAGTTGATTTCTCTAGTCACTTAGAGCAACGAACAAGTTTAAATCTTAATAAAAAAAGTGATTCGTATACTTCTTTTAACACACAAGCACAACAGCAACCATGGCTTTGGGTTGAAGATGTGAGTTTAATTCAAGATAAAGATTTTACATTAAAGGAAGATGTTGTCCGTTGGTTAAGGCGAGGTGGCCTTCTTATTATCCAAGAGCCACTTTCAGAAAGACAATTACAAACTTTAACAGGTCAATGGTTTAATCTTCCAGAGGATGAGGCTGGATGGTCAGTGGTTCCATCTGATCATGAAGTGTCGATAAGTTTTTATCTTTTAAATATGCTTCCGTCTTGTCATGGTAAACTTTGGAAGAGTTTTCAGTTTGATGATAGGTTTGCTATTTTATATGCTCCGGCACCTCTTCTTCAAATTATATCTGACGCCTCTCAGTATCAAATACCAAAAGGATGTTACGCAGATAAAGAGTTATGGACAAGGTCTTTTGTGAATATTCATATGGTTGCTTTAACTCTAGGTTATAAAAAAGATCAAACACATATGAAAGAAATTTTGAAAAGGTTATAAATTGGATTGGGTAACAAAAGAAAATATTTTATTAGCCTCTTTTTTAATAGCTCTATTTTTGTGGTTTGTATGGATTCTTAGGTATAGCTTTATAAGAGGAAGTTTAGCCTTATTGTGCCGGATTATTTGGATGTCACCTCTCATTATGGCTTTATTCCCACAAACTGAAATGAGAAAAAAATCTAAAACTTTTCATCATCAGCTTATTCAAATTCTTGTCGATGATTCAAAAAGCATGCATAGTTATCGCAATAATATCTCAGAAATAAAAAGAAAAATTGAAAAAGAATGTCGTTCTTTAGGATGTAAGCTTGATGTTCAATATCTTTCACAGCTCACTCAATCAAATGATCAATCAAATTTTACACTTTTAAATCAAGGATTAGAATCGTGGTTTTTTCAAATTGGTGCTGATCCATGGATTCTGATGACTGATGGAGGAGATGCTCAACCTACATTACCTTGGGATTCGGCTCTTTTAGGTGTTGGGCATAATGGTAAAATGTCTAAAGGACTTATTTTATATCCAAATCATAAAAAAGATAAAAATGTTACATTAGAAAATTTGAATATGCCTCCTTTTGCATTTGAAGGACAGAATATACCATTTTCTTTAGTCTTAAAAAGATCGTCTGGAGATATAAAACAAAAATTACAGATATCAGTCGAAGTAGAAGAGAAAAGACTTTTAACTAAAAATATTGTTTTTCCTTTAGGGCAAAAAGAAATGACTTTAGAGTTGGAATCCCCTCCGCTTTCAAGAGGTCAACATTTGATTAATGTTGAAGTTTTACCAACGTCTGGGGAAAAAGTTCTTTGGGATAATGTCGTTCACCATAGTGTTGAAGTTATGCCAAATACAGTCGGTATTCTTCATTTATTAGGAGCACCAAGTTGGGATGGCCGCTATTTGCGTCGATATTTTAAGTCTGAGCCGAAATATGACCTTATTAGTTTTTTCATTCTCAGGGACCCTTGGGATAGTCAGCAAGTGAATGAGCGTGAGTTGAGTTTGATTCCTTTTCCTGTTTCTAGGCTTTTTAATGAAGAGCTACCAAATTTTCGTGTCATTGTGCTACAGAACTTTAGTTTGCTTCAATTTTTATTGCCAGAATATCAACAAAACTTAGTTGATTTTGTGAAGAATGGTGGTGGTCTTTTATTCCTGGGTGGAGATCGATCACTTATTGATGGAGATTTATATGATTCTCCTCTAAGAGAAATTTTGCCATTTGAATCATCTCGTATGACTTCTTCTCAAGATGATTTTACAGTTGAAGGAGAGGAACATGGGCCTTGGTATGATAGTAAACAAAACTTTAAGGTGGGGTTCTCAAACCCAACAGCGGATCAAAGATCTTTAGCTGATGTCTATTCATCCTGGGAAAACATATCTTCTTCACTCCAAAATTTTGATACAGGCAAAGGTTTGCATCACATGGAGCAAGTGAAATTTCGAGATGGAGAATATACTCCATTGTTGAAAGCTATAACCCCTCAAGGAGAATCTCCTTTAGCAGTTGCTTCTTATCCTGGAAAGGGAAGAGCTTTGTGGATTTTTTCGGATTCGATGTGGAGGATGGCAACAAACCAACCTCAAGTGTCAAGAACGGCCTATTCTAAATTTATGAACAGTGCACTCAAATGGCTACTACGGGAAGAAATGAGCCAGCCTATAGTGATATCAGACATTGCATTAGAAAAGACTCACAAAGGGGTTCTGTGGAGTGTATTGCTTAGGGGGCCTGCGTCACGTTATTTTCAAGCAAATGATAAATGGAATATGATGGTATGTGGAGTTCAGATTGATTTAAATAAATCTCATATCGAAAATATAAGCATGAATGAAAAAAGAGTGAGCGGTGATCTTTCTTTATATATGCAAGGAGGAGATCGCTGCAAAGTTGATATTCGAGGTCAACATGAAGCTTTTGGTTCAACGAAGGCTTCGATGACAGGTGTTTTTCCAGAAAAATTATCAGATGATTTAGTTGGTGTTTCTCATTCTAAAATTCAACAACTTGTGGATTTAACAAGAGCTGAAGGGCGCTTTCTTGAAAACTTTAATGCAAAAGTATTAACTAATTGGGTTATGGATCATTCCCATTTAGCAACTATAAAAAATAATGTTGAATATGAAAAACATACAGATCCATATTGGTTTTTTAGGGTGAGCTGGATATGGATGCTACTGTGTTTTTTGCCACTTGAAGTGATCGTTAGAAAATGGGATCAATTATCGCATCAAAATGTGTGATTTAAGACCATTTTTGAATACATGTGTTTTTTTCCTGTCGTTCCCATTTTTTAATTTCACGTAGACCTTTTAGTGTTGAAATACCATGCCAAGAGGAAAGAATTCCATTGATATGAAAAATCTTCGTGCCTTTATCTATAAATTTTTTGAAGTGTATCATTTCTCTTTTTCTAAAAGGCCAGGGTTCAGAAGATAAGAAAATATTTTCAATATCCCATTGAAGAAGATCTTCAAGTTGGTAGCTTGGATACTGAGTATTGCTTTGTGTTGGATAAAGTTGTTGATGTACTTTCTCTAAAAAACTTCCAATATAAGTATCTGGCCCTGCCAGCATCCATGGGTTTTTCCAGATGAAATATAAGCTTTTTTCATTTCTTTTTGATTCTTTAAATGTTGATAATTCTTGTTGGATATCCAATGAAAGCTTTTGAAAAGGCTGTGTGTCAGGGAATAAAAGAGATAAGCGATAAAGCATGTCTGGAACATCACTCGGACTTTTTGGATGTGTTGTTATAATTTCTGCGCAATTTTTAAAAGCATGATAATCTTCAAGTCTATTTTCTTCTTTGTTCATGATAATGTGTGTTGGATTTAGGTTTTTAATTTTTTCTATATTAGGATTTTTAGTTCCACCAATTTTTGGAATATGTGAAAGTCCTCTTTGAGGTTGCGTGCAGAAATGAGTGCAGCCAACAAGGTTAGATATATGGCCAAGATATACAAGAGTTTCAGTAATACTAGGGACAAGAGAGACTATGCGCAATTGTGAGTGCATTATTTTCCTTTTTGTATTGACTCAACATATTTTTATCTTTGCTGTAAGATAGCTAATATCAGTATTTTATTATTCTTGATTTCAGCTAATGGGTAAAGCGATAAAAGAATATCATGACTGCTTAGTGAATAACCAGATGAATATCTGAGACTTATCTGTACTGGCCTATAACTGCCTATATTTTGTGAAGTATCATACCCGATAAAGAGAGCATGTCATGTGAGGTAGCTATGAAATATATATTTCATTGTGTTTTCATTTTTGTTGGTTTGATGAGTTGTCAAAAGGAGTCATCCACCATCAATAATGTGGATCAGAAAAACGAGAGTTTAAATGCCCAATTATTAGATGATTCGACACTATTGTGTCATTTAAAAAACTCTATTTTTAATGAAAAATTCATCGTAGAAGATCCTATATTGTCTCTGAATCACCAGTATGATGTTTTAGCGACAGAAACAGCTGTGAGAGAAGCTTTAGAGAGTGTCCCTCAGGTCGTTTTGGACCAATGGTCGAAAATAGGTGGGAAGATAAATGTTTCTGATCGTTTTTATGAACGGTGTCCTTTTTCTATTTTTGCATGTCTGGAATCTGGTCAACAAGGTAGCGTTCATGTCGTCGTTCCTTACTTGAAAAAAAATCAACTAGAATTCACCCCTCTTTTTCAACGGGGTATCTTAAATGTGATAGCTACTCTTCATGTTGAAAGATTAGAAGATTTTGAAGAAGGCACTGATGAAAATATAGAGGAAGAAAATAAATATGTATTTGGCCCATATCTATCAGATGTCATTTTATTCTTAGCTGAAATTTCTTCTGAGATTTTTCATAAAGAAGTTATTGTTGAGAGCGGATTTGATATCTATCCTTTAGTCTTTACAGAGTACTTTTGTTCGAAAAAATCTCGGGACTTATTAAATAAAGATTTGCCTGAAATAGGTTTGTTTTTTTCAGAATCGTTTCAAGACTCATTGAACCAACTTAGTTTAAACAGAGTTTCTTTAAATTCATCTCCTCGGTCTAGGTCTTCTTCAGGATCATCTGATAGTTCTATCTCTCGAGACTCTATAGATAGAAAAGTAGAACTTGAAATTGGTCCAGGATCATTGAGGTCTGATATTCAAAAAAAACATGAAAATATAGATCATTTGAATGATCAAATTTTTTCGACGAAAGATGCTGAAAGCAGGCGGAAAGCAATTCTTGAGGAAATCTCTGCAAGAGAAGGTCTTGATGCAAGTGTGGAGATCTTAAAATCATATGAAGATCTTTATAGTCAAAATAATCAAAAAGATAACAACAATGATATTCTCTATGTTGTTGCAGAAGTCGGATTGAAAAAATCATTGAAAATAGGAGGATTTCCTGTTTTTCATTATACAAAAACAAAAGGCTTAGAAAACTATACAGGCGCAGGAAGAATGATTTATTCCTCATCTTCAAATGTACTTGAAAGCGCTGGGCGGTTAGGTCAAAAAAAACCCATTACAATTATTGTCCATGGAACAGGGTATGGTGGTGGCAACGTTGCAACTGATGTGTATCAAAATGCATTGAGTGGGGATCACATTAAAAGCTCTCGTGGATGGGCCAACCCTGATTCTAGTATTGCGAAAAACTTAAAAAAGCACTACGGAGGAGACGTTGTAAGTTTTCAGTGGTCAGGAAATTTTTCTGATAAATATAGAAGGGAATCGGGAACTAAATTATCTAAAGAGATTGTGAGCCTTAGAGAAAAGGGTTTTGAAGTGAATCTTGTAGCTCATTCTCATGGAGCTAATATTGTGATTGATGCTTTGAATAAAACTAAAGAATTGTCCGGTCAAGAAAATTTTTCTACAAAAGGAGAATTTGTTTCTTTAGGGCGTCCTATACGTGATGATTATAAATTGAGTGATGTGAAACTGCTCTCTTATTATGTAAATGCTTTTGGTTCTCGTGATTTTGTACAAGCAATTGGTGGAGAGCTTCCTAAAAGATTTGGAAAAAAGATAGATGAGTTAGCGCAGACTCAAATTGATTTTGGAGGAAGTGTATTTGTTCATAATAAACTTATGAACGCTATGAATAATATTTTAACTCACTCTGCAAATGATCGAAAAGAATTTGCGAGTGAGATCTATAGTTATTGAGGAAAAATAAATTTCATAGATTTTTTTAATTTCATGGAGAGGGGTTCGTAAGGGACTTGAATATTGATTTTTTGTTGCGTGTAAAAAGTATTATTGAGAAGAATAGTTGTGAGGTATGGAAAAATTTCCTCTAAAGCAATATCAGAATCTAAAGCCCAGTATTGACCTAAATTTCCTGTAACAAGAGCCTCTTTGTCAGAAGGGTTTACAATTCCAACTTTTTTCTTTTGTGCGTAACTATGAGCTATATCAAACATACTTATTCGGCATATCTCATATGAGCCGATATTATTTGTGCTGAAAGCACTGTAGTTATCGCTGTCAAACTTAGGGATAGAGAGTATAACTTTTTTAAATTTTCTATTGTCTAATGAGATATTTAAAGCTTCAATAGAAGCTTGGCGGAGTTGATTTGCTCCAAATCCATATGGTAAAAAAGCACCCAGTCCTATGGCTGGTAAGACTGCTACTTCAACTTTATTCTCTTGAAAAACATCAAGAATAGCAGTCCATTTTTTTAGCATTTGTTCTTTATATTTTTTAATAGAAGCAGCGGTGAAACCTTTACTTGTAGTTGAATACTGATATCCATCAACATCGTTTGTTAGATTATAACGCTGCCCGTTGAAATTAATAAAATTGTCTGTGCTGTATGCTAGATTAATTCCAGCAATAGAAATTTGTGTAATTGGATAGCGCGTTTTCTCAACTGGTTGTCCATTGTCATTATGTGTAATGTATATTTGGCCGCTGATTATGATATCTCCCTCTTCTTGAGTCTCATTATATAAGCGGTTGTCGCGTTTTGTTGACGCAGCGAGTTTTAAAATTTCAGAGCCGGAGAGAGTCATTTTTTCATGCCATTGGTACTGCGCGTGAGGCTTGATGAAAAAATGGAGTGGTCGAGCAAGTTGAGGAGCAGCCCCGCTTCCCAGGTCAATCATTTGAGATGGGCCAATTTGAGAGCAAAAGTCTTTTAAGTGCTCTTTTGTTTGAGACTTCAGCTCTCTTAGAGAGTTTGCTGATAATGAAGAATAAGACAATATGAGACTCATTAAAACCATCGAATACTTCAAGAAAACTCCGTGTCATATTTAAAGGGATAACAAATAATAGCTAGGTCGTAAGTATTTAACAATATTTTTGTTTATTTTTTTGTTTTTCTTTTTATTACAAGATGTTAGCTTGCTAAAAGTAGAAAGAAGTAGCTTCATAAAGAGCTTTGGCTTCTTAGTAAATGCGTTTGGAATTTTCTTTTTAAGTACCCCCAGTTTTCTTCTCCAAGAGTTTTTTCATCAATAATCATGTGTTTAATTATTGATTTTGTTGATATTTTTTTGTGACCTAATTTTCGGATGTCGTAGACCTCCCAGTGAGCTAGGCCTGGTTGTTTTATGAGTGTGTTGATTTTACTCCAGCTAATCAGAGGGTCACTTGGATGAAGATAAATTTGAATATGTGTTTCAGAGTGTTCAAGTTTTTGAAGGTTACCTAAAAATTCATCCTGGAGGTTCAGAATTGTGTGATAGCTTCGAGCTGCTATCGAGCTGTGAATTGTGTAACCAAACTCTCCGAAAGTGGGGAAATGAAAGCTTTCCCACATATATTTTGCGAGTTTGGGGAGTTGACGGATAGCAATTGCTGGCGCTAAGAGCTCCATATTATGGAAAAGATGGTGATGTTCTTGAGCTAGGCGAGCACCTAAAAGGCCCCCGAGAGAAAAACCAACAAAAGTTAAAGAGGAGTGTGGTTTTTCTTTTTTCATTTGGAAGGCGCAATGCTCTATTTGCTCATACCAAGTTCCAGATAAGTTCTGAATATCAAAGGATTTTTTATGGTGACCTTCAAGGATGGAAAGAAGAACGTCGGCTCCCTGGTTGTGGTAATAATCAATAAGCCCTGACATTTTTTCTGGTCGAACATTAAAGCCGTGTGCAATGAGGACAGATGATTTTGCATTTTTAGAAGGCATCCAAAGGCACTGGACGTGGGGGTTCGTAGAAAGGTCGGTAGCTGCAGTGAGCTTTTTATAAGGCTCGGGATTACAACAAGCTGTCTTGACCAGTAAACAGAGAAACACGGTGAATAAAATCAGTGTTTTGTGCATAAAATCTCCGATTTTGGTTAGCCTTCTTAAACTATCTTGTCTATATAGCATATGTATTGTTTGATCAGCGAATAATATTTGTGCGTTTTGTATCGATTTTTTTGGAGTCCAGTTATGCTAAAAGTCTATTTATATCGAGGGTGTACCACTTGCAAGAAGGCTATTAAGTTTTTGAATCATCATGAAGTTGCATATGAAGAAGTGGGCATTGTCACAAATCCTCCAAGTTTATTGGAGCTTCAGGCGGCTTTAAAAAATGGAGTCGATGGGCAAGTCAAAAAACTTTTTAATACTTCAGGAGAGGTCTATAGAAATCTTGAGTTGAAGGCCAAGTTACCTGCAATGAATGAGGAGGAAGCTCTTAAGCTTTTGTCACAACATGGCAAGCTCATCAAAAGGCCTTTGGTCATAGGAGAAGTTTCTTTAGTGGGTTTTCGTGAAGATGAGTGGAAAGAAAAGCTCTTGTAGTTTGGTTGGAGTTTCTTCTTTTGATAAGAAACTCCAAATTTTTAACGTCTTTTTGATTCTCTATAAATTTTCAGTCCACCAGCAAGTATTGCTGCTCCACCTAATAAAGAACCACTTGTAATCATCATAATTTCACCAATGTCTTCAATTGTGTCACAGCCTCTTCGCGTACTATCATCACAACTGGCATATAACACGCCACCTAGAACAAGAGTCGTACTAAGAATAGCAACAGCACCAGCAGATAATAGGCAGTCTCTGCTGTAAGAAGCGTTGGACTCAGGAAGGTGTATATCATCTTGTGTGTCTTGAGACTCTAATGAGTAAGGAGCTGTTGGAGTTCTTGGTGTTGATTGTAGCGGAAAATTCTGGGAAGGGGACGCTGTGGCAAGTCCTGACAAAGAAAGAGTAAGATAAGTTGTAATGATGTGTGTTTTCATAAAAATCCTCTGGTTTTTTAAAATTTTCTGAAGGTTAAGGGAAGTTAGAGTTCGAGTCAAGATTGTTTTCGTGCAGGCTTTTGGGAATGAAAAAAGATAGGAATAGCATTTTTTTTTAACAAGTACTTGACCTTGAGGTGTTTAATCCATATAACACTGTCTGTGTCTGCGGGTGTAGCTCAGCTGGCTAGAGCGTCGCGTTGCCATCGCGAAGGTCACGGGTTCGAATCCCGTTACCCGCTCCACTCTCTCTAAAACTAGGCAATCTCAATACCTATCTTCTTCTAAAATACCCATTTTATAATGATCTCGTGTTCTATATTTTAGAGGCGTGACATGCAAGAACTGCAACAGGGACAAAATACACATCATGGTCTTTTAAGTGATCCAATGGTGATAGATGAGTGTTTTGAACAATTACGCCGTGTTGTTTATAGAGAAATCGATAGAAAAAACAACCAATTTGGACAGCTGGCATTGCTTAAAGAGTATGGCACTTTACCGGCAAAATGTCGGTATTTTTTTATACAACCTCCGGGAGGTATAGGAAAATTGTTTGAGCGTTCTGGTAGAGGGTGGGTTGTCTCTTTTTGTGAAAGAATTCGAGGACAAGATCTTTTCATAAGAAGGGGTGAGGCGATTGAAAGAGTTGTTTTGCAGGTTCCAGAGCACGCACTAGCAAGTCCAAGAGTATCCTCTTCTACCGATGGTGGATCTTCTATGAGTTTTAGGCTTTATATCAGAAACACTGTGCATGAACTTGTGAATGAAAGCCTTTAGTATATGCGAAAAGAATTTATTTTTCGATTATTGAGTTTGCTGTGGTCCGCATTTTTTTCTATGAAATCTTTTTCCGGTGTCCTTGCAAATACAGGAGTGGGTGTGCGTACTTTTGCATTTCAACCTCTCCAAAACGAAAGTACTCCAAATTATATTGGTGTTGGACCCTCAGTGATGCTTGGGTATTCTTTTATGCAGGTTTTTGATCTTGGTGGGTTCGGATTTTATACACCAGGCGGAACGAAAGCTTTCCACCCAGGAAAAGAAAATGCGTATTATGCTGGCTATGGAGCTCAGTTAGGAGTGAGAATCTCAGAATCCGTTTATGTTGCTTTTTTAGGAGGTTCTTCTTTGTATCAGTCCGTACTTAAAGCAAGTGAAAATGAACTTGACGGTCGCTGGGAAGGGCCTGTTGGAGGAATTGTTTTAGGATCGATTCATCGAGTAGATAAGAAAAATTATTGGCAGGTGAGCTTTGAAATGATGCATGGTCTTTTAAGTTCGAAAGACACAGAGGAAAATATTGCTTCTCAACAAGAAGGGGAAGATCACCGAAGTATAGATCAAGTAGGAGTGTCTGTGACATATACCTTTAATGGGTTTATGAGTGGTTTTCGGCGCAGAGGTTTTTTCAACTTATTTTAATTGAGGTTAGTGATGTTGGCAGAGCAAAATCAAGGTTTTGATATTGTCGAAGAGCTTTTAGGTTTTATGCTGTTGGGTACAGAATGGATTCTATGGTTGCTTCTTTTTTTGAGCGTTTTATCTGTTGCAATTACCTTTGAAAGAATTTGGTACTTCTGGAATCAAAGAGTTGATTTTGAAGAAATGAAAAAAGAGTTGTTAGGCTATCTGGAGAAAAAAGATTTTGAAGCAGCGACGAATTTTTGCAAAAACAGCCATATTTTTGAAGCTCAAGTTGCACTGCAAGGTCTTGAACAAAGAGAACAAACAGCTCTTGTGAGAGAAGGTGTGATGGATGGTCGAGCAGTCCAAGGTAGGCAAGAGTTTGATAAAGGACTTATGGTTTTAGGGACTCTTGGAAATAATGCTCCCTTTATTGGTTTGTTTGGAACTGTGATTGGTATTATTGCTGCCTTTAATGATTTGGCTGCAAACCCTGAAGGAGGACCTTCTGTAGTTATGGCTGGTATTTCTGAAGCGCTTGTAGCAACTGCGATTGGGCTTATGGTTGCGATTCCTGCTGTGATTGCATTCAACATATTTAATAAAATGATTAAACGTCGTATGGCAAATGCTGCTGTTATTTCTAAACAAGTTGCCGTGTGGCTTACATAAGATAACGGAGATGTGTGATGGGTGCTCAGTCCGATGGTGATGAAGATGAAATAACAGGTATTAATGTCACACCCCTTGTCGATGTGATGTTGGTTCTTCTCGTGATTTTTATGGTGACAGCATCTCATGTTGTTCATAAAACTATTGATATTAAGCTTCCACAGGCAGAAACAGGTGAGAATACCGATGTTTCTAAAAACTTAGCGTTTGTTCTTGATAAAGACTCTAGGTTGTTTTTAGATGGAGAACTTATTGACTTTCCGCAAGTAGCAGAGCAGATTGAGAAGGCGCGTAAGGATGCTCAATCAGGGGCGCAGTTACAGGCCCTGATTACAGCAGATCAAGAAACTCCTCACGGTGCTGTTGTGAAACTGATTGATACCGTACGTCAGAGCGGTATAACAGAGTTTGCAATGAACGTTGAAGCTCCAGCCGGAGATGAAGAAATCATAGATGATTCGGAAGTGAATCCGGCTGAGTAGAGCGATCCTGAATCATGAGGAGAGATGATTGACTGTAAGCTCACCATCACCCAGCCGCCTGTGTTTAGATGAATGCTTTCATCTTGTTGAATCTCAGTGCTTTTCAGCTTTAGGTCAAACCGATCGTATTGGTCTTGAATTAGAAATGCTTGTGACAAAATCTCAAGAATCAATTCCTTTGCCAAAACTGCAGGAATTGTTACAAGAGAATCTTCCTTTACGTCCAGTCTATGATGGTGATGTTGTCGTAGCTTTGTCGTGGAAAGATCAACCTGAGGCAGGGGCGCTGACCTTTGAACCTGGGGGGCAGCTTGAAATTGCAACTGAGCCTGAAGCGTCTATTCAGGATGTTGAAAAAACATTAAAAGCTCTACAAAATAAGCTTGACACTTGTTTTGAGCCTCATGGTATTCAAGCTCTCCAGGTTGGGACAAACCCCTGGGAAAAAGCCGAAAAGATAGGACTTCGACTTGCGAAGTCTCGCTATAAAGCTATGGATCGTCATTTTCAGAATATCGGACCCTGGGGGCGAGTGATGATGAGACAAACGATGACAGTGCAAGTGTGTCTTGATTTTGGTCCTGACCAAGAATCAATGCTGCACCGTTATTTAGCAAGTCAACTTATAAGCCCATTTGCCGCTGCAATGTTCGCAAATTCGACATTCTTAAATGGAAAGCAAACGGATAATGTTGGCACAAGAACTCAGTCTTGGTATGAACTGGATAAAACAAGAACGGGTTATCCTGGTCTTGATAGTCTTGTGAAGCATCTTCACTACAAGACATGTGTGCAATCGTATGTTGATGCAGTTCTTGATGCGCGTGTTGTTTATATTGCAGCATTACAGTACGAGAATCCAGATAAGCCCATAACCATGAGAGAGTGGATTCGAGACGGTTACAAGGGAGTTTATCCTGAACAAAAAGATTTTGAGCAGCACTTGTCTTTAATGTTTCCGGAAGTTAGACCAAAAGGTTTCTTAGAGTTACGGTCTGTTGATGGACAGTTGCGGTCTTTACAAATGATGCCGGCTGCTTTTTTTGTCGGACTCCTTTACGATAAAAACAATGTGCATAAAACTTTAGAGGTTTTACAGCCTGAATACTCTCTGCATGCAGAAAGTGTATTTCAGGCTCGTTTCGGTCTTGAAAATGACAGAGTTGCTAGAGTGACACAAATATTGTGCCAGTTGGCAATGGAAGGTCTGGAGAGGCAAGGTTTCTCTGAGTATCGAGAAAAGTTAGAGTTGTTTTATGAGAGGTATACTTCGCAGCGATTGACGCCAGCGAATGATGTCTTGAAGTGGGCTGATGGTCGAGTGATCACAGATAAGAAATTAAATGAGCTTGATGCTTGGTGGCAAAATCGAATTCAAAAGGGGAAGTTATGACAACGAAGAAACCCTATACATCAACCCAGCCGGTCGACGATGAAAAAGAGCAGGGTGAAGCGAATACTGAAGGTTTTGATAGTGTTGATCAAGTTTCAGTTGCGTCAGGTGAGATGGAAAAATCAGGGCGTGAACTTGAGCGTTATATTGAAGACATTGCTGATACTGTACGGATAGGCCTAGACCAGAGTATTGCTATTTTAACTCCTTGGTTTTTTAATAACATGCCTCAAATTTATTATCAGACCACGCCACGAGCTGAAAAAGTAAGGCACTTATCGGCTGTCATTACGGGACATGTGTTTGAATCAAAGCAAACAGTAGAGTTGTGGGATCGTAGTCGTAGAAAAGTAACCTATATTGGGCCTGGTGGTGACAGAAAAATCCTTGTAGAAATGGCAAGTCGCCTAAATAACCTTGAACTTAAAATGGGATCTATTTATTTCTCGAGAGATAAATTGCTTTTCTTATCTACGTTTTTCTGTCGAGAATTTTTACCAGCAGATGCAGCAAATTCTCGTATTTTGACAAAAATAGAAGCAGCGCGAAAGCTAATTCTTCAAGAGTTTCCAGATTCCTCTGAGTCAGTGGAAACTTATTTGCAGAGTTTAGATAACGATTTTGTTGTTTATGCAACAGCTGCTCGTCTGCAAATTACATATCGCATGGTTCATTATATGCTGAATCATGAAGGAGCTCACACTATTGTTGAGCCTTTTGATAACTCATCAACAGCAAGGCTTTCTGTAGGCTTTAAAAATGTTGAGTTGGGAAGTGTTTTAAGCCAAGTAATGCACCTTATGAATCGTTATGGTTTTGATATTGTACGGGCTTTTATTATTCGTTTTGATGAGCAATTAGAAGAATCGATATCTGTCATGCACTTTGTGATTCAGCATGAATCAGGTCAAAAAGTAAATGGCGAACACTTTTCTATGATTAAACTTACAAAAGCCCTACAAACGTTGGGTTGGGTCGATCAAGACGACTACAGTCAGTTAATGCAAGAGCCAACAGAATTATCTATTAATGCTGCAAATTTGATTCGAAGTTTAGCTATTTGGGTTCATGTTGTTTTGAGTAAAGAAAATGTTCATTATTACTCGGATCACAAAATTCAAGAAACATTTTCTCACAATAATCAACTAACACTTGGACTCGTTGATTTATTTCGAATGAAATTTGATCCTCACTATGAAAAGCAGAGGTCAGACGATGGTTATTCAAAAGCAAAAGCTGGTTTGAAAATCGAAATTGATAAAGTGATTAACCGCGTTGAAAGACAAATTTTTGGTGAATCTCTTCGATTTATTGATCATCTTTTGAAGACAAACTACTACATTATGAGTAAGACAGGGCTTGCTTTTCGTTTATCACCAGATATTTTAGATGAGAAGCATTACCCTCAAAAACCATTTGGTGTCTTTTTTGTTGTTGGTCGTCATTACCGATTTTTTCATGTTAGATGGCGTGATGTTGCTCGTGGCGGTCTGAGGGTTGTGATGCCAACCAATTCTGCTGATTATAGCCATGCTCTTTCAGGGTTGTTTGATGAAGTCTATGGATTGAGTCATGCACAGCAGATGAAAAATAAAGATATCCCTGAAGGTGGATCGAAAGCTGTTCTTCTTCTCTCACCAGAAGGAAGTCGTGATCGATCGGTCAAAGGTGCTATTAATGCAATGCTAGATCTTTTAGTTGATAGAGATGAGGCACAAGAAGATATTGGCACGAGAATGATTAATTATGATTCGCGTGAAGAAATTATCTACTTGGGTCCAGATGAAAACATGAGCAATAACCTAATCCAATGGATACCTCGTCAAGCTGAGCGTCGTGGGTATAAATATGCGAGAGCATTTATCTCTTCAAAACCAGATGATGGGATCAACCACAAAGAGTATGGAGTGACCTCAGAAGGGGTTCATGTTTATGTAGACCGAGTGTTAAAGCACTTGGATATTGATCCGTGTAAAGAAAAATTCACAGTCAAATTTACAGGCGGACCCGATGGTGATGTCGCTGGTAATGAAATGAAAATTTTACATCGAGAATATGGTGAAAATGCTAGAGTCGTAGCGATTGCTGATGGCTTAGGTGCTGCTTTTGATCCAAAAGGCTTGGACTGGAAAGAACTTTTATCACTTGTTGAAAATAATAAATCTATCTGTGAATTTAATAGTGCTGCCTTGAGTGGAGAAGATGCTTGGGTTGTAAAGGCGGATTCTACAGAAAGTATCCGACGCCGTAATAATCTTCATGCGACAGCTGTTTCTGATATTTTTATCCCTGCAGGTGGTCGTCCATATACAGTGAAAGAAAGTAA
Organism: Oligoflexales bacterium; assembly: GCA_045106415.1. Lineage (GTDB taxonomy): Bacteria > Bdellovibrionota_B > Oligoflexia > Oligoflexales > Bog-1112 > JBGCEP01. The sequence continues at coordinate 82,963 of JBGCEP010000028.1, read as the reverse complement.
TGCAAAGCTGTTTAAAAATGAAGAAGGTCAACTGACGTGTCGAGCTATTGTTGAAGGTGCCAATATTTTCTTTACAAAAGAAGCTAGAGTTTATATTCAGCAACTTGGTATTTTGATGGTAAAAGATTCAAGCGCGAATAAAACAGGTGTGATTTGTTCTTCCTTTGAAATTATTGCTTCTTTGATCCTTAATCAAAAAGAATTTGAAAAAATAAAAGAAAAGTATGTCGCTCAGGTGGTGGAAATTTTACGTGAAAAAGCCGCTTTAGAAGCAGAGCTGCTTTTTACGGAATATGTCCGCCACGGTAAACATCAACCTTTAGTTGATTTATCTTTAGAAATATCTCATGAAATTAACGTCATTAAAGATTTGCTGCTAGAAAAGTTTACTGACGATGCAGACCATGTCTTAGCTGATCCATTGTTTCAAGGGTTATTGTTAAGGTATTGCCCAAGTATTTTGGTAGAAAAATATAAAGATCGTATCTTGAACGAACTTCCTAAATCGCATAAAATTGCAGTTTTAGCAGCATTTATAGCAAGTTCTGTGATTTATCGCGAAGGTTTACAGTGGCTTAAAGGGATGGGGTCATCAGAGAAATATCGAGTTATTACTGAGTATATTCGACAAGATCAGCATGCAGGTCATCTTATAGATGAAATTCGCTCTTCGAATATTTCGTCTCAAGACCTTGTTGCAATGATCTTGCGTAGAAGTGCAGCTCGTGATTTAACAATGCAAACATTACAGCAATCCAACAAGCTAAAAGATTCTTAAAGTTATTCAATGAATCATATTTGAATACTTGTGACATGAATTTTGAGTAGCATCCGCCCAAATATTTATTAATTTCTGGGCGGTTTTTCTGTCTAATGGGCAAGAGAGGCGCCATTTTGGACAAGATGATTTCCACATGATTTGAAAAGGGTATCCGAAAATATTTTTATCTCTTTTTTCAAAAATAAAAATTTGGCTTATTTTCTTTTTTAAATAAGATTTTTTCAATGCTCGATTTTTTAGCTGCTCAATGATTTTTTTCTGAGAGGTCTTATAATGAATGAGGTTTTCTTTGAGGAGGTCTATTTTTTGTTCAAGACTGTGTTCAAAGTGAAACCTTTTTGAATCATAAGGCATTTTTTTGTTTAAGCTTTTTGTCTTTAGGAGCTCTTCCCCTAGCTTTTTCAAAGCTTGTTGGTGTGTTTTTATTGATTTTCTATTGTGTTTGAGTACTTGTCCGGCTAACTCTGCTTCATCATGAATTTTTAAGTAGAGGCCAGCAACGCGTTTTCTACAAATTTCGCGAAGATTAGGCTCGTCAGTAGCCACTGCTCTTGGTATGTTGTTGAAAGCAAATGTGCTTAAAATTAAAGTCGGTATGATGAGTCGCATAGAGTTTCCTTTCTCATAGTATCATTATACTTTAGGCTTCATTGAGGGAGTGTTTATGCAGATAAAAAACTTTTTTGAAGATAATGATAACCTTATGTACCATCTTCGTTTAGCTATGAAGGACAAGGAATTTTTTGCCCTCTTATCAGATGCTGATAAAGATGCGATCGGTGCTGAGCAGGCTGTTGAGTATGCTGAACAATGGGAAGAAGCTCTCAAAGAAGTTGGCAGAGTTTGTGCTCATGAGCTTCAAAACAATCAGAGAAAGATTGATGAAAATCCTGTTTACCTCAAAGAACAAGCCCTTGTTCTTCCAGAAGAGCTCAAACAAAATCTAGAATTGTTAAAAGATATTGGGTTAGCTCCTTTTGGAGTTTCGCCAGAATATGGTGGACTAGGAGCTCCTTATACAGTTGAAATGGCAGCTTTAGAAATGTTGAATAGAGCTTGTCCCTCAACAACTTTAAATTGTACTTGGTATAGCTCAATCGCACATGTTATTGAAAAATTTGGAAGCGAAGAACTTTCTCAGCGTTTTATACCACAAATCGCATCTGGAAAAATATCAGGCAATATGGCTTTGAGTGAACCGAACACGGGAAGTGATTTGGGTTCTATTCAAACATATGCAGAAGAACAAGAAGATGGAACTTGGCTTTTAAGTGGATGTAAAAGATTTATTACAAATGGAACTGCCGATATTAGTCTTGTTTTAGCAAAAACAACAAAAGGCGCTGAAGGGCTTGGAAATTTATCGCTTTATTTGTGCCCACGAACTATAGAATCAAAAGAAAATATTCATATTGAAAAACTTGAACATAAAGTGGCTTTGAACGGTTCAGCTACAGCTGAACTCGTCTATAACCAGTCTGTTGGATGGTTGATAGGAAAACCTAATGAAGGTTTTCATTACATGCTTCAACTGATGAATGACTCTCGTATTGGTGTTGCTTTTCAAGCCTTAGGTCTTATGCAAGCAACATATGAGATGGCTTCAGAATATACGAGCCAAAGGCAAGCTTGGGGGAAGCCTTTAGCGCAGCATGAGTTAGTTGCATCGATGCTCATGGATATGGATGTTGAAATACGTGCTGCTAGAAGTTTTGGCTATAAGACTGCACATTCAAGGTCTATTGTTGTTAGTGGTGAAAAAAAACTTAAAGGAGACCTTTCTTTTGAAGAAAGATCTAAGGTTGAAAAACTTGTTAGAAAACATCAAAAAAAATTAAGAATTTGGACTCCTCTATTAAAATACTGGGTAACGGAAAGAGCCGTGTGGCAATCAAGGCAAGCATTACAGTTGCTTGGGGGGTATGGTTTTACAAAAGAATATGATGCTGAGCGTTGGTTGAGAGAAAGTTTAGTTTATCCAATCTATGAAGGCACCTCACAGATTCAAGCCTTAATGTGCCTTAAAGATACATTAAAAGAGGTGGTTCGAAACCCAAGAACGTTTATTGAACAAGGCTTGTCGCTACGAATTAAAATTGTAACAGCAAAGAGTGACTCTCATAAAAAATCAATAAAAATTCAGCAAATGCTGCATAGCTCAATTGTTAGCATTTTGTTTCGACTAGTAAAGAGAAACGTTAAAGATAAGGTCGGTCAGGATGCAGACCTATCTAAAGTTATTCGATTAATTAGTGCTGATTTAGTGAAGTTTGAAAATTTACGTCCTGCGCTTTTAGCGGCAGAATATTTGTGTGAATTAAAAACTTTAGATGCTCTTTCTCAATCTTTGGTGTGTGATTTTGAAGATGATCCAAACTATGCGTGGGTTGTAAAAAGATTTCTTTATAAATCTCTTCCACGAGCAGAATACTTAAAATCACTTATAGAAACACCAGATGAAATTGTTGAAGATTTATTAGATCGTTTGGATAATAAAAATTATCCAAACCCTCAACCTACTGGCACTGAAGATTAAAGAGAAAGAGTCCTTGTTTGAGAATAGGGACTCTTTCTTAAATAAAAATTTCTGAGATAAATATGAAAAAGTATATATTTTTATGCGCGTTTTTTTGTTGTAGTATAGCTTATAGTTACGAGATTGTGACATCTTGTTTTCAAGGGTCAGAGTTTGTCTTTCATGAAGAAAAATTTAATGGTCTTGAAGAAAGTGTTTTATATCATGAGCTCTTTGTAAAACCAAAAATTCAAGTCTTAGGCTGTATTTCTCTTGAACATTTGAGTGTTCACTTAGATAGCTTAGCTGCTATTCATAACGCTATTGAGAATAAAACAAGAATTTTACCGCAGCCTGGTTTTCTTGATCTTCCTCGAGAAGTTTCTTTAAATATTAAATCGTTTATTCCTAATGTTTTTAATAAAATTTTCTATGATGACTTGCATTTGTTAAATCTTCATGAAAATCTTTTTTTACTAAGAAAGTGGCATGTAGAAAAAAAACATATCTCTCAAATTTTTGATGTATGTAAATTATTTATTTTTGGTGTTGAGTTTGAATTTATCCAATACCAAAAAGGATTTTCTTTTTTAAAAAAACCTATTTCTGAGAAGCAGTATAATGCTGTGGTAGGTTGTGATGTTTTAGAAAATAGAAAAGGTTTTATGAAAAATATAAACTTTTCTGAAATTAATGTGTTCCTTAAAAAGTTGAATAAAGAATGTGATAGGCAAGGTTTTTTCTCTGGTTTTTCCTTGCCCTCTTGCCAAGAATGGATCCAACTCGCGAGTTGGAATAAATTTCTGAATATGTCTTTTTCTTGTACAGAAAAAAATGTGTGGATTTTTGAGTGCCCTGAGTGGACTCGAACTCAAATGAGGAAAGGTTGTCGCGCGTATATGACTCCGATATCTCAAGGGGAAATTTCTGAAAATGTGAGTGAAAACGATTTAAATTTCCGCCTGATAAGGACTCACCCAGGTTTTAAAAAGCCTAAAAGAAACTGAATAGAAAAACCATAAGATAGATCGTCGATAACTTATGAATAATAAAAAAAAGATAGGTATAAGTTTTTTAAGCTTATGCTGATGAAAAAAATGACCGATAGACCACCTGAGAAATCCAGAGGAGTCTCTTTATGTGGTCGTTTTTGCAATATCTTGTTTTGTTTGTAGTTTTTTTGGCAGCGAGTTGCTCAAACCCAACACCGCAGCCACGGAGCACTCAACAAGGCCAGTCGATTGACCCTGTTGTAGCAGACTATATTCGAGGACAAGAAGATGGAGATGCGACAGGTCGCCTGAAAAAAGAAAAAGAAAAAGAAAGCCAAATGCAATCACAAAAAGATCCCTCATCCTCAACAGTTGATATTGATGGTGATGTAGCAGCTGGCTCGCAAGAAGAGATTTGCTCGGAAGAAGCTCTGGATTTATCGCAATATGGTGTTTATAAAAACAACCCAGATACAGATGGAGTTTTACGGACTTTGGGTGGTGGACGGGTACGTATACGCCATGAAAATGAAGATTTATATGGTTTTTTCCCTAATTTTTATTGGGAGCATAGGACTTTTGGTTTTGAGGTCGAAGATTTTTCTACAGTGGGAGATGCAAAGCTTCGGTTTATATATGACCCGGTTGCTCAACAAGCAGGAGATCCTCTACCTAACTTAAGGGTTTTCTATACAGGTGATGGTAATATTTTCGAGGTCAATGTTTTGATGACTCCTCAGAATGGAGTTTATGTTTATGAGGTGACGGATAACCGCATCGTAGATGGTGCTGTGGTTGAGTTTGAGTTTGGAATTTTTTTAGATCAAGCAACTATTCGAGCCGGAGATGTCGGAGGGATTCGAGCTGGTGATACGAATTATTATGCAGCTACGCAGAGATATGTCGTGGGTAAAGGTGTTTTGGTCACATCAAATAGTATTGTTGGAAGCCCTGGAGGAGCAACAACGGTTCGCTCGTTACTGAAAGAGCCAGAAATGTCATATTCACAAATATCTATGAATTTACAAGGCGAAACAGTGCAAGAATTTGTAGAAGGCCGAGCTCTTTTTCATACAAACTTTGTAACCGGCCAGCACTCAGAAAGAGATAAAACATTTCGACCTGATAGAGTTGCGCAATACAGCCAGTCCGCAGGCCCTCAAATGAATGCTTCGTCTTGCTCAGAGTGTCATGTTAAAAATGGACGCGGGAACTTATCTGTGAATGATAGAAATGCTTTGGTTTCTATTGTTGTAAAAACTGAAGATGATTCCATAGGAAAACAGCTTAATAGTGCTGGCAGTAATCCTGAAGGAGAAATTATTCCAGGGTTTGAAGATGTTTCTGTACAGTTGGGTGATGGGACAACTGTTGTGCTGAGAAAACCTAAATATAAAATTCAAAAACCTGAAGGATCTGATTTGGTGCTGAAAAACCCTTCCTTTCGGGTTGCCCGACAAATGGTTGGTATGGGGCTACTAGAAGCTATTGATGATAGTTATTTATTAGAGGTGCAAAGGCAACAGTGTAGTACAGGAGTTTCTGGACGCATTAATGTTGTGAACGATCCTGTAACAGGTCGTAAAAGAATTGGGCGTTTTGGCTGGAAAGCAGGTAAAGCATCTATTCTTCATCAAACAGCAGAAGCGCTTCAACTTGATATGGATGTTACAACGAGTGTTTTTCCATGCCCTCAATCAAACCCTAAGTGTTCAACTGATCCGGAGATGTCTGATGAAGACTTAAAGCTGATGAGCACTTATGTTCGTTCTTTAGGGGTGCCAGAAAGAAGATCTGAATCTTCTGAAGGAAAATCTCTTTTTACAAAATTAGGCTGTGCAGATTGTCATCGACCAACGATGCATACAGGTGTCACACACGGCCAGAAAGAACTACAATCACAAGAAATTCATCCTTATACAGACCTTCTTCTCCATAACATGGGAGAAGACTTAGCTGATGGTTTGAGTGAGGGTGTGGCCTCAGGAGCTGAGTGGAGAACACCTGCATTATGGGGAGTCGGGTTATTGAGCACAGTGTCTGGCTTAGAAGACATGTCTTTGCTTCATGATGGTAGAGCTAGGAACGTCATGGAAGCTATTTTATGGCATGGTGGTGAAGCGTCAGGTGCTCGGGAAGCATTTAAAAGCTTAAGTGCTTCTGAGCGACAAAATCTTATCGACTTTGTTCATAGCTTATAAGATTACTGGTCTGTTTCGCAGTATTTAGAAACAACCTGTGAAAGAGCATTTAATGGACATGTGTCAGGGGTTCTGCGGTGTAAAAAGTGAATCGGATTTCCGCTTAAAGAGATGCTTCTAATGTTTTCTAAAGACTGAAAAGGTGTGATGTTATCGATCTGATTTCTTTCCATTTCAATGACTTTCAATAGGGGCAGAAATTGAATGGAGGTGATATCTTGAATAGCATGATCTGATAAAGATATATGTTCTAAAGAGTTGAGCTCTTTGAGCCAGTTGATTTCGGTGAGCTGTGACGTTGTTTTTTGCCCATCGATGATTAATTTTTTTAAATGCTCTGCTTTTTTGAGAGAAACTGCAGAAATATGATTTCCTGTAGCTTCTAAATGTTCTATAGCTTTTAAATCAGAAAGAGTAATTTCATGTAAAGAATTTTGGTTAAGGTTTAACCTTTTTAAGGAAGCAGGAATGTCTGTGTCCTTAATTTTTATGATTTGGTTATCTGTAGCTATGAGAACTTCAAGTTCAGGAAAAGAGTGAAGTTGAGAGAGCTCTGTTATCTGGTTGTGGCTTATATCCAAATATTGTAAAGAGATAAGGTTTTGAATAAACTTTAGGTTTATGGCTTTTATATTTCTTGCGATGAGAACTTCAAGTCGTGGCGCTAAAAGATCCTGTGGAGGAAATGTAGTGTGATCTAATGTAAGAGAAAGAAGTTGAGTCGCTTCTTTTAAGAGCTTTAGATCTTGGAATGTTTCATGAGAAAGGTTGAGAGTTTTTAAGTGCTGGAATTGAGTGAGTAAAGAGTCACAATCTTCTGTTTTTAGAGTTTTTTTTAATATTCTTAGAAAAGAATGTTTGGAGTCATGCAGGCAATAGTCTAAAAACTCTTTTTCTCGACAGGTTTCATTCTCATAAATCCAGTTTTCACCTTTTAGTGAGCAAGATGTCAAAGTTGGTGGTAAGCATTGAAATCGATCCCATATATGATTTTTTTCAAGGCATTTTTTTTCTTCTGTGCTGATGCATGTGCTCTCTCTCCATTCAGATCCATTTTTTTGATTGAGACATGATTCCTGCTCAGAAAGTTGGAAGAGGCATTCATTGATTCTCCAAGTTCCACCTCGATTTTGACAATCTTGCCATGAGGTATCTTCTGTTTTTGACTTGCAAGACGTAAGAATTAGTAAAATTAAGGATCTTTGATAGAATTTGGAGATTTTTGCCATCGTTTTGAAACCTCTTGAGACGATGCAGCTATTGTAGCGTCTTTTTGAGTTCCTGAAAAAGCGTAATCGAAAAAAGCTTCTATACCTTTTTGAAAGTGTGCGCTTATCGTATGAAGTTCGCTTCCTAGTGGGTGGTGTTTTTCTGAAATTTCAAAATTCAGAGCGATAATACCGTGAGAGTGATATGCGTAATCAATAAAAGAACCATATGTAGGATAACTGTCCCACATAGATAAAAAACGATCTATCTTCATTGCTTCTGCGCTTTTTCTTGCGATTGCTTCAAAATATTTCTGGTCGTCAGCATTCAGGCCATTTTTTTGAAAACCATTTGGGTATAAAACAGCCTTAATTCCAGAGTGAACAGTGATCGCATGACTGATGTGTGTCTTTTTAAGAAAAGCGTCAATCGCTTGGCTTTCTACTGTTTGAAAAGCAGGTTTTGTATCAGGTCTGCCAGGGTAAGGATAGTCACGGTTAAGGTCGTGTTGGTGTGTGTGTCGGCTTCTACGAGAAAGAGCCACCGGCGAAGCGATAGGCATGATGTAGAGAGTTCTTTTGAACCATGCAGGGTTCGATTCTGTGCTTAGAATTTGTACAGCTAAATCAATAACAACCTCAGGTGAAGGTCCTTCGTTTCCATGATGTCCACCAATAATGAATACTCCCTTAGAGCTTTTTGAATCTTCCTTTTGAGAGAGTGGTGTAATTTTGAGGATGAAAAGGGGATCCTGGTGCAGAGTTTCACCAATCTGTAAAAGCTGAGCGTTGGAGTGGAGTTGTGCCAGGTTTGCCATTGTGTTTATAATTTCTTGAGGGCGACGATACGGGTCAGAAGAATTCTGCGACAATCCGTAGCTGCCTTGCATCAAGGTGAGAAAAGCAATGATGATACCAAGCTGCCAACGCATAAAACCTTTCCGATATAGAAGCTCTTGCTGTAGAGAGCAGTTCTATATCGGAAAGGTTTTAAAAAACCTAAGAAACATTTCCAGTATCTTTTGAAAACAGTTGGTTAGAGCTCTAGATTTGAGTTCCTGAACGCATTGATAAAGGAATGTTGTGATTAGAGAACCGAGCAAGCGCGGTATCGATAAGGTTGAGTAGACGTTCTGTTGTAATCATATTTGGGCAAGATTTAATGATTTCTTGTGCAAGCACCATATAAGCGTTTCCATCAAGAGGGGGTGTACTCTTCGAGGCGAATTTATACTCTAGAGCTCTTATTGTGAGCTGCGAACGCTCATGTATTTTGTCTAAAATGATAGATTTTTGTACCTGAGGAAGTGTGCTATCTAGAATACGACGTTCCCACGCATGGCGGAGTGTGATGTAAAACTTTTCAGCGTGCATGATACTTCGGAGCCGTTTTTTATTGACAATGCTTTTTGAAATAACATCAATGTCTTGATCGCTAAAAGGTGCTGATTTGAGTTCAGCGCGAAGGTGAGAGAAATCCCACTTGTCTGCTCCAGAAAGAAGAGAAAGAATAAAGCGAGAAGGGCTCTGAGGTTCTTCTTCGGCGAGTTCTTTGATAACTTCGTTCATCTGTATTTCTAATATGACATATAGAAACTTATCAGAAAAGCTTAGAGCTGTGTCGTCGTTAGAAGAGGATTCCGAGCTCTGTTCCTGACCATGTGTTTCTATGTCTTCGGTGCTCTGGGCTGACAAGATCAGATTGTTGATTTGATTAATATCGTCTACAGTGACTGGGCGGTATGTATTGGTGATGTAATCAGCAATCGATATCACTTCCATTGCTTTATGGCTTTGCCCCATAATATTTTCTTCCTGAATGTTTCCAAGCTTTACCTGGTTATTAAAAATATGGTGCGCGAGACTTAAAACCTCTTCAGCGTTTTGAGCGAAGGGTGTGTTTTCAGCATAAAGTGTGTGCAGAGAAAAAAGGTCTTTGAGGACGTAGGTACCATCAATATCAAGAGGGTTGTCAGAGATGTTGATTGTTTTTAAATTCTTATGTTGAGCTAAAGGAGAAAGATCTTGGATTTTATTCTCGTGTAGCAGAAGTCTTTGAAGTTGAGGGAGGTGTTCAAGTCCCCATAAGGAATGAATCTTATTGTTTGATAAATCTAGGTTGAGCCCCTTGTAACCTCTTAACGGGCTGATGTCCTCAATTCCCATGTATTTCAACGAAAGGTTGTCTGTTGTTTGTAAGGCTTCCCAAGCTTGGTCACACGTCATGCTCTGTGTTGCTTGGAGGACTCCTATGACTGTTTGAGACACTGATTTATCTTGTTGTGGAGAAAGAGATAGAGATTTTCTGAGTTCTTGGTCACAATAATTACGAAAATCTAGACTATAGGCATTTGGAATTATGGAAAAAAATAATACTGCTGTGCAAAGTACATTCTTTGGCATGGAGCTCTCCCTATCATAGTCATATTTTATCTGTATACCGAGTATCAAAAGTTGGCTGCTTGGTCAATCACCTTTATTTTGTGAGCGAAATTTTTTAAGTTTTGCTATCTTTTATAGGTTCTTACAAAAATGGAGATGCCCTATGGGTGCAGTTGAATTAATAGATGTTGCGAAAACGTATAAGGGTGGCGTTCAAGCTTTAAAAGGTGTGAGTCTTTTGATTCCTGAGGGTTCTTTTTATGCTGTTTTAGGGCCGAATGGGGCGGGTAAATCAACATTAATAGGCATTATTTCAAGCTTGGTGAATAAAAGTCGGGGAAAGGTTAAGGTCGGGGGGTTTGACTTAGATAAAAACCCTGAGGATGTCCGCCGGCTATTAGGTCTTGTCCCACAAGAGTTTAACTTAAATGTGTTTGAAAGAGTGATGGATATTGTAATGACTCAAGCTGGTTATTACGGTATCCCTGCGAAAGAGGCTCGCCCTCGAGCTGAAAAATGGCTGAAAAAGCTTCATTTATGGGATAAGAGAGATGAAATTTCACGTAACTTATCTGGAGGTATGAAACGCCGTTTAATGATAGCAAGAGCGATGATGCATCACCCTAAAATTTTGATACTCGATGAACCAACTGCAGGGGTTGATGTTGAGATACGAAGGGATATTTGGGACTTTGTAGTTGATTTAAATAAAGGAGGCTGCACAATTGTTTTAACAACTCATTACTTAGAGGAAGTAGAACAATTATGTGAACGTGTTGCTATTATTAATCAAGGATCTTTGTTAGAAGATACCTCTGTTCGCAACTTAATTTCAAGAATGAACACCCAGAAATATTTAATTGATTTAGATCGTTCTTGGGAGCAAAATATTGAAATACCAGGATGTGTTATTTTATCAAGTGGAATGCAGCTTGAAGTTGAAATCAATGCAGATTTTGATATGAATCTACTTTTTAGTTATTTAAATGAAAAAAAATTAAAAATTCTCGGTGTAAGGCCAAAAACCAATCGCATAGAAGAACTCTTCATGAGTGTGATTGATAGTAATAAACCTGAGGTTAAATCATGACTTTATACGAAAATTATATTGTTTTTTGTAGTATCTTAAGAAAAGAAATGATTAGAGTGAATAGGATTTGGATTCAGACTCTTATTCCTCCAGTTGTGACGGTAACTCTTTATTTTTTAATTTTTGGAAAATTTATCGGTGAAAGAATAGGGTTGATTCATGGTGTAAGTTATATGCAGTTTATTGCGCCAGGGCTTGTGATGATGACAATGATTACAAATTCTTATATGAATGTTTGCTCTTCTTTTTTTAGTTTAAAGTTTCAAAAGAGTGTTGAAGAACTTCTTGTTTCCCCTGCTCGTAGTGTTGTTATCATTGGTGGTTGGGTGGCAGGAGGGATGTATAGAGCTCTTTTGGTTGGATCTCTGGTTTCGATTGTGTCAATGTTCTTTGCTGAAATAAGAATTTTTTCTTATACAATGTTAGTATTGCACGCTCTGCTTACAACGTGTTTATTTGCACAAGCTGGTTTGATTAATGCTTTATTTGCTCGGAAGTTTGATGATATTAATATTGTTCCGACATTTGTTCTTACACCTCTTACTTATTTAGGAGGGGTTTTTTATAGTATTGAAGAGCTTTCTCCTTTTTGGAAGACGGTTTCTTGTTTTAATCCTATTGTGTATATGGTGAATGGTTTTCGATACGGCTTTTTAGGTGCGGCAGACATTTCTTTGAATTATGGTCTTTGGATTTTGATCAGTATGAATTTTGGATGCTTTTTTATAAATTTAATATTGTTTAAAAAAGGCTACGGTCTTAGGAGTTAGGTGACTGTATGAAACCTAAAATAGCTATTATTGGAGCAGGTGTTAGTGGGTGTTTTCTATCACACCTTCTGCATGAGAAAGCTGATGTCACATTGTTTGAAAAAAGTCGTGGTGTCGGCGGGCGTTGTTCAAATCGTAGGGATGACTCTGGTGATGTTTTTCACCATGGAGCCCAATTTTTTACGATTAGAGATCAGGATATTCAAAATTATATTCAGCCGTTAGTAGATGCAGGTACTGTGAAAGAATTTTCTGACGATCTTGTATTTTATAAAAATCGTGAAAACCCACCAGAAAAAGCTATCCATAGTATTCGTTATGTTGGGTGCCCTCACATGAACAGTTTTTTAAAATTTTGGGTAAGGTCAGTGTCATGTCGGCTTCAGTTTGAAGTGAAAGAGCTTCGAAAAGATCAGAGTACATGGTCGATTGTGAGTGATACTCAAGAAGAAAAAGGTTTTGATCTTTGTGTGGTAACAACGCCCATTCCTCAGGCATCAAAATTGACACATGATCTCTTGGTATATCCAAATATTCAGGCTGCACCATGTTATGCAGTGATGCTTACAACTCCTAGTTATAAGACCTCATGGGTAGGCGCTTTTATTAAAAATTCACCATTATCTTGGGTCGCTCATCATGCAGGTCAAGAAAAAGATCAATGGATTTTACATGGGTCACCATCTTGGTCTTCTGAGCAAAGAGATGAAGGGCAAGTGTGTAAATCTCTTACTACAGAATTATCATGTCTTTTGAATAAAAAAATAGAAGTTTATAGCCAAAAAATCCATTTTTGGCGCTACGCATCTATTCAGTCTGGGGAAAGCTTAAAACCTTTTCTGTGGGACGCTTCTCATTCATTAGGTGCCTGCGGAGACTGGTATCAAGGAGGAAGAGTTGAAGGAGCACTGCAAAGTGCTTATCGCCTAGAGCAATGGCTTAGAGCTAATGAATTTTAATATCCAGAGTCGTGTTCTTTTGAGCTGACAGCGGTAGAAAAAGATAGTTGTCATTATAGATGTGATTTTTTTGCTATTTGTGTAACCGTAAGATTTGGTGCGATTTTTTGATAAATTGAATCCAATTTTCTAGAGTGTGAAAATTTTTGCTAATAAGCGTGGTAAGTAAATTCTTGTTAGCTTGTGTGATTCTTATGAGGTCATTGAGTTTACTTACGGATATATTGGCTCCTTCAAGCTCTTCAACCGAGTGCGCTGCGAGTAAATGAAGTTTATTTTCATTCTCGTTGAGAAGTTTTAGTTCTCGTTCTCTTAAGACATTTCGGATAACAGAGCCAATATCTTCTGTTGCTAAATATGTTTGTCCCCCATGAATTGTTTTGCTGGCTTTAGTAATAAGACCGTAGTGAATAAGTTCGTTGATAGCAACGCTGACAAGACCTTTAGAAACACCTAACGAAGCCACGATTTCAGGGCTGGATATAGGGTTTCTTGCGAGGAAAATGGTTGTCCAAATACGGCCATGAATGTGTTTGAAACCCCAGTATTCTATGAACTGACCAATAGATTCTGCAACTTCTCGCACGTGTGGGGGAGGGTTCATACCATGGCCTTCCTGAAGAGGATTTATATTTAAGTTATTACAAGAACTTAAGCTTAAACTTATTTTTACACTCAATGTTTTTTATAGTCAAACCGAATAGTTTAATGGTGATTAAACGATTGCTGGCTGAGGTTAGTTGATGTAAAATTAAATCGTTTAACATGAGTTAAACACGGAGGGCGTGATGAGTAAGAAAAAACCTTTAATGACAGCCTATTATGATGGTTCATGCCCTTTGTGTGAGCATGAAATGCAGGTTTATAAAAATCTAGACCGATATGATCGCTTAAAATTGATGGATATTTCAGCTGTTGGTTTTGACCCTACACAAGAAGGGCTTGATCCTAAGTTGGTGAATAAATTTTTCCATATAAAGAGCGCAAAAAATGAGTTGTGTTCCGGGGTGGATGCTTTTGTACAAATTTGGGAAACGCTAGAAATTTTTCCATATGGGATATGGTGTGCTAAGAACAGAGTGATACGACCATTGATGAATGTGGGTTATCTTGTTTTTGCAAATTTGAGGCCTTATCTCCCTAAGAAAAAATGTGATGATCAATGTCATATGAGGTAGTCTGTGTTTTTTTTATGTTTTGTATCGGTGCTTTGTTTCTATCGAGAGTTTCTTATTGAGGTTTACCTCTATGAGGAGATACTTATTCAGCAGAAGGCCTCAAATGAGTCAGTTTGATTGGAGCGAGGCTCGTGTTGGTGTTGTTTTGGGTGCTGGGCATGGTATCGGGTGTGCACTGACTGAGCAATTACTAGGTGTGCACCATGAAATGATTGTTTTTGCATCTTTTCGAAAGACAACAAAAGCAAGTAAGCTTTTGTTGCTGAAAGAAAAGTATGAAGACCGTCTTTATATTTTTCAGTATGACATGACTGTTGAAAATGATATTCGCGCTTTTTTTGAGAGAGTATCATCTCGATGTGTCTATATTGACTGTTTGATTAATGCTATTGGGATTCTTGATCAAGATAGTATGCATCCAGAAAAAAGTTTAAATCAAATTAAACCAGATTATTTGATGGAATATTTTAGAGTGAATGCCATTGCGACTCCTCTTATTGCAAAGCATGCAATTGATTTTTTTAGTAAAGAAAAAATATCAATTTTTGCAACGTTATCAGCAAAAGTAGGTAGTATTGAAGATAACTCTTTGGGTGGTTGGTATGGCTATCGGGCGTCTAAAGCAGCTTTGAATATGTTTTTGAAAAATATTGCTATTGAATACTTGAATAGAAAGAAATTATGCATTGTTTTGAGTTTACATCCAGGTACAACCAAAACAGATCTCTCGCAGCCTTATATAAAAAAAACGAGCCTTATTGTGCATACAGTAAGTGAGACTGCTATTAACATGCTGCAGGTTATACAAAAATGTACAATAAAAGAATCAGGTTCTTTTTTTTCCTGGGATGGTGAAAAGTTACCTTGGTAAGATAATAGTATATCAACACGAAATGGAAGCATATGAATGATATTATGATTGGTGTGTCGAGTTGTTTATTGGGTGAAAAAGTCAGATTTGATGCTCAACACAAGAGACATTGGTATATCAACGAAATTTTAGGTAAATACTTTAAATATGTCCCTGTCTGTCCTGAGTTAGAGGTTGGAATGGGAGTGCCTCGTAAAAGTGTGCGTTTGGTTGGGGATATTCATCAACCTTCCATGATAGAACCCCGTTCCGGTGAAGATTGGACAAGTGCTATGAATACTTATAGCAAAAAAAGAGTTCAGAAACTTCATGGTTTATCTGGATATTTATTTAAAAAAGGTTCTCCCTCGTGTGGAGCATTTCGTGTGAAGGTTTATCAAGAGAAAACAGGTATTCCATTGCCTGATGGTATGGGTCTTTTTTCTAAAGAATTTCAAAAGCAGTGGCCTTTAATTCCCATCGAAGAAGAGGGGAGATTAAATGATTATAAAATTAGAGAAAATTTTATTGAGAGGGTTTTTGGGTATCACCGCCTACAAGAGCTTTGTGGTCAAAGATTTAAAAGAGGTGACTGGGTTGATTTCCACCAAAACAATAAATACCTACTACTTGCAAGAGGCCGGGGATTATACACAGAGCTTGGACACCTTGTTGCGAAAATAGCTGATTATAAATCAAAAGATTTTATTGAAGAATATTCTGAGCTCTATATGACGGCTTTGTCTATTAAAACCACAACGCGAAAAAATACCGATGCTCTACTTCATATTCTCGGTTTTTTTAAAAAGTTTTTATCTAAAGAAGAAAAACAATCTGTTTTAGAGGTTATTGAGTACTATCATCAAGGTGTTCATCCTTTAATTGTGCCGATGACTCTATTACAGCATTATGCCAAATTACATAACGTTGCATATATCAAAAACCAATATTATCTAAATCCGCATCCAACTGATTTAAGTTTAAGAAATCATGTTTAAGGGATATTGAATGGCAATGAAAAAAAAAGGAACGGCTCTTGTTTGGGTCCGGAATGATTTTCGGATTGACGAGAATCAAGCTCTTATAGAAGCAAGTGAATATGAATATGTTTTGCCAGTCTTTATACATGACGTGAAAAAAGAATGGCCTCCAGGTGAGGCGAGTTGCTGGTGGCTTCACCATAGTCTTGTTGAGTACCAAGACTCTCTTCAAAAACAAGGATCTAATTTATTTATTATGGAAGGTCAAGGGCAGCATGTTTTTTCAGATATTTTTGAGAAGATTGATATTCAAGCTGTGTTCTGGAATAGGAATTATGATCCGAGTTCAAAAAATCAAGTGAAAGAAGCTATCAAAGAATTTGAAAAACGCGATATACCGTGGACAGCTTGTGCAGGTTCTCTTTTAAAAGAACCTGCTGATCTGCTCAAATCGGATGGAAGCCCATACCTTGTTTACACACCTTTTTGGAGGAACTTTCTAAAAAAATATAGGTCGTTTCCAAAAAATAAGAAGAGGGGTCTTTCGCCCTCTCCAGAGGGGGTTGCGCAAAGCCTTAGAGTAGAAAGCTTGAAATTATTGCCTACGATACCATGGGATACAGGATTTTTTATTTGGAAACCTGGTGAAAAAAATGCAAAAAAAGCTTTGAAAAATTTTATCCAATCTGGAATTGAAAGTTACCATGATAAAAGAGATTTTCCTGCGGTCTCCGGGACATCGAGCTTAAGCCCTTATTTACATTTTGGAGAAATTCATCCGCGGTCTATTTTAGATGCTGTAGAAAAAGAATATGGTCCTTTGTCTAGAATAAAAAATGAAAATATTATTCAATTTTGTAAAGAAATTGTCTGGAGAGAGTTTGCATATCACCTCTTGTATTTTTTTCCTTTATTGCCAGATGAGCCACTGAAAAAGCAATTTAAAGATTTCCCATGGAAAAAAAATGCAAATTGGTTTGATTTATGGTGCTCAGGGAATACAGGTTATCCAATAGTCGATGCTGGTATGAGGGAACTGTGGAATACAGGATGGATGCATAATAGAGTTCGTATGATTGTTGCTTCTTTTCTTATTAAACATCTCAATATTCCGTGGCAAGAAGGAGCTAGGTGGTTTTGGAATACGCTAGTTGATGCGGATTTAGCGAGTAATACTCAAGGGTGGCAATGGACAGCGGGTTGCGGACCAGACGCATCCCCTTTCTTTAGAATTTTTAATCCCATCACTCAAGGGGAAAAATTTGATCAATCAGGTGATTATATTCGTAAGTGGTGCCCTGAGCTATCTAAAATACCTTTAAAATGGATTCATAAGCCTTGGGAACTGACTACTTTAGAGTTAGCGAACTACGGAGTCACACTAGGTTGTGACTATCCTAGGCCTATTGTTGATCATAAAACAGCCCGTGCAAAAGCTTTGGAACGGTATAAATTGCTGCCGAAGTCTAACACGTAAATTTTTTAACCCAATGTCTATGAAAATAATTCATGGTAAAGATGTGGATAAGTGCTTGGGTATATTTGTAGATAAACCAAGGTAAAGAAGGTCTGAAGTCAAGAAGAGAAATCAAAATATCCTGAGAACATGGAATGTTTCTAAATTCTAGCCGTCCATTGAGAGTGTTGTCTCGGGCTAGGATACCTCCTTTTATATAATAAAGAACTCTTGTCTTTGTGCTTCGTTCCATCTTTTTTTCCAACCTGAGAAGGAGTATTTTTGAAGAGAGATAAAAATTAACTTGGTTGTTGATTTTTTCTATATTTATAAAAGTTTTTAAAAATTGAGGTAGCCAAGAAAAATATTGAATAGCCGCGTACTCTGCTGAATGCCCAAGAGGGTTCGGTATACGCTGTATTGAAGTTACGTTTTCTAACCAGTGTAAATTGATATTTGCATTATAGTTAATGATACGGTGAACAAAGCCTTCTTCATGTGGATTAATGCCTTTTTTTAAAGACTCTTTGAAGGATGTGTATGTATGATTTTTTAAGATAAGCTGTTTTTTAGGATCAGCTATCATGTTGTGTTTAAGAGATTCTACAAGAGGGTAAACGAGCTGAGGTGATGCTGATGTGACTTTAGAAACCCACAATTTTGATAAGCTTGGAGAAAACACAGGGACATTAAAAATAGGTCTTTTTTTATTCAGAATCAGTGCTGTTGAGTGAAGCATTTCTTTATAAGTCATGATGTCGGGGCCACCAATATCTGAGATGCTTGGATTTTGATCAGGCTGACGAAGGCAATAAACCAAGCTCGCGAGGACATCTTTTAAATCAATAGGCTGAGTTTTTGATAAAGTCCATGATGGGCAAATTAAGACGGGGAGACGGCGTATAAGTCGCTCTAAAATACGGAAACTACTTCCATTACGACCTACAATAAGACCTGCGCGTAAAACAGATAAGTTATTATCGTATTGAGCAAGAGCCTTTTCAACCTCAAGTCGACTTTGTAAGTGAGCTGAAAGCTTCTCATCTTCAGGAATAAATCCGCTGAGATAAATGATTTTTTTGACACCATTTTTTTTTGCTGCCTTAGCAAAGTTATCAGCTAAGAAAAGGTCAAAGTCTGAGAATTTTCCTTGAGAAAGCGATGAAGATGGTACCATTGAGTGGATAAGATAAACGAGTATGTCAACTCCTTCTGTTGCTTTTTCCACATCAAGTAAAGAAAAACCATTGCATCTTTTCCATACGATATTTCCTTTTGAAGCTCCATCCATCATTGGAGAGATTTTACGACTTAAGGCAATGATTTCTATATCGTCATATTGTTTTAAAGACGAAAGGAGGTTTTTCCCAATAAATCCAGTAGCACCTGTGATACAGACTTTTAGCATATTTCCTCCTTTGTCTTGTTTTAAACTATTTTTGTTGGTAGCTTTTTATTTTTTTCCATATTTCTTCTGATTCAGTGATCAATTGGCTGTATTTTGCTATATTGCCATTTCTTTGCGCTTGAATTGCCTCTGCATATTTTTTTTCATATATCTTTTGAAGTTTTTTCACTGGGTCTGGTCGTAGCCAATTGAGCATTGTCTTCTCCTTAAGAAATGAGGTCGTCATCTAAAACACGCCATGTGTGGTCAGCAAGAAGTTCAACAGCACTTATAAAGCGGTAGTTGTGATCCCACTCATCTGGAGAAATCATAGATAAAAATAATTTTTCACTTAGATTTTCGTAAAGATAATATCTTTGTCCGATGATGGGCTTGAAACTCATCTTAGCAGTGTAAATCTGTTGAGAAACTTGAAAACGCTTTTGTAGCTTAAGAGCTTGTTTTGTTAGCGATTGTACCTGCTCATTAATCTGGTTAAGCTGCATCTGAGTTTGTTGTTGCATAGCTAGCAAAGATTGAGAGCGAGACTTATTTTCGTCTAAAGGCTGTATAGCAAACGCACCAACATTGTGAGGATGCGTTTGCAACCCTGGTTTTTCCGCTGACATGCGTTTCAGGCGATCAAGCTTTTCGGGAGTGATCTCCATTGGTTTTTTGGTTTGATTTGCCATGTAACTCTCCTGTCTCTGTGAATTTAAAAGTACCCTTCATTAGAGAAGAATGACCGGGGAATGTGCAAAAATAGGTGTATTGTTCATCTTTATTTAACTTTTCAACATTAAAGCTCACTTCATCTTGCTCACCACCCCCTAGGAGTTTTGTTTTTGCAATAACTTTAGAGCCTTCGGGAGTGTATTCTTTTGCTGCACCTGCTTTTAAAGCCTCTGTTGAAACAGCTTGCATATCTGATGTCTTTGATAGAACCCAATTATGCCCCATAGCAACCTTAGGAAGTTTGCCCACATTTTTAAGAATCACTTTAACATTTTTGCATTTTTTGTTGATAGACATGGTTTCACTGCTATAACGCATCATATCATTAGCTTCAATGGTGACGCTGCAGTTAAGCCCATAAGCAAGATGACTTACAAAGATACATAAAATAGCAAGAAAATTTTTTAACATAGAAAGCTCCTAAGATTCAAAGGATTGAAAAGATATAATTGAACCTAACAGCCCTATCGGCTGAAAAGCTCAAATCGTTTAACATAACTTAAACGATGACTTGAGGTATTGGCAAGTTTTTGACGAAAGTCTTATTTTCTCTTTAATTATTAAGGTGTTGTATGTTGTTTAAGAATTATGAAGTAAACTTGTTTAGAGATGTGAGTGAGTTTTTTTGCTGATCTTTTTTCTAGTTGGTATTGCTTATGAGTACCTGATTTTTTGTAGAAGGCGAGATAATTTTTTTCGAATATTTGGAGCAGGTGATTTAAAAGTTTCACTCATCTCATGAGAGTCTTTTCCAAGAAGGAATTTTTCTATGATTAAAGAAGATTCGTGATGAGATAATGTTGCCAATATTTTTTGTAATTCATTGCGAGCTTCAATTTGACTGTGTGGAGAAGATGCACTTATTTCATCAAAGTGAGGTAGGTGTTTGTTTCGAGATTTATGGTGTGTGATAAGAGTGTTCATAGCGATTGTGAAAACCCAATTCAATGCATTTTTTTCTGGGTTAAATGTGTGAATATACTTATGGATTTTAAAAAATGTTTCTTGGAGAATATCTTCTGAGTCAGCTTTATTTCCACTTCTGCTGAAGATAAACATAAAAATCATATGACTGTTTCTTTTGAAAAAAATATCAAAACTCGCAAAATCTCCTTGAGAATAAAACCTTAAAAGATCTTCGTTCGTGCAGTTTTTTTTATTCATGACTTTCGTGCTTCTTTAAGTAGAGAAATGATTTCATCAATTTTTTCTTCTGAGGTGACGGGATCTTCATGCTGAAATGCTGTGCGAACACAAGTTTGCATGTGCCTATTTAGTAAAAGAAGCTCAAGAGCATTTAAAGCTGATTTAGCAGCGCGAATTTGCCTGATGATATGAATACAATAATCATCATTCTCAATCATGCTGCCAATTGCTTTGACTTGACCTAGTGCTCGGTTTAATCTTGCTGATGTTTTTTTTGCAAATACATTTTTATCCATGATAACAATATACCCCTGGGGGGTATGGTGGGTCAAAGTTTTTGTCAAATGTCACAAATTTTGAGCGATGAGTGTATATATTTAGAATCATCTAGGATAAATTATGGTTGCTCCTAAAATTGATCAAACTAAAGTTGAAGAAATTTATAAGTATGTGCATCAAGACCTGCACCCTAGTGTTTGGTCTGTGACATGGCGCCTAGGTTTATCTATTTTTCTTGGTGGCTTTTTATCTATGATTTTTTGTGGACAATTTGGTCTTGGGCTAAGTCGTATGGCACAAGATACGATGCATATGGTTCATTCTAGGTATGGATCTATCCGCTGCTCTATTTTGTGCGGAATGATTTTTACATTGGCCCCTATCGTGATACTGAAAGGGATCTGTTCCCGTTTTTTATTCCGCCATGTGATATGGAGTTATCATTTTATTCTCTTTATATTTTTAAATTTTTTTGCTTTTTTAATTTACATGAACGGATCTGTTATGAATGATGTTCCGCATGTTTTCATGTGGTCATTAAGTGCTTATATAAGCTTTAAGTCGTGGGGAGTTCTTTTAGATGAAGCTGTTAAAGCGAGATTTAAATTTTTATGAGTCACTATGTCACACTTTCGTCATCATTTGAGTATAGTTCATGAAAAGCCTTTGAGTGAGAAGGTTTATAAATAATTTATTTAGAGGAGTTTGAGATGAAGAACCTTTTGAAAAAACTATCGTTGGTCGCGTTAATGGTCCCTGCGAACCCAGGATTTTCTGTTACTCATTGCGGGTGTGACACCTGCGAATATGCAAGTTGTGATTGTTGTGAAGAGTGCGATGATCATTGTAACTAGTCTATTTTGCTTGATGGCTTTTTGCTATCAAGCAAAATATTTTCTTGATGCTTTGGAAGGGTAATGAAAAAAGTACTTCCATGATTAAGCTCTGACTCTACCCAAATATGTCCACCATGCATTGAAACAATATGCTCACATATTGTTAAACCCGTGCCAGATCCTGGAATTTTTTCTGGATTATGAAATCTTTCCATAAATTTAAATATTTCTTTTGTTTTATTTTCTGGGATACCTAATCCATTATCTGTAAATGATATGGTTGTTTTTTTTGGTTCTTGTTGAATGTTTATGTTGATTACCGGAGAATTTTTCGGATTTTTATATTTTATAGCATTTTGTATGATGTTCTGAAAAACAATAGACATTTTTTCTTTGTCACAATAAAGATAACTATGATTTGAAATATTTATTTCCACATCAAATTTATTGATTTCTTTTTGAATAAATTTTTTTCCTTCTTGTATGACTTCTTCAGAGTGAGAAGTTTTTTTATCAATATTTTCTAATCCATACTGACTAAAGATGCTGATAGAATGAATAATTCGTTTAATTTGAGATGTGCATTGTTGAATTCGGGATAAATAATCAAGTGAACATTCTTTTTTTAAATTCTTATTCAGCATAATTTCGCTAAAACTATAGATTTGTCGGACATGAGTTTTTAAATCATTTGCTACGACAGAAGAAAATGATCGTAGATTTTTATTTGCATTTTCAAGCTCAGAAATTTTTTGTGATAACTGTTGATTTAACAAATTGTTTTCATTTCTACTTTTATAAAGTTTTGTAAAGATAGAAATTTTTGATTGAAGGATAAATAAATCCACGGGTTTTAATAAGTAGTCTACTGCTCCATTACTGTAGCCATAATGAATATTTTGTTGATTATTATGAACAGCGGTTAAAAAAATAGCAGGAGGGTAATATTCTAGTGATAAATTATTTATTTTTTGTATGACTTCAAAACCATTCATAATAGGCATATTGATATCTATTAATAAAACAGCATAATCTTGGGAGTGTTGTTTAACCAATTTCAAAGCTTTTTTTGGATCTGTTGTTGTTTGTATTTCAATGTTAAGATCATTTAAACCATCGACAAGAGACTCAAGGTAATATTTCTGATCATCTAAAATAAGAATTTTCATGTAAACCTCAACTCTATGTCTTCTATTGAGGCTATCGGGTTTATTGTTATTTTTATTGAAGATTCATGTTTTTTAATAGATAAAATAATCGGCGGGAATTTTTTTATAGCTATCTTTCTTAATATAAAGGTTTTTATATTTCTTTATATTTTTTTATTTGAATAAATTTTTTTTAAAGAAATTTACTTTATTAAAAATTCAAAATTTTTTATCGTTATCAAGCTATTTGTTGTTTTTAAAGTGAGGTCAATAGCTGTAAATTTTATGATAAGTTAACTTTTGTGGTAATAAAATTAACTATTCATAAAATGAAAGATGTTGTAGAATATCTGACTTGCAAGTTTTGCTGTGAGATTGTTGGTGTCGTGTTTAGGTGATAATTCGACGATATCAACTCCAAATAAAATTGATTGTTCTAGAATATGTCGTAGCACTTTTAGAAATGATGATGGTTGCACCCCAAAGGGTTGCGGAGAGCTGACCCCAGGGGCATTAGCTGCATTGAAAACATCAAGACAAATTGATAAATAGATTCCATCACAAGATTTTATAAATTGATTTAAATTATGAAAACAAAGATTTTCAAATTCATGGGCAAGGGTATATTGAATATTTAATTGTGTTGCTTTTTGAAAAAGCGATTGTGTGTTGGAACTTTCCTGAATACCTAAACACATATAAGAAAAATTTTTATTTTTGCTTTGTAAAAGTTCTTGAATTTGTAAAAAAGGAGTGCCAGAGTGACCTTGCCTCTGGTGTAACGCTCGGATGTCAAAATGTGCGTCAAAATTAATAATGCCAATTTTTTTTTCAGAATGCGTAGCTTGAATTCCTTGAAAATGACCCCAAGCTGTCTCGTGGCCTCCACCGATGACACAAGGAAGAATGTTGTTTTGATGCATATGCTGAACAGCTTGGCTAAGGGCCGCCTGAGCAGCTTCTAAGTTTTTATTTTGGCAAGTAATATTACCGCAATCGATAAGATCTCGTGGTTTGTGAATAGGGAGGTTGTAGAGAAAAGGGCGAAGAATTTGTGGCCCTTGGGCAGCTCCAGTGCGCCCTTGATTTCTAGAAACACCTTCGTCACACTCGAAGCCTATGATCCCAATTTTCTGAGAGGAAAAAGAGGAATGATGGGTGGTTGTCATGTCGAAGAAAGCAGTTGAATCACCTAAGCGCTCGTTTTGAAGTTCGTCTTTCCGTCGTGACCATCCCCTCAATTGAGAAGGTTTATAAAATTGATGCCATAGAGGGCTCATAGGTGATTTTCTCCGTTGGTAAAAACATGAGAAGGCTGCATCATGCCCTGATGATAAAGAATATCTTGGTGGTTATCTGTTGGGAATACATTAATATCTGCGACTTTTCCAACGGTTAAGATTCCTTGCTCAACTTCTAAAGCTTTCGCTGCTCGATATGTAATGGCAGCAAAAGTTTCTGCTATTGTCATTTTTTGCTGACAGCCTAAAACAGCAGCTTGTAAAAGAAGGTTTCCCATAGGAGCGCTCCCAGGGTTCCAATCTGATGCGATGACGAGGGCTAAACCATGGTTAAGAATTTTTCTTGCTTCTGGGAGTGGAAGTCCAAGGCCAAAGCATGCGCCAGGGACAAGAATGGGAATGACATTCGCTTTTTTTAAGTTCTTAAAATCTTCATCTTCTGATGCCTCTAAATGATCCGCGCTTAGTGCATTGAGCTGAGCTGCAACCTGTGAGCCTGCGCGGCTAAATTGGTCCGCGTGTATGACAATAGAAAATCCCATTGCTTTGGCTGCTGTAAGATATGGAATCGCCTCAGAAGTAGAAAAAGCGCTTTCTTCAATAAAAATATCAATGCGTTTTGTTAAATTATCATGTTGAATTTTTGGCAATAATTCTGCTGTTAAAAATTGAAGATATTCTTGTTTGTTTGTAAATTCAGGGGGTAAAGTGTGAGCGGCTAAGCAAGTTGAAACGATTTTCGCTGGTGATCTTTGCTGTGCTCGTGCAATGGTTTGCAGCATCTTCATTTCAGATTCAATGGAAAGACCGTAGCCGCTTTTAACCTCACAGGTTGTTACGCCATGTTTGATTTGGATGGAAAGCCTTTTTAAGAGGCTCTGTAAGAGTTCGTCTTCTGTTGCTTTTCGAGTGGCTTGAACTGTACTTTGAATACCACCACCGGCTTTCGCTATGTCGAGATAGGTATCACCACGCAATCGCCGAGCATAGTCCTTTTCTCGACGGCCAGAAAAACAAATGTGAGTATGGCTATCAATAAAACCAGGAGTCCCTGTGCTTTGTGGTGGAAGTTCTTCGATGTGTGAATGCTGTTTTGTAAGTTTATAAAAACAGTCTATTTCAACAATTCTGCCGTTATGAACTAGGACTCCAACGTCTTTCGCCACTTCGAGTTTGTCGTCACTTATGGGACCACTTGCGGGAAGGTTATTCATCGTGAGAAGTTCAGAAAAAGGTCCAATAACTTTCATGAATCAGCCCACTCTTTGAGTTGAAAGTCTTTTTGGTATTGAAGGGCGGTATCATAGCCTGCGTCTGCATGTCTTACGATTCCCATTGCTGGATCGTTATGCAAAACTCTTTTGAGACACTGTTCAGCACGAAAAGATCCATCAGCTACAGTGACCATTCCGGCGTGTTGTGAATAACCCATACCGACTCCTCCACCATGGTGAAATGAGACCCACGTGGCCCCTCCACCACAGTTGCTCATGAGGTTTAAAAGAGGCCAGTCAGAGACAGCGTCGCTTCCATCTTTCATACCTTCTGTTTCACGAAAAGGAGATGCAACAGAGCCTGTGTCGAGGTGGTCTCTACCGATCACGATCGGTGCTTTGAGTTTACCTTCTGCAACAAGTTGGTTAAATCGTACACCAGCTTTTTCTCTATCACCCATTCCTAACCAGCAGATACGGGCAGGAAGGCCTTGAAATTCAATTTGATTATGAGCTTTTGCTAACCAGTTTTTGAGGTGTTTGTTTTCAGGAAAAAGATCTAAAAGAGCTTGATCAGTTGTGTGAATATCTGAAGGGTCTCCAGATAAAGCGACCCATCGAAAAGGGCCTTGTCCTTCACAAAAAAGAGGTCGAATATACTCCGGAACAAAACCAGGAATGTCGAAAGCACGCTCTGCACCACCTTGTTTTGCAAACTCACGGAGGTTATTGCCGTAATCAAAAACAATACTTCCCTTCTTTTTTAAAGTGAGAAGAGCATTGACGTGTTCAGCCATGCTGTGAATAGATTTTTGCTTATAAGATTGAGGGTCTGTTTCTCGCAGTGATACAGCGTCTTGTAAACTAAGGTTTTGTGGAACGTAGCCATAGATAGGGTCGTGGGCAGAAGTTTGGTCAGTTGCTAAATCAGGGGTGATACCATCTTTAATAAGATTGCAAAGAACGTCTGTAATATTTCCAACTAAGCCAATAGCAAGCGGCTTTTTATTCTTTTGAGCTTCTAGTGACCATTGAATTGCAGTTTCATAGTGATCAGTCATACGATCAATATAGCGGGTATCAAGTCGTTTTTGAATGCGTTCTGGATCAATGTCAACAGCCAGACAAACCCCGCTGTTCATAGTGACAGCAAGTGGTTGAGCTCCTCCCATTCCTCCCAAGCCGCCTGTGACGACTAATTTTCCTTCGAGTGTACCCCCAAACTCTTGGCGAGCAGCTGCTGCGAAAGTCTCATACGTACCTTGAAGAATTCCTTGTGTCCCAATGTAGATCCAGCTACCTGCTGTCATCTGTCCGTACATCATAAGCCCTTGCTCGTAAAGCTTATGAAAATGCTCCCAGTTGCCCCAGTGAGGAACTAAATTGCTATTTGCAATAAAAACCCTAGGGGACTCTGGGTGAGTTCTGACTCTGCCAACATATTTACCTGATTGGACAAGAATACTATGGTTGTTATCAAGCTCTAGTAAAGCTTCTATGATGTCGTGGAGAGCTTCTTGAGATCGTGCTGCTTGACCAGTCCCTCCGTATACAATGAGGTTTTTGGGGTCTTCAGCGACTTCTTGATCGAGGTTATTCAAGAGCATCCTTAAAGGTGCCTCTGTTTGCCATGATTTTGCGTGAAGAGTTGTACCAGTAGGAGCTTTGTAGTGAGGGTGAGAAGCATATTGTTCCAAGAATTCCTGTGTTTTTTTTGAGAATGTGCGTTTCATTTGAAGTCCTTTTATGAGTTTTCTTCTGTTGTATAAACAGGAAGCAAATTATCAAATTTTCCAGATAAAATAGATGCTAGAGGGCGAGTTAGAGGGATTTGTTCCATGACAATCTGAAGGCATGATGTCATAGGCACTGCGAGAAACATGCCTGTAAATCCCCAAATAGCTCCCCAAAACATAAGAGCTGTTAAAATAGAAACTGGATGTAGGCCAAGGCTGTCACCCATCATTTTAGGCTCAATGATGTTACCGATCGTGATTTGAATAGCAGAAGGAATTGAAAGGCAAATCCAAAATGGACTTGTAAACCCAAATTGCAAAAATGCAATAGGTAAAGGAATTAAAGTCGCAACGATAGAGCCCAGCGAGGGTATAAAGTTGAGAAGAAATGCAACAAGACCAAATGTAAAAGCAAGGTCCATACCTAAGAAGTTATAAATAGTTCCAACACAGAGCGCTGTCACAAGTGAGGTTAAGAGCTTTGTTGTAATATATCTTTGAATCTTAGCTGTGATCTCTTCATAGACTGGTGATTTTTCACTTGTAGGAATATAGCCTGCCAATAAGAAAAGTAAGAAAATAACAATAATAAGAGCGTTGCTTAGAATTTTAGCAAAGCTACTCGCTAAGCTTTGCGCAATTCCCCATAAAGGGAGTTGGTCAAGCTGTGCTTGTATCGACTTGATGTCGAGCTTGGCTGCGAGAGGAGAATCATTGAGCATTTCTTGGATTTTAGGCAGAAAGTCATTGAGCTTTGATTGGTATATTTCTGTATCAAACAAAACATTTTGTACAGAGTAGACACCAAATAAGACAAGAATGAGCGTGATGCAGCTCACACCGAGGAAAGTGATTGCTAATGATGTGACTTGTCCTAGATTTAAGCTGATTCTAAGATAACGAAGAAGTGGTGTTAAAAGCAGGAATAAAAAGATGGAAATAACAAAAGGGATCATCATTGATCTTAAAAAGATCAAGCTCGTTGCAACGCACATGGTTGCTATGATGAATAAACATACACTTTGTGCTCTGAGTTCTGAGGATTGCATAAGCAGCAACCTTATAAGAAGATTTAGATAAATAACAACATATCAGTTGTTTATATAGCTTTCAATGGTTGCTCTGCTGAGAGCTGTGAGGATCACTTTTTATTTTAACGATCTTTGCTTCCAATTTGGTGTTTCCAGTGCTTGATGTCGGCAAGCTGTGATGCGCGAATATTTTTTTGAGCAGTCATGAGGCTTTGTTGAATTGAAGGAAAATCATTTTGAATCTGCTGAAGTCGTTTTTTAACTTTTTTTCGAATCATGTTTTCTTGGGACCCATATAAATTGCAAGGTCTAATAGGAGTGTTGATTTCTTGAAAAAAAAGCAGAAAGATCATTTTCATCAACTTGTGACAAAGGCTTTGAAATTGAATCATAGCGTCTTCTCCTTTGATGAGTAAGAAAAACAACAATGGAGAAAAATGAGATTGAGAGAGTGTTTTAATGCTCGTCTATACCCTGTGTGTGAGAGAGTATTATAGTGAGAATACTTTGTAATAATTTGTGTAATGTTGTGGGATGAGGATGATGAAAGGATATTTTATGAAGTAAAAGTTTGGTGTCAGTATGTGAAAGATCAATATTTGATATTTTGTGCCTCAGAATTTTTTCTAATAAAATAGATTGATTCTGTAGGCCTGTAGAAAGAGCACTTTTTAATGCAAGAGGCAGGGTGGATTTTTGTGTTTGTAAAAGAAATTTTTCTGCTAAGGATTGTGTGATTTTTTTCGCAATCCAGGTCGCTTTGATTTTATTATAAATGTTCTTTTCTTCATGTTTGAGCTTATCCCAATCATCAATGGTGATATTGTCAATATCGTGCCGTATTTGAGGAAAGTTCCATAAGCGTGATGCAATGGTGATTTGCTGCAAACGCTCACACTGAAGAGTTGGTGTGTTGAGTAGAGATTTGTTTTGATGGCGATTCTCTAAAACTCTTGCTCGAAGCATTATTGTCTCTAAAGAATCGTCTTCTACGTTGGTTCCAGTAAAGTCGAGGTCCAATAAAAAAGGCATTTCACTAATAGCGAACAAGCCTTCGATCGACAAAGGATTTTGAGCAACATTTAAAGTATAAAGATTTAAGTTTGAAAGAAGACTTATATCTTGAAGGTTGTTTTTTTCTAGCGAAAGAACTCTGAGTGAGTGCATATTTTCTAAGCCCCACAGAGATGTGATTTGGTTGTTCTGAAGAAAAAGATAAGTAGGTTGCAAACCCTGTAATAATTGTAAGTCTGAAATTCCTTTGGAGTTAAGACTTAAATAATCTTTTTCTAGAAGATCATCCCATATTTCTTGACAGCTTGTTTTTTCAGAGAGTTTTTCAAGTGCTAAAAAGGTTTGTGTTGTTTTTACAGATAATGAAGAAGATTCCGGAAATTCTCGTATGGTTTCACAAACTTTAAGAAATGGTGATGCAAAGGTTGGAAAAGAAGAGATAAAAATAATGATAGAGAAAAATATATGTTTCATTTTAAAACCTTTTGAAAATTTTTTCAAAAGTTAGCAAGGATTTGAAAAAGTGGCAATAGGTTTATTCTATGGGTTTTGGCTGCAAACTTTTTGAGACTCGCCAATAAATCCTGAGGCAATCTGAACAGATTTTATAGAATGGTTAGGAGGTGTTGCAAAAACGATTAAAGGACTGTTTCTTGGAGCTCGATGACATAGATTTATGATGCGCTCTAAGTGGACAACCCATTTATTTTGAGTGGCTTGTAATTGATGGAGTATCAGCTGAGCTCTTCCGGTTTCTTTAGAGAGTGGGGCTTGATCGATAACTCCTATGATTGAAGCTGTTTTAGGAAGGCCAGGAGCGTAGAGTACGGAGCATGTGGGGCAATGTCTTTTTTTGAAAATATCCCATTCCCCCCATTGATAAGAGAGCACACTTAAAGACGGTTGAGGCAGCGTTTGTGTGGATGTTTTGGAATACATCAGTATTCTATGGTGGAAAGATTGATGTAGCGATCTATCTTCCTGAGGAGGGCATTCTATGTCATTTTTTTCTCCAAGCATTTCAAATTTTTTAATTTGCAAGATTCTCTCTTTTGGTTTCTTGATTCGTATGAGATGTGCTCGTGCTCGTGCTCTTTGAATGTTGTGGCATGTTGCTGTCATGTTTTTTGTGTGGAGGTTAAATGAAAAATAGTCTTGAAAATATAGTTTTTTGATTTGTATTGCCCAACTCTGGGGGTTTGTTGTTTCGACTGCGAGAATCATTTCTTTTTCAAAGTTTATAGGCTTTTGAATGACACTTTCAGGTTGGAATCTTCGCAAAAAGTGATTGAGCTGTTTTTGAGAAGTAAAAATCTTGGCGGAAATTTTATTTTGATCGGACAGGGCATGTGATTTAAAAAAACCGAAATGATGAAAGCCAATTCTTCTGCCTTTTTTTTTGTGTTCTTTTTTTCCTATAAGACTTTCTAGGGAAGAGGTGACAGAATTTATAGCGTGATCAGCTGATTGAGTTAAATCATCAAGAACAGCGGCTTGGCCTAATGTGAAACTCATGGAGGCTAAAATGAACGCTAAAAATTTTTCTATGAAATGTTTATGCGCTTTCATGGAGTTTTGACTTTTCAAGTTGGAGTTCTTCTTGAATACTTTCATAAGAGCTGGGGCGATGCATCAAAAAACCTTGAATGTAAGGAATACCCATTTTTTTAATGACTTCGAGTTCTTGGATGGTTTCAACCCCTTCAGCTAATACAGTGGATTGGCTTAAAGAGGCTGCTTCGACAATACCACGTACAAGTGATTGTTTTGTTGTATTGCTATGAATATTGGTTATGAGGTGTCTATCCAGTTTAATAATATCTGGTTGGATATGAATAATACGCTCTAAACCTGAATAGCCTTTACCAAAATCATCAATTGCGATTTGATATCCAAGCTCACGAATATGATCTCTAATCTTAACTAAAAGATCAAAATTATCAATAGCTTCACTCTCTGAAACTTCGAAGACGAGTTTGACATGATCAGGAAGAGCTAATTGAAGTTTATCAAGAAAGTAAAAATTTCTTGGAAGAATATTGACGAACAGTTTTCCAGGAAGCTCAGAAAAATACTCTGTTGCTTGTCTTAAACACTTTTGATCCAGATCTATTGATAAGTCTGTGGACGTCGCTAAATTAAAAAGAATATCTGGCTTAAGAAACTTAGGCTGAACTTCAAAGGTGTCGTTTTCATGATATGAATCGATATTGACATAATTAGGGTTCACTCGAATTAAAGATTCAAAACCAAATATTTTAGATCCTAAATCTGTTATCGCAGACTTAGGGTCAATGTCTTTGATGTTGATGTCTCGAATGTCAAAAACAGCCTGGTAATGTGGGATTAAAAAATCTGATGCTAGAATAAGGCTCTGCATATATTCTTTTTTGCGAGAGTGAAACCTCTTTTGTTGTGAAGATGCCATCTCTCTGCTTTCTTCAAAAAGAGTGTTCACAGCTTCGACAGAGTCAATACAAGGGTTAAAAAGCAAGGTGGAGTAACCTACAGAAAAATCAAACACAGAACTGACGCAGCTTGGAGTCACTCTTGTAGCGGTAGGCTTCATCATATCACCAATAAGGGCGTTGTAGAGTCTGCGATGAAGTCTATCGGAAAGAGTCTCTAAACTACGTGGACTTGGAAGTAATGTGGAGCGAGGCTGTTCAAGAATAACAAAGTAGAGATTAAGATTAGAAGAATGACGAAATAGCATGTCTTTAGAGCGGAAATTTCCTTGAGTCCCCCACAAATCAAATAAAATTTTCTGAAAACCTGCTTGAAACTCTTTATAGACATTAGATCCATACTTTGTCGCCATTTCTCTGAAACGACTGGTATCTATAGCTAAAACACTTAGAGAGTGGCTGCCTTCAAGCATTTTTGCTGGGATATTAAGGTTTAACTCAGGGATTTCATCTTGCGTAAAATTATTATCTTTGCGTGTTGTTATCCCACAACGCCTTAATTCTTGCAAAATGTCTTCTGCTGTCGGAGAACGTAGAAATGCTGCAAAACTCGCGAGTGTCGATTTTAACTTAGTATATGGTTCACCATTTGACAACAAAATGACAGGAATCTTCTTGTTTAACGCAGCCAACATGTCAACCCATCCATCGTTCGGAAGAAAAGAGACCTCAGTCGTTGTAACCAAGGCTCGCAATGAATGATTTTTTTCGTAGAGCTTCGATAGGGAGCTAATACGTGTTGGATCCAAGAAGCAAGCCGTATCAGACTTTATCTGCTCTTTGAACAGCTTTCTCAGCTGTTGACGTAGAGCTTTATCTTGAACCAAAAAACATATCATGCAATATCCTATATGCATGGAAACATCACTAAGCATAGTTGTCGGATGAATATTTATTTCATTGAAGAGACAATCCACAGACCTTGTGGATAACTCACGATGAGTCGTCACTTAATCCTTTTAATTTAATATGTTAAGCGAATTGCTTAACTTGTAGGCAGGTGCGGAGTGTGTCATGCTAACCCTTGATGTGTCAGGTTTATATATACCTTTAAAGAGATGATCATCAGCATGTTTGTATCTTTGATGAGCTGTGTATTTTGGAGGGTTGGTGAAAGATTTAGAGAAACACTGGGAAAAATGTTGTTTGGAATCGCCGCAGTCTTTAGCTTTTCCAGAAGGTCAAGATGTTCGTATTCAAGAAGCGTCCTATAGAATGATAGATTCTGGGGAGGTGAGAGAAGTTTTTTATTGGGGGAAACCAAACCGGAAAGACTCACGCGTGATTCATATTGATTCAAATGACAGTGAAATTGTTAATATGACAGAAGATTTTCTTTTGAGGTGCTGGGGAGGTAAGAAAGGAGAGGTCTGGTGTAAAGAGTTCGCTAGAGACCCACTCTATCAGGCTGGGTGCTTTTTAAGTGAACAAAAGGTTCAGGCTGTTGTTGCTGGGATTCAGTCGACAACTTCTAGTGTGATTCGAGCTGCTTTAAAAGCACCTGGGTTAAAAAATGGAATACAAACACTTTCAAGTGCGTTTTTAATGCAAAGCCCAATGAAAAAAAACATGTTGTTTGCTGATTGTGGTGTGGTAGTCGAACCAAAAGAGAGTGAACTTGTCGATATCGCTGTGAACGCTGTAGAGCTGCACTATGAACTGAGCTTAGGGGTACCGAAAGTAGCTTTCTTGTCTTTTTCGACACATGCTTCATCAGAGCATAAAAGTCTTCAAAGAATAAGGTCTGCCGTTGAAATGTTTAAAAAACGCCATCCAGAAATTGCAGTCGATGGAGAAATTCAAGTAGATGCAGCCTTAGTTCCAAGTGTGGCATCTCATAAATCACCAGAGAGTCCCATTGGAGGGGATGCTAATATTCTTATTTTTCCTGATCTAAATTCAGGTAATATTGCGTACAAACTTATGGAAAGATTAGCTGGCTATAAAGCTTGGGGACCAATTTTACTAGGGCTTAAGAAGCCTTATACAGATCTGTCACGAGGAGCAAGTGTTGAGGATGTGGTGGCTTCTTCACGCTTAGCGTTGACTCGGTCTCTGAGCTTATAGAAAAACTTATCCATCGTGGTAGATAAGTCTTGAAGGCCTATGAGAGCGGAAGCTTTAGGTCGACATCAATCTTAAAATTTAGATCTTCAACGGAAGAAGGTGAGCGTGTGTTCATCCATATGAAAGAACCGGTGATAAGAGGTGAAGCGATTTGAGTGATTGAAAATCGTTGTCTTTGATAGCGGCGATTTAAGACGCCTGGGTGCTGTATGGTACGAAGAAGCTGCTCTAGAGAAAGGTTTTGAGCTCTAATTGAGAGAATCCCTGTCTCTGGTGCAGTAGCGTAGTCTGGTAAATCGGATTGGTGAAAATTGTGGGATATATTGCGGCCATCATTCATAGTGCAGGTGAGAACAGAATCTATATGGTTTGAAGCTCGTGAGTATGACCAAACAGCATGTTTGATCTTGCCAAAAGGATGGATGCTGACAAGAGGGTCAAGTGATTGTGTCGTCGGTTGAAGAGAGTCACTCCAGTTGAGCGTGATATCCGTGTTGTTGTTCTGAAGGCTGATGTGGTCAACCTCTTTATTGGATAGAGCTTTGCGGACTTCTTCCACTCTTAGAATGTCATTGATGTCTGTATGAAAAAGAGGAGTGCTTGATGCAAAGCACAGTTTCCATGGAGACTTTTTGGGGAGACTTGCATTCATTATAAGTATTTGATTTTGCGTTGGAAAGGATGTCCTTAAGCCGTCGTGCAGTACAGTTGCCTGAGCAATGATATGTGCTGAAGCTTCTTGTTTCTTTTCTTCAGCTGTAAAACAGACAAGAGAACTCGCTTGAGAAGTTGAAATGAAAGTGAAGAACGTTAATATAGCAAGTCTTTTTGTCACGGAGATCCCCTTAAAAATTCGAGGAAATTTTACTTTTTTTTAATAATATAGCAAGTCTTTTTGTCACGCGTTTGGGAGTTTGTCCGATAGGGATTGTGCGGTGTCAAAGAGGTTTTGTTGAATTCTATCACTAAATTCATGCTTTATGTCATGATTGTTGTTTTTGGTTTTTGGTGTGTGGAAAACCGAAAGTATGTTGAGCTTGGTTTTAAGGCTGTGCGGCGAGACATTCTTGCCGAATCAAGAAAAACAACGCAACTCTGTGGTCCGGGAGTGAAACCTCTTGTCTATAGCTTAATGACTCCGCAAGGATTTAGCCAGTCTCACCATCTTGTCCAAGCATCTGTGCATCAAACGATTCAATTGATGATCTGCTATCAGAATGAAGGAGTTCCTACTCACGTTCGAAAAATGCTGATTAGAGATAAAAGAATTTCAGATCAATTGATTGAAGTTGTTGCAGATCCTGTAGGAAAAGCAAAGATTGTGAGAGAAAGAAAAAAAAATCTTAATCAAATTGTGAAATCTAGAATTCAACAAAAAGGTGTCTTGAGTTTTGTTCAAGGTCGTCGTTTAAATTTTCATATCCAAGCAAGTCTTCCTGACCAACATTTTATAGTTGGTAAAGCGGAAATCTTAAATGGAAGACTTATTTCGTCATTTACAGTTTACGACTCTTTGGGGCAGAAAAAGAATTTGCCATTGGTCGGTGAGCTGAAAAGAGGGAGTTGGGCCCAAGCTGGGGATTGCCATGAAAAAGCAGAACGAGGAGTGAGGAATATTACTGCAGGAACAGCTCGGTTTAAATTGTATTACTGCAATGAATATAAAAATGGTGAGATTCAGCAGCGTTTTTTACAGGTTCATGTCCATGAGGAATCAAAATTTGCTGGTGACTTTGAGCAAGATTTGAGTTGGTATGGGAAGAATACAAAGGTTAAATTTTTAGCGCGGCAAGGTTACGATCAAATTTGTGATCACATTGTGATACAGACGCCTGTGGCACAATATCGAGTTTTGACAGGTCGCTGGGTGCAAGGTTGCTTAAGCTCTGTTGGTCTTTCTTGGCCTGACCCCATTTTTGGTGGTGGTTTTGATGTCCCTGTAAAGGTAAGATATGCCGGCCAACCGTGGCGGTTGAGCTTTGGACAAGAAACACAAGATGTTTTTTTGCCTTAATGCGCTAACTTTATAGAGAGAAAACCATGAGCCGTGAGCACCCATATGGCTTAGAGCCTTTATCTTCAGAGCAAGTTCGTCAGTCTTTTTTAGATTTTTTTCAAGCTCGACAACATAGTTTTGTTCGATCTTCGAGTGTTGCTCCTACTGATGACCCCACTTTATTGTTTACGAATGCCGGAATGAATCAATTTAAATCGATTTTTTTAGGTGATCAAAGTCGTGGTTTGAAAAGAGCAACGAACTCGCAAAAAGTATTGAGAGTTTCTGGGAAACATAACGACTTGGATGAAGTAGGTCTGGATGGCACTCATCATACGTTTTTTGAGATGTTGGGGACATGGTCTTTTGGTGATTATTATAAGAAAGAGGCTATTTCATGGGCTTGGGAACTTTTAACTGTTGTTTGGAAGTTACCAAAAGACAGGCTTTTTGCAACAGTCTATGAAGATGACCAAGAAGCTTATGATCTATGGCTTGAGCTGACTGATATTCAACCTAAAAATGTCATGAAGTTTGGTAAAAAAGAAAATTTTTGGGAAATGGGTCAAGTTGGTCCTTGTGGGCCGTGCTCTGAAATTCACTTTGATACTGGTGATGTGTCGACTCGGGAACAAACATATAGTGATCTGGTTGAGGGTGTGAACGGCGAAAACACCCGATACGTTGAAATTTGGAACTTGGTTTTCATGCAGTATCAAAGGTTGAAAAGTGGAGATTTAGAGGCTTTGAGCGCAACCCATGTGGATACAGGGGCAGGTCTAGAGAGAATTTGTGCAATTTTACAAGGTGTGTCTTCTAACTATGAGACTGATCTTTTAAAGCCTTTGATCCATGAAGTTGTAGAACGGAGTGGTCATGCCTATAACCCAAGCGATGAGGGCATGGCTCACCGAGTTGTGGTTGATCATTTAAGAGCGGTTTCATTTGCTATCGCTGATGGTGTGACACCTGGGAACGAAGGCCGTGGTTATGTGGTGAGGCGTATTTTACGTCGTGCCATTCGATATGCTCACCAGCTCGGACAAAAACAACCGTTTATTTATTTATTGGTTCCAGCGCTTGTTTCCAAGATGGGTGATGCTTATCCGGAGCTCAGAGAAAGAGAAAACTATATTGCGCAAGTGATTGAGTCTGAAGAGCGTCGTTTTTTAAAAACGCTGGAGACAGGCTTAAATCGTTTAGAATCTTTAGTGGTAGCGCTTAAAGAAAAAAAGAAGAGTGAAGTCGCAGGTGCAGATGCTTTTTTGTTTCACGATACATATGGTTTTCCGCGTGATTTAACGCGTTTGATCGCAGCTGAACACGGTCTTGGTATAGACGAAGATGGTTTTGATGCTGCAATGGCAGAGCAAAAAGATCGAGCTCGAAAAGCCTCTCGCTTTGATGCTTCTTTAGGAAGTGATGAAAGCTGGAATGTGATCAATTCTTCTAAGTCGACAGGGTTTGTTGGCTATGAATCTTTGATAGTGGATGAAGCGGCTGCTTTACGTTATCGAGAAGAGGGAGATTACCTTGATCTTGTGGTTGATAAAACTTCTTTTTATGCAGAAGCAGGTGGGCAAATAGGTGATCACGGCGTGATCACAGGTCAAGATCTAGAGCTCAAGGTTGTTGATACGTTTCGTGTATTTGATATGCATGTTCACCGCTGTTCTCTTGTTAAAGGACTGGTTCAGGACTCATCTCTCAAAAGCCTGTCTATGAAGGTTGATGAAGAATCTCGACTTAAGACACGAAGAAATCACTCTGCGACACATTTACTTCATGAAGCATTAAGAGAGACTTTAGGACAACATGTCGCACAGCAAGGTTCTTATGTTGGACCTGATCGTTTAAGATTTGATTTTACTCATCATCAAGGCTTGTCTGTAGAGGAAATTAAAGCGGTTGAATTGCGTGTGAATGAAATGATTCATCAAAACTCTTCTGTGCAGACGGAGGTTATGTGTTTTGATGAAGCAAAAAACAGCGGCGCAACGGCTTTATTTGGTGAAAAATACGGCGACACTGTTCGAGTGCTGACGATGGGTCCTTCTCGTGAACTCTGTGGTGGAACTCACGCTTTAGCAACAGGTGAGATTGGATATTTTAAAGTTGTTGCAGAGTCTTCAATTGCTTCTGGAGTGAGACGCTTAGAGGCTCTTACGGGAATTTCTGCTGTGATATGCGGTCGTGAAGACGCAGATATCGTACAAACTTTAGCTCGTTCTTTAAAAGTGAGCTCTCAAGGTGTTTGTGAAAAAGTAGAGTCTGTTGTGAAAACAGCTCGTCAAACAGAAAAAGAGCTTAATGCGTTACGTGAAAATCAACTGTTGTTGGATCTTCAAAAGCAGTTAGATAGTCAGAGAGTGGTGTGCGAAGGTCATCAGTCTTATTCGATTGTTGAACTCGATTCTAAAAAGTTTTCTAAACAGTCCTTGTCTCGTATCAACCAGGACCTTGCGGCTCGGCTTGATCAAGAAATTGTTGTGATGATATGTGCAGATAATTCTGATCTGATGATTTTTGCAGCTGTCGGTGCGAGAGTAAGAGAAAAGCTTGGTGCTGGCACTCTTATGAAGCAATTAGCTCAAGCTGCAGAAGGTAAAGGAGGGGGCCGACCTGATCGTGCTCAAGCAGGCTCAAAGCGTCCAGATCTTGCAGCAGCTGTACGCAAGAGTGCGGAAACCTTAATAGAGCAAGTCTTAAAAGTTTGAGTGGCGTAAGCTACTCATGACTTCAACACACCAAGCTGTTTCTCGTAGCCATTGCCGCTCTTCAAAAATAAGAAAACCTTTTTGAAGAGTGGCTTGCTTTGTTTCGAGAGCGTGCCGTACAGAAGAAGATGGTTCCCACGTAGAACGTGTTGTTGTCAGAAGGTATTCTAAAGGAACACCATTTTTTGTGCGAAGACTTCGGCCAATAATTTCTGCAATCCAACTGTCCATATCTCTATCCTTTTCAATGCATAAGTTGTTGAAAGAGGGTTCTTCTTTCATAAAACTGTGGATAGAGTCTTTGTACTGGTACATGTTTCCATAGGGAAAGTCTTTTGTGGGAGGAAGTAAACCTGCTGCTCCTGGGCCAACACCAATCCAGAAGCCGTTTTCCCAATAAAGCATGTTATGTCGGCAAGTCTCCCCAGGTTGCGACCAGTTGGAAACTTCATGATGATTGTACGACCTTTGATTTAACGTTGTACAAATCATTGTGTACATGTCTTCGAGTACTGTTTCGGTTTGAGGTCGGATTTTTCCTCGGGAGAGTTGTCGTCCTAGGACTGTTTTTTTTGGGTATTCGAGGTTATAAAGGCTGATATGCGAGGGATTTAAATCTTCGATTTTTTGCAAGTCATGCCTTAAATCTTGAAGAGTTTGTGTCGGCCAACCATAAATCATATCTAAATTCGCTCGTGGAAATAGATTTTGAGTTTGAAGGAAAGCATCTTTAGCTTGCTGAGGGGAATGGTCTCTACCTAGGAGTTTAAGGCCTTTGGGCTCAAATGTTTGAATACCAAGGGAGATCCTGTTAAAACCGCATGCTTTCCAAATTTGTAAACGTTCTTCGCTGATGTTGATAGGGTTTGCTTCGAGTGTGACTTCAGTTTCAGGGGTTATAAAGTCTTTGAGAAGATCAAAAATTTCAAAATACTCTTCTGCCCATAAGCTTGGGGTTCCCCCTCCAACATTAATAGAGGAGAGTGTTTGAAAAGAAGTCTTTTCTATCCAAAACTTTATATGACGGAGAAGAGAGTTTAAAAATGCTCTATTAAGATCTTGTCCCCATCGTGCTGTTTTTACAAAGTCACAATAGGTACAGATGCGGCTACAAATAGGGATGTGGATATAAAGGCCAGAAATATTCACTATTGTCTCGGAGTTCTTATGAAGGCTTTATCTTCATAAAGAAAGTTTGCACGAGAGGGGTTAATGTCTAAGCCCCCTCTTCGTGTGTATTGTGCTGTAACACGAAGCCTTGTAGGCTGGCATGTTCTTAAGATATCCATATAAATTTTTTCTACACATGGTTCATGGAATTCATTTTTCATACGAAAAGAAATGAAATATCGCAGAAGCTGTTGGTGGTTAATCTTAGCTCCTTGATAGTAGACCTGAATGTCTGCCCAATCAGGTTGATGAGTGATCAGGCAGTTTGATTTTAAAAGGCTAGAAACTAATGTCTCTTCCACGTATTCAGTTGGTTTGATGGTTTGAAGGAGTGAGGGCTCTGGTTGGTATGTATAAGGTCCAGTAGGGTCAAGTTCGTCAAGATTAACCCCGCAAGGGGTCATCAGGTGATGACCATCGTAATCTCGAGGGTGCCGCAGTTGAACCTTAACCGAAGTTTGAGCGCATTGAGAAAGATCATCAATCAGCTTTTGTTTTAAAGAAAGTGTATCGATCTTACTCTGGTTAAATGAGTTTAAGTAAAGCTTAAAAGACTTTGACTCTATGAGGCATGGAGAGCTCGCTGGGACATGAACTGTTAAAATACCAACGTCGGGTCTTCCGTTCGGCCGGAGCCATGAGAATTCATAGGCGTTCCAGATGTCAAACCCTCCAAATGGAAGCGGTTCTGTTGGAATATTCATATCATGTCTTTTTTGTGCGCGAGGGATAGCAACAAGGAGAGCTGTATTTGGGCTGTCGCTATGATATGTAACATTTTTTCCAAGAGAGCTATGTTTTTTAAGATCAGTCATGTGGGATCCTTGCCTTATCGTCATATCGGAAACTGCCATGCTTCCTATAGAATCGCAATAGGGATTTACGATCTTAATGATGTGGTTTAACTGAAAATTGACTGTCCAAGTGAGATCGCTAACAATATAAATACATTGAATGTAAGAGGTTAACGCATGAAAAAAATCCAACTCTATTCTCTAGCAACACCAAATGGTCAAAAAGTTTCTATTGCACTCGAAGAGATGGAGCTTGAATACGAAGCTCACACGGTTGATATTACTAAAAATGAACAATTCACAAAATCTTTTATACAAATGAATCCAAACTCTAAAATACCAGTTATTGTTGATCCAAGTGGTCCTAAAGGCCAATCGATAACGCTTATGGAGTCTGGTGCTATTTTGCTTTATCTTGCAGAGAAAACCGGTTTGTTTTTATCCGAAGACCCCATACAAAAAAGTGAAACCATTCAATGGCTCTTTTTTCAAATGGGCAGTGTAGGGCCGATGTTTGGCCAGTTTGGACATTTTTATAAATATGCGACACAAAAATGTGATCACCCATATCCTGTTGAGAGGTATACTAACGAAGTTGTTCGGATCCTTGGCGTTTTAGATAAGAGGTTGTCACAATCGAGCTATATTGTGGAAAGTGTTTCTATCGCAGATTTTGCTATAGCCCCATGGGTTATTTGTTTGGATGATTTTTATCAAGCATCAACGACTTTGAACCTTGACGGTTTTTATCATGTTCAAAAATGGATGGACAAAATGATGAATCGCTCAAATTTTCAAAAAGGACTTGGTGTCTGTTCTTTTGAATAATTGCTCTAAATTTGTTGTGATATTCATTTCACTTTATTTTGATTTATAGTTTGTATGCATTGTAATATCTACGCCGAATTTTTTTAGAAAAAAATTTATTGCAATTAAAATTTGACATGCGTTGAGCATTTTATATTTTCTGTCTATAAGTTTCTTCCTTTTTTGAGTTCAAGCAGGTTTCTAGAAAAATTAAACTTTTATACTAAAAGATCCGATATGACGGTTGTAGTCTCAATGGAGTAAACAGATGTTTGTGTCTAATGTACTGTTTTTATTTGCCTTTGCAACAATAGGTTGTCAGCCAAGCACACCAACGCCATCCAGGTTTCAATCGTCTGATGATGGTATTTATAGAGAAAAACTTCAGACATCCTATAGTTCAGATGCAGAGTTTGAAAAAGATGATAAGGATGATCGCGTCGATAGTCGTGGCTATGAAGACGATGAAGAAGATGAAGAAGATGATTTTGTTTCTTCACGATCAGGTCTTGATGAAAAAGACCTGGATAAAATCAAAGATGATGATCAAGGTTTAGATGACGAAAGTGATATGAATGAAGAAATTTCCACTGAAGAAGAAGTTGCAGATTATGTTGTCGGCAATGCACCAGTGATGACAGCATTAACGTCTTGTGGAAATAAGACACCAGAAGCAGATTTTGATATTTATTTATCTGGGAAAAATGATTTTACTTTTGGAAGTTGGAATAATACTGGAGTAGACCCAACATCTGACGATGTTAGTAAATACGCTGATAAAGCTTTTGATCCGGCGCAAGGAAAAATTGCTGAAGCAGATTGTGGTGGAAGAGAAGTTGTGTCGTCTACATTTGTGAAAAAGCTTCACAATTGGCATTCGCAACATTTTAATGGTCTTGTTATGACTGCTGGGTCAATGCCTATTGATAAAATGTCAGGTGTTGTAGTTGAACTTATGGTTCATAGTGATGGAACAGCTCTTCCTACAGAAGCACAGATACAATCATCTTTTGAGTCGCATTTTGCAGGAAATGATTTTGAAGCAGCTAATTTAGATCAGAGTCAAACTAATTTTTTATTGACGTTTGAGGTTTCTGATTCTGGTCGCGTTTTAAAAGCTCGTTATCCTTTTGAAATAAAAGAAAGCGACTTTGATAAATGGTTACAATTTGTGGTCCCGGTTGAATCGTTAACGTGGTTTTATGAGGAAAATTATACACCTGAATTTATTACTTATGAAGAAGCCCTTCAGTCAGATATGTCTTTCACAAGAGCCGTTTTTGTGGCTGAATCTTCATCGTTGGGAACAGCAAGATCTATGTTAGGCATTGGTGATGATGCTGCTTTTAATGGTTTGAATGTTCCTCCTCTTTTTAAAGAACAAGCTATAACGATTCACCGCATTAGTGTTGTGGAATAACAAAGAAAGTCCAGCCTGTTCAGCTAAACGGGCTGTTTTCTAAATAAGGTTTCGATAGGGAGTATGGAGGAGCTACCAGATGGGCTTCTCCTCCTGAGATTCTTTTCCCGTAACGGAAATTAAGTTGAAAAGTGTCCGGAAAGTTGAGGATGCTCACACTGCTGTTTTTTAATTCTCTAAGTTTAAAGATGAACTCAAGATAATTTCTTGTTTCTTCCGACATTTTCAATTGATAAATCGTTATAAGTATAAAATATCTGCGATTAAATCTATGACACAACATTTTTTGTATTTGTTAATTTTTCTTCTTCTCCTACCGGTGTGCGAAGTATTAAATAGCAGACTTAAACATAACTTTTCAGCCCTGGACCCAGACTTAAATTTGAATTCATTCAAATGCCAGTACAGATGAATATCACTGTGAACTATGGCACCTCGCCAACTGGGGGCTAAAACACAAAAGTTTTTATTTCCGTAATCCA
Source organism: Oligoflexales bacterium (assembly GCA_045106415.1). Lineage (GTDB taxonomy): Bacteria > Bdellovibrionota_B > Oligoflexia > Oligoflexales > Bog-1112 > JBGCEP01. Next base: position 39,913 of record JBGCEP010000028.1, on the reverse strand, counting down.
TACCCAGTTTTAAATATCCAATGAATAAGGCTCATGCAAATAACTAGAAAAACTCCGATCATAATGAAGCTTGTGGTAATATTCACATCTGCTTTGCCATAAAAACTCCATCGAAATCCACTTATAAGATAAACAACGGGATTGAGTAAAGAAATTTTTTGCCATACAGGAGGAAGCATGGATATTGAATAAAAACTTCCACCTAGAAAAGATAGAGGTGTAATAATCAAAAGAGGTATAATTTGAAGTTTTTCAAAACCATCTGCCCAAATGCCAATTAAAAAACCAAATAAACTAAAAGTAATAGAAGTGAGAACTAAAAATACTAGCATAAGAGCAGGATTTTGTATTTCTAAGGGCACGAAAAAACTTGCTGTGAAAAGTATAAGAAGACCAAGTATTAAAGATTTTGTTGCTGCAGCGCCAACGTAACCTAAAATAATTTCAAAATATGAGACAGGTGCAGAGAGAATCTCGTAGATAGTCCCTGTAAATCGAGGAAAATAAATTCCGAAAGAAGCATTAGCAATACTTTGAGTTAATATGGACATCATAATCAGACCTGGAACAATAAAAGATCCATAACTAATGCCGTCAATTTCTTCGATACGACTTCCAATAGCAGAACCAAAAACAATAAAGTACAGAGCTGTTGATAAAACTGGAGATGCAATGCTTTGCATAAGAGTGCGTTTCATTCTATACATTTCAAATAAAAAAATAGCCTTGACAGCATGATAATTGCTCATGATTGCACCAACTCCATAAATATTTCTTCAAGTGAACTTTCTTGAGTTTTTAAATCGCTATATATAATTTTTTCATGATGAAGAGCCATGAATAATGAAGAGAAATCAATGTTATCTTTTTTGGTGTCATATGTATAAATAAGTTTTTGATCATTTAGCGTCATATTAAAAATTTGTAATCCTTCTGGGATAGATTGGAGAGAAGAAGATAGTTCAAATATAATCTTTTTGGTTCCTAGTTTTTTCATAAGAGTTGCTTTTTCTTCTACAACAATAATCTTTCCGTGATTGATCACGGCGATGCGGTCAGCCATTTCCTCAGCTTCTTCTATGTAGTGAGTTGTGAGAATAATCGTCACACCAGACTCTTTAAGTGTTTGAACTTGATCCCACATCGATTTTCGTAACTCAACGTCGACGCCTACCGAAGGCTCATCTAAGAAAAGAATACGAGGTTCATGTGATAGAGCCTTTGCTATCATGAGACGTCTTTTCATACCTCCAGACAGGGTCATAATCTTGCTGTCTTTTTTGTCCCATAGAGAAAGATCTTTTAAGATTTTTTCTATATAGTCAGGGTTCTCAGATTTTCCAAATAAACCTCTACTAAACGATACGCTCGCCCAAACAGTCTCAAAAGCATCAGTTGTAAGTTCTTGAGGAACAAGACCTATAAGAGCGCGCGTATGTCGATAGTCTTTAATAATATCTTTGTTTTGAGCTGTGACCTGACCAGATGTTGCTTGGTTGAGGCCGCAGATAGAACCAATCAGTGTTGTTTTTCCTGCTCCATTAGGACCGAGAAGAGCAAGAACTTCACCTTCATGGACATCAAGGTTAATATTATCTAACGCGTGGAAACCATTGGGGTAAGTTTTAGATAAGTTTTTAATTGAAAGAATTGAATTCATGAAGAAGACCTATGAGGCAGAAAAGTCTAAGAGGTCTTATCATACTCATAAGATAGCTTCATTGAAGAGTGATGTATTTGCCTAGTGTCTTGCTAGAAAATAAAGTTTCATATAAATTTATTTTTACAAGATACTTTTGTTTTTAAAGGTGAGTGATTTTGGTGTCTCGAAAGAATGTGGATTGAAGGCTAGAAGATTTATTTCCAGAAATAAATCCGATTCGTAGAGCTTCATGATTAGAACTGTAGTGATCTATATTGTAGATTGAACTTTCAACAGTATGATCAATAGCAGCGGATGTTGAACCGTGTGATTTGCAGAATTCTTAATAATATTCTACGGTGTCAATGAAAATATCTCGTTCTAGTGTGATAAATTCTTTTTCTAGCATTTCTAGGTGGTTTTTCTTTTCAGCGCTATTCTTTTTTATAGCTTTTTGAAGTTTTCGATTTTCCTTTTGTATTTCTTTTTGTTTTCTCTCGTCTATAAAATCTAAATGTATTTTTGAGATAATAACATCGTCATTCTCTTGTTCGTTTAGCATTTTTTTAACTTCTTTTTTTATGAGAGGGGTAATCTGAACATTAAAACTTTTGAGTTTTTTTAAGATGTTACATTTTCTGTTTATATTGTTGTAGCTGATATCAAATGTGCTGTGTAATTTTTTTGATATAGAGTCAATGATATCAATATTGTTTTTAGAGGTGTTATCATCTTGAGAAAAATCGTTTTGGTTTTCAAAGCGATTAAGAATGGATTGTATGTCTTTTTGAATTAATGAGTAACGGGGGGATTTTTTTTTGAGGTTAAGAGGATGTTCAGAGAATTGATATTCCTCGACTGTGTCTTTATTTAGTTGATTATGAATATTTATGAGTTCAAGAATCCAGCGTGTTCGACCATTTTTTATTTTTTCAATAGCGATCTCAGCTGCACATAACAAATTGACTTTGGTGTTTACTGTTTTTTGAATATCTCTGATGATGTTCGGGTCATAAATGTGAGCCATATTTATGTGATTTAATTTGACGTATGATATAGCTATATTTTTTTCAAATTCTGTCACCCAGTATTTTTTAGACCATGATTTAAGATTTTTTGTTTTTTTGTTGTTAATATTTTTATGCGCAGATTTTATCATGGCTTCCCAATTGATGCCTTTTGCTGTTTCTATATGAGAGCAAGGAATTTTTAAAAATACTTCAAAGCTGTGCAAAGATAGATTGAAATTTTCGGAAAAAATTAAATCTGTTTCGAAAACATGCTTGGCGCGTATTTTTGGGGAGTAAATAATTTTTTTTATATGATTTGCTACGATGTTCATTTCTTTAATGATATGGCTTGAGTCGAATGAGCTTTTTTCTTCCCAAAAATCATTGTTATTAATGAGTGTATTAAAAATTTCTTGTTCGAAATTTCTTTGAGATAAAAAAATGAGAATCTTTTCTTTTTTTTGTATTTGACTTTCATTCTCACATGGGTAAGTGGCTCTGTTTTTTATATTAAGCTGTGAAAAGTTAGCTGTTTGCTTATGGTCATCTGAATCGAGGTGACTGTGATGCCATGGTGGAAGCGTAATGTATACAAAAGGGCTTAAGAACATCACGGCTAAAAAATTCATGTCAAAGATCTCCTTTGTCGTGAGAGTATATTAATGTTGTGTGATTTTTTTCCCACTCATGAAGAAAATGATTTTTAAATTCATCATGGGTGTGTATTGATACATGGTCATCGTTATAAATTGATACGCTATTTTTATGGTGAATAATAGCGATATAGTGACCAGAGGATGCGATGTTTCCCCTGTGTATAATGCTTGCAGATAATTTTTTAGGATAGTTACTTTTTGTCAGCACATCTTTTTTTTCGATAGAATCCTTAAATTTCTGAACTCTATACCCTGTCCATTGAGATCTGCTTATTTGGAAAATATTGATAGGTCCAGAAGAGTGAAAAGTTGATGGGATGTTATCCTCTAAGTCAAAATGTTTGCAATCAAGAGGAAGAATAGGGTGATTATTTAATCCATCATATTGATGAAAAAAAGAATCTGATTCAATCCAAAAAAGAATGTTTTGGAGGAGTTCATTGACATCTTGTTGTTCTCTAATAAAATCGTTATATGGAACGCCTGTTAGGTCTGACAGGTGGATAATGAACTTATTTAAGAGCTGATGTGTTAATTCTTGGTCATATTTTGGCTTTAAAAGAGCAAAATAAATATTTCTCAAGGAAAGTTGAAAAGATTTGCGTTTGTTGAGACAGGGGAGGGTAGGAGATATGTCGTTTAAGACATGGTTCTCAGAAATAAGATGTTGAAGTGAAGAGTGGAAAATCACTTGTAAAACACTATTGATATAGCAAGTTACTCCTAAGTTAGGTAATCCATGACCCATATGGTGTATGTGGGATTGAGGAGGCTTCTCAATGTTTTTTTCCCAAGATGTAAGCTCGTTGAGTTGAGTTGTGATCCTGCTTAGTGTGTCTATTGCATACCCAGTTTTTTGTGAAATTGCGCTTGCAATATCATGAGTTTTTTGTAGAGAAAAAATAAATTCTCTTCTCATATGTTGAGTTTTTGACATAATTATGTGCGTGTGGTTTTTGTCAATCATGTGACTTAGGTCTTGAAGAATTTGATTGATGATAGAAATAAAATGAGGATGTTTCGAACCCAACGACTGGGAAGTTGAGTTTTTTTGGAGTGCCTTTATAAGGTCGAAATGATTTTGAGGGGTGGCAATGATCCAGTGTGAAGATCGCAAAGCATCAAGTAAGTCTTCTTCATGAGTTTTTTTCTCTAGATCATGTTGGTATAGATTTTGCAAAGATTCGATAAGTGATTGTTTTGAATTAAGAAAGGAAGAATCGTTTTCAAGAAAAACTAAGTCATTAAATAAAGCGATATGGCTGTGAATGCGCTGTATTTTTTTACCTGTGTAAAGATAATCATCAAGGCTCTCTTTTTGTGTGTGTTCAGGGTTCTCGTGGAGTAGTATCTCAATTTCTTTTTTCAAGAACGAAAACTCATTTGTGGAGGACTTAGAAGTGGTGATGAGGTGAGCGTAGGGTTTATCTTTATTGTTATATATTTCTATAACATCTTGCATAGTCTCTTGTTCATTTTGATATGCAGAAGAAGTGATTTTTTCAATGTCGTTGAGAGATTGTGTGTGTTTATTTTGAGTTTTTTTTAAAAAAGATAAGTGAGGAAATTTTTTTTTGAACTTTGTTTTAAAAGATATTTTTTGAATGTCACAGTTAATGCTGTGGTGGATTTTTATAAATCTTATGAAAGATAAAAGGTTTGTTTTGTTTTTGATATATGTGTGTTCATGAAAACTTGATTTTAAATATTCTATGCTTTTTTTGTAATGAGCATCTAATAGTGGGTTTTTTTTTATGAAATAATAGAGGTCTTCAATGATTTCAATATTTTTCTGATGACGAAACTCAGATTTTTTGTTTTTTTCTTTTTCGGTGATGTTTAACTCTGAAGTAATTTGATTTTGAAGAGTTTTGAGGTGATGTTTCAATATTTTTGTTTGAGGTAAAACTTCATCTGAGAAAGAGGTGTGGAGTTCCGCAGTGATGTCTTTTGGTGTGTTTTTTTGGATGTAGGATATCGCTGGGAAGATATTTTTAATTGAAAGTAATATCCTATTTCGAATAGAATTATGCGCATGGCTTATTTCTTTTTTTCTTTGTTTTATTCTTTTTTGTATTTTAATTATGCGGTGTTCGAAAAAAAACTCGAGAGTTTTCATTTTTGGTTTTGTTTTGAGTGAAACTTGAAAAAGTTTTAATTCGGAATGATTTTGAAGAGCATAATGTGAGAGTTCATCAATACTGGATAAATAGTTGAGGCAAGTGACCGAGAAATTACAAGGCTGTGTAGAGGAATGCAGGCAGACTTCCTTGAGGTCAATAAAGCTCCATGAAGATACTTTTTTTTGTTTTTTCTCTTGGAGACAAAAAGTGTGGTGGTGCTTGTTTTCAAGTTCATCTATCCATGGGTGATGTGCAAGTGCGCCTGCCGTGATGTGAGAAGTCATAAAGAAAAGAGAGAGTTGAATAATGATGCGCATATGAAACCTTACCTGAATCCTCCTAGAGTGGATTTCTTTGTAGCAGGCTTAGAAGTGAATTGCTAGGAGTTTTATACAATGGGGAGAGGCTGATATGATGTGTATAAATATTGATATGAGGTTTGTTGTGATTGTTTCTATTCTTTTTATACTTTTAACCTCTCATGTTATCTTTGCTCAAGAGGTGGTTGATAGCCAAGGCGATGGAATTAAAGATAAAAATACAGCTCTTATTGAAGAGGGTGAAGTTGATGAAAAAGAGGCGTCAGACTATAGTTATGAGCAGTATAAACACCGTCTTGAGTTGAGGGGGATGCGTGCAGGAGTGCACGATTCAGATACGAGTAGCTATACCTTTAAAGTACAGGGTTATGGCTTAATTAATAACCGAGAAGAGAGAAAAAAGCCTCTTGTCGAACGAGAGTCGGTTTTGATTGAAATAGGATCTTTTGCTGATGTTGCGCTGAAACCTTTGACGTCTTGGGTGCAAGAAGAAGACAGTGAGGGTCATCGTTTAGAAATAGATGGCGAAATGATTCGAGAACTTGTCGTGAATACAATGAGAAAGCTTAAGCAGGAAGAGCGTAAGGTTTCAGTTTTGGTTGAAGTTGGACTTTACTTAAAACAAACAAAATATATGGTATGGAGTGATGAGGTTGAGATTGCAAAGATGGGGTATTTTGTGATTCCGTATACTCAAGAAGCATTGGATAAAAAAGAAAATATGATGATTTCTTTTGAAGAAAAAGGTGTTGAAGCCACTCTTGAGCTGCTATGGGCGAGTGACCCGAAAACCCCACAGTTAGAAAAATTATAAAATATTTGCTTTTGGCTGACAGATATCCTTAATGAGTTGTTGATTTTCAATACCGATAGCGGTTCTGTTTTCGAGAGGTATCGATATCTCAGGGATAGGGATGCCTGTTTCTGGGTCGATAGGGTGTGCCGTAGCTTCGGCTGTTGGTGTAATTTCTACAACAAAAGCTTTATCACTGCCAAGGTCTTCAGGGGGGACAGAGGTTTCAACTGTTTCTGTGTCCTCTGGATTATCTGTGCTAGTAGACTGATCCTCTTCTGGAGAGCTTCCCTCAGCACTTTCTGAGTCATGATCCTCTTTATCTTCATCTGAGTCAGGGTTTTTGAACTTTTCTAAGACAATGAAGTTGTAGACAAAACCAGTAATACCCATGGTTGCAGCGACAGTGGTGAGAATTTTATGCCAGTGAGTGGTGAAGACACTATAAACTTTGGTAGCCAATTTTAATTCATACTGCTGGCGTATTTTTTCTTGTATAATGAGTCGATCGATTAAAAAAACTTTTTGGAAGCTCTCAGCTTTTGATGAGAGATTTTCAATAGAATTTTGAAGTCGTGTTTGAAAATCTTTTGTGCTGAGTTGATCTTTTGCGTACTGCTCCCAAGTTTTCTTCCAGCTGTTTGTTATTTTTGTGTACTCGGCAAACTCAGTAGCATGCTGGTCTCTATCACCTGCCATGCTTGTTTCTACTTGCTTCAGAATGACATTTCTAAATTTTGAAAGGTCAATTGACTCTTGCCATCCGAGTTCTTTTAATTCTTTCCATAAGTTGCTTTGTCGAAAAGCAATCTCGTATGTAGGGCCTGCTGATAAGATGTCTTTTTGTAAGTTATCTATTTTTGTGGAGTTTGATGGTGGTTGGAGTTGGTTGTTAAAATTTTTTGTAGTTTGTTTAGAGCTAGATCGAGGGGTGTCTGTTGTCTGATTTTTAGCACTTGTCGTCGCTTTTGTAATTTGGCCATTTGTTGATGTTTTTGGTGCCAGAGCTAGAGAATTTTGGATTTTATCTGACTTATCAACGTGGATCTGTGCTGACGGCACAGCGATAAGAAGTGTTTCGTCTCTGATGTAAGGGGCAAGGATTTCAGAGGTAGTTTCCCCCTGAGGGAGATGGATGGCAAGTAAGCTCTGAGGTTCCGAACTTGGCACTAATTTTTCAGGTTTTGAAGGTTCTGCTTCTCCAATAATATTGGAGTCATATATACCAAGAAGTCTTTGCTGGTCACAAGATTGAGTCTGATCTGAACTTTTAGGCTGACTGGGAGTGTCTTCTGGTGAGCTTTTATCACAACTCACAAAAGTTGTTATGAAAAATGGAATTGCAAATTTAATGAATTTCATAATACAAGATATCCATTGAAGGCCTTCATAAAAAAAATGACAATCACTTGTCGGAACAACCTGGTTGTAGCTTAAGATTTTTCTTGGAAATTTTTTTATGATTGTTATTCTTAAGGGTTATGTGGTTGTTTTTAAATGTAACGTTTATAGAGCTGTGAGTGATAAAATTTTTTGGAATTAGGTTTTCCAAGCGAGTTGATGTGTTCTATAAAAAAATAAAGAGACAAGACAGGAGGGTTTTTTTAATAAAGCAGTGCTATAGAGAATATTTGTGATTTTTAGGTGGTACCACCTCCCGGACTTGAACCGGGATGTCCTTGCGAACAATGGATTTTGAATCCACCGCGTCTACCAATTCCGCCAAGGTGGCACATACTGAGGGCAAACCCTTAGTGAGCAGAAACTTACCAAACCAAAGAGGTATGGTCAACTGAGATTTTTAGTCTTTTTTGAAAATGTGCAAATCCAGAACTCGATTGTTTGTTTACTGATTTTCTCATCAGATGTTTTTACAATTGGAGCAAGGATGGGAATGTGCTCAAAAGGCCAGAAAGCATGATGTTCATCAGATTTAGTATGGATATCTATAGACCCTAAAAAAGTATGAAAATTGATGTGATTGTGATGAATAGATGTTTTTAAATAGTGTTTATGGGAAGATTTCATTTCGAACACCATAGAAATGTCAATTTTATGAACTGCATCTTTGACAGGTTTTGTCTGTAATGTAAAAGTCCACCCGTAGGCTGGGTGGTAAGACTGAACAGAGGATGGCCTTTGCAAATCTAGAAGTAACGAGGGTTCTGCTATGATCGATGAATCGAGGTGTTCTGATTCGTTTTTCATTTTAAAATGAACCTCAGGCTGAAGCTTTCTTAATGATTTTAAAGAGATAGAAGGGGTAAGTCCTTTTGAACTCTGATTTGAATGAGTGATAAGAATAACCTTGGATTTGATGTGAACGTGATGAATAGAGTTTTCTTCAAAGAAAAAAATACTTTTAAAACCAACAGAAGGTTTTAAAGCTCTTTTGAGTGATGGAATGTGCTCTGGAAGTGCTTTGATATGTGTATGCCCAGAAGGAAGAATAGAGATAGATAAAGCTTTTGGCTTAAGGTTTTCTAAGAAGTAGAGCCATTTTTCTTGCCCCTTTTTATTTAAAACAACAGACCATAACCTTTTATTTTGGTTATTGTCTTTGGCTTTAAAGAAAAGCTCGTAATCTTCTGTTTCTCCTGTGATTTGTGAGGGAGTGCATTGAAAAATCTTACACACCCATGAATTTTCTTGCTTAATAATTTGTATATGTTGAGTTTTTTTTGAATCTTGTAGAATTAAGGTGCCTGTTTTTTTGGCTGTGACTTTCCAGTTTTGGGTATGATCTTCCCACTCAATGCGAGCTAACCCCTTTGGGCTTGCCGTGAGATCTTTATCAAAATGAAAAAACAGGCTTTGTCCTACCTCTAAGGATGAAAGGTGAGTTGAATAAGCCTGTTTATAACAGGTAGACATCAGAGTAATAAAAAGAAAAAAAGCATTAAGCATGGCTGCTCTCCAGTTTGTGTGAGCAGGTTAACTTAAACTTTGTTTAAGGTTCCAGTGATTTGTAACATATTGAAAATGAAGAAGTTCAATAAATTATTCTTGGTTATTTGTTGGTACATCCGATAAACGGAGGGTACATCGGATGGAGGAAGTTATGAGTACATATGGTAATGAAAAAAGAGAGAAAAAATTCCTGCGTGATGGCGCAAAGTATGTGTGCAAGACGTGCAAGAAAAAATACTTTTCGAAGTCAGAAGTAGAAGCATGTTTTGATAGCCATGAAGGTGCAAGTTCAAGTGAGGAAGAGTCTTCTTAGAGTTTAAGCGATTTTTGCCTGCTGGGTTTTACCAAGTGTGAGATAAGCTGTTGTTTATATACAATGGGAGTCTTTATGCACTCGGTTACAGGTTTTTACTCTGTTCTCCAGTGGCTTTTATCGCCTTATTTTGTTGGAGCCTGGTGTTTGATGCTTGCTCTACTGGCAAGCATTCAAATATGGAGCCTTATTAGAGCGTTGCGGCCTTTTGCGGTGTCTTTGCGGACATTCGCAATTGCTGTTCAATCTTCTGGCGTTGAAGATATTGAAAAAGTAGCAGGAAATCACCCTATCTTGGCTGGTGCGTGGAGGTCGTACTCTCGAGGTTTATGCGAGCAAGAACACTCTGTTTGGATCGCGTTAAGAGAGAGTAAAAGTTTTTTAACTGCTGATAAAACCTATGAAATATTGAGTTCGACTCGAACGAGAGAAAGTGCGTCTGGAATGCTATCATCTCTTGGTATTCTAGGAACGTTTGTAGGCCTTTCGTCGGGTGTCTGGGTGGCACAAACTTATTTTGATGGTGATGCTCAGCATATTCAATATGGACTTTCACAACTTTTAGCTGGTGCTGGGCTCGCTTTTTTAACTTCTTTGACAGGGCTGTTTTGCTCTATTGTTTATGCGCGTATCGAGCGTTTTTGTGTTGAAGATCTAGATAATCTTCTTGCTCATACGAGCTCACTTCTTGATCTGCGCTTTCCTGTTCAAATGTGGGAACAGTCTTTAATTGAACAGCTTACGGTAGTCGAAGAACAGCAAAAAATACTAGAAAACATATCATCAGAGCTTCATTTAAGTCGGCGTCAAGACATGACTTGGCATTCCCAGTGTTTAAAAAGTTTAGTGAAAGCTTTTCAAGAAGAACTTCACGGTTCGACACAAGAGCATCTAGAAACCATGGTTTTGAGTTTGGATGAAAGTGTTCAAAAAATTATGTCTTTAAATCAGCATTTATTTTCTTTAGGTGAAAACTGGGAGGTTGGTGTCGAACGCCAGAAAAGTGATATTCAAATGAAGTTTGATGAACTACAAGCATCTGTCACTGAACCCTTAAGTTTATTTGCTAACCAGTTTTCACACCATTTAAATGCTGTCATTGACGAAGCAGTGAAAAATCTCTCCATAGAAACTTTATCGACACAGTGTGAAGATATGGAGGTTTCTTTGAAGTCATTCACAAATGCTTTGCAACTTTTTGCTGGTGATTTACAAATTATGAGGGCTGAGTGCATGTCCTTAGATTCAGAGGATAAACTACCTGAAGAAAGCAAAAATGATTATGTAACCTCTCAATCCAAACCTGAACGGCGTAGAAGATTTGGAGTGCAAAAAGTTATAGGGGCAAGGGCATGAAGTCAGAAAGTAATTTTTGGGCGTCAGCGAGTGATTTAATGGCATCGTGTTGCTTTTTATTTCTAATTTTATTGTCGTCTTTATTTATGCATCTACAAGAAGAGTCAAAAGGGTTTCAAGATTTTAGAGAATATGTGAATGAGCCTAAAAGAGCGCAAACAGCTCTTCTTGGGGACTTGGCGGCGATGCTTAAAAACCAAGGTTTAAAAGTTGAGGTTATTCCAGAGCAAGGCATTTTAAGACTACAAGAGCCTTCTTGGGGATTCTTACCAGGAAAATCTCACCCACCGGAATCACAAAAGGAACACTTAGCAAAACTTGCTCAAAGCTTATCAACAGTGATGGGGTGTGCTGTGCCAAATGAGCACGGTTATACACGGCAATCTATATGTGAAAAAACTCCCCAACATATTTATGTTTGTCGCCAGTTTAAAAATGTCTCGCTTGAAGGAATCACTATTGAAGGACACACAGATAATCGACCGGTTCTTCCAACATCAGGGTTTCAAGATAATCTTGCTTTATCTGCTGCAAGGGCCTCTGAAGTTTATCGATTGTTAGAGGATTGTCAGCCGGATATGCAAAATTGGCATAATGAAGAAGGTCAAAAAATAATGAGTGTTGCAGGCTATGCAGATACTAGGCCGGCGTACTCCAACCCTGCTCATTCTGGGAACCGGCGAATTGATATTCGCATTCGCCTGAGTACGGCTTCCTGACTATGATCTTATTTTTCGTTTTTTGGGAGGCCGCTTAAAACTGTCCTAGCTAAATATGCTTGACCCTCAAGACTAAGGTGAAAACAATCATTGGCAATATGAAAACCTTCGAACTGCATATGAGTTGTTGACTCAACCCAATGAAAACGTAGATTTTTTTTGTTGGATTCCGCAAATTTTTGAGCTATTTCGACCGCTTCTTGGGCAACTTTTCGGTAGTTTCGAATTCTTCCTGATAAAAAAGAAAGATTTTTATCAACAGTATCAGGAGCTCCAAATAAAGTAGGGCATATGAGAGCAGGGTTTGGTGGTATAAAGTCCTTGAAATAAAGAGCGGCATCAGGAAGGCCTTGTGTGCTTTTTAACCACCCATCTGGTCTATAAGATTTTTCTCTGAGCTGTTGACAAGTCATTTCTAAGCCGTAGGCTGTGACTTTACGCCCTAAGACTTTGGGGCTTGCGACTAGTTGCTGCACAGGTGCCATGGCAACAATATAAATATCACTACCTTGCTCTGCTAAAGAGCCGTTTAATGTGAGGTAGCGAAGACTATCATTGAGGCTATTAGAAAAATCCTCTGTTTTTGTTATGAAGTTAGGATGAGCTGCGCAGAGATCATTCCCTGTGTAAAAAATGAAAACTTTCTCAGGGGTCTGTCTATTTGTTGTGTGTAAAACACGGTCGATTTGTGTCGGTAATGAATCGATACGAGCTCCGTTTTCTGCAGCGATAAGCACGTTTTCTGCTGTATAGCCGAGAGAATGTGCGAGCATAGAACCCCAACTATATAAAGGCTCATTGAGAAACCACATCGAAAATCCACGCTTTAAATGAGAGCCGACCCATTCTAGAGGCCCGTGAAATTCTCTCGGTGTTGGCCATAGCATCTGAGGGCTATTGGTTGGCATGGTGGTGTAAAACTCTTGCAGTGAGTCCATTGATGCAGTCGTCAATGGAGTTTTAGCTTCAAGAATATCCCAGAATGATTGAGGTTCGTATTGAAACGAGGGGTGTGTTCCCGCTCCTGTAGAAAGGCTGTCGCCTAAGATGGCTACTAGAGTATTTGAATGACTTGAAGTGGAGGAAGCCATAAGAATGGTGACGAAAGCAAATCGAAGTAAAGGCATAGTGATGTCCTTGATGCATATTCTGTACAAACCGTATCTTACCGTTATGAGGCTAGGAACTCAAAGAAATAAAGTCTATGCAAAGAGAGAAGCTCTTCTTCTATAGAAAAATAGACTCTAAAGTGATTGTTTTATGATTTTTAGAGGTTCGAATCCAATGATAGTGTTAGAGTTGTGGATTCAAAAGTTGAAGGAGAGAAAGATGGAAAGCAAAGAGGATATTGTCAAAAACTGGTTGCCTCGCTATACAGGAACTCCATTGGAAGAGTTTGGAAATTATATTCTTCTTACAAACTTTGATGAATATGTCAGGCTTTTTGCAAAACGCTTTCGGTGCCCAATTCGCGGGTTGGATAACCCTATGCAAACATGTACAAATCAAGATGGCGTGACCATCATCAACTTTGGCATTGGGTCCGCCAATGCTGCAACGATTATGGATTTATTGGGTGCAATTCAGCCAAAGGCTGTGTTGTTTTTAGGCAAGTGTGGTGGTGTTAAAAAGACTACAGAGCTCGGTCATTTTATTTTGCCGACAGCAGCAATACGCGGAGAGGGAACCTCGGATGATTATTGTCCCCCGGAATTGCCAGCATTACCTTCCTTTAAATTACATAAGTTTGTCTCTGAGAAAATAGTGGAAAGAGGGCTTGAATATCGTACAGGTGTGATTTACACAACAAACCGTAGGGTTTGGGAACATGATGAAAATTTCAAGAATAAGTTGAGTTCTTTGAGAGTTTTGGGTATTGACATGGAAACGGCCACGCTTTTTGTGGTAGGTCTCATGAACAACATTGCTCGTGGGGCCTTGTTGCTTGTATCTGATAAGCCTATGACTCCGGATGGAGTTAAGACTGAGAACAGTGATAGGAAGGTGTCGAGAAAGTTTGTTGACGAGCATCTTAATCTTGGGATTTGTGCCATGACAGAGATAGGAAGTCAGGGAGAAACAATTAAGCACTTTCAGTATTAGGAGTAAGAACATGGCTGGACATAGTAAATGGAAGAATATTCAACACCGCAAAGGAGCTCAAGATGCAAAACGCGGCAAGATCTTTACTAAAATAGGAATTGAGCTCACAGTTGCTGCACGTATTGGTGGAGCCAGCCCAGAAGATAACCCTCGTTTAAGACTTGCTTTAGCAAAAGCGAAAGCAGCCAATATGCCTAAAGCTAATTGGGAGCGAGCCATTAAGAGAGGGGTGGGTGGAAACGACGGTGCGAACTATACGGAAAAAGTGTACGAAGGTTATGGGCCTGCTGGCGTTGCTGTGCTAGTGGAGTGCCTTACAGACAATGTAAATAGAACTGTGAGTGAAGTTCGATTTGCGTTTTCACGTTTTGGTGGAAATTTAGGAACTGATGGATCTGTAGCATGGATGTTTGAACGTAAAGGTGTGGTGGTTTACCCACAAGACGTTGTGACAGATATGGAAGATTTTTTTGAATTAGCACTAGAACATGGTGCTGAAGATGTTAAAGAAAGTGATGGGCAAGTGATCGTGATTTGTGAGCCTTCTGAGTTTAATGACTTGAGAGAAGCTTTAGAAGCTCAATACACAGACCCTATTTTTTGTGAAGTGACAATGCAGCCTAAAAATTCAACTGATATTGAAGAGGCGAAGCAAGAAACGCTTGAAAAATTAATCAACCACTTAGAAGATAGCGATGATGTTCAGAATGTTTATCATAACGCTAACGAAGAGGCTTAATTTTCATTGTGTGACTCTTTAGAGTCAGCAAATAGAAAAGCTATATAGACAAAAGGGCTTGTAAATGTCGTGGATTGAGATTTTTTCTTTGGGTGTGAGTGCGGTCAGTTGTGTGAGTGCTGCCTTTTTTTGGAACCGAGCAACGAGTCTTCATCAGATTTTAGAAAATACAGTTGCTGGAAGTGATGAAATTCAAAATCAATTATACCGCGCACAAGGGGATCTTCGTAAGAAAAAAGACGCTCTTCAGTCTCGCTCGGATAGAACGCAAAAGCTAGAACTTCAGATAAAGAAGCTTGAAAACCACTCTTCAGAGTTTCAAGAATTGTACAAAAATGCAGAACAAAGGCGTTTAGAAGTAGAAAATCGTGCAAACATATTAATAGAGCGCTATAAAGATGAATTTGTAGCTGCTGAAAAAAACTTTGCTATAGAGCGAGCGCGTAGCTTAGAAGTTTCTGAGAAACTTCATCGTGTCGAAGCTGTGAAAGATAAATCACTAGCAGAAGAGCAAGTCCGTCATAAGGAAACTGCGCGTGTCTTGAAGAAAAAAATATCAGAACAAAATGATTTGTACCAAAACCTACAAGGTCAGGTGAAGAAAATCAAAGAGAAGTGGGTGGATCCATCTGAACACCTAAGGTTAAAGAAGAAAATTGCAGGTTACCAGAGGGTGTGTCAAGTCTTGAAAGGTCAAAAAGATATGGCAGAAGAAAAGCTGGAAAATTGGCATTCTGCTTTACTTAAGTTGTCGCACTGGGTTTTAAAACATCATAATCAACAATTGCCAGATGAATCGACTCAGTGTGTGTTGAAAGCTTTAGATGTTGTGCATATCGGTTTAGTTCAAGATGAATTCACCATTCCTCAGCCTAAGTCTCGTGTTGGTGGAAGCTCTGCGCAAGATGGAGTGATTTTATGAGCGACTGGAATATTTTAAAAGAGCACCTAACACCAGAACGCTGTGCAAAAATGGAAAAAGCAGCGTCTAGGCGTGTAAAACACATTCGTTTGGTTGTGCAAGATGTTCATCATCCTCACAATGTGTCTGCTTGTATGAGATCAGCAGAAGGTCTGGGGATTTTAAATGTTGATGTTGTCAATCTCTCTGAACCTTTTAAAGCAAGCACTGTTTCTCGAGGGGTGACAGGTTGGTTGCAGGTTGAAAAGTACCCAACTGTGGCTGCCTGTGCAGAGGCGTTGCGGTCACAAGGGTATGCAATTGCAGCTGCTTTACCAGACCGCAATGCTGTTTCTTTAGGGGCTCTTCCTGTTGAGAAGCCTGTTGCTTTGTTATTCGGAAATGAGCATGAAGGAGTTTCTGAAGAGTGGCTCCCTTATTTAGATTATCGGTTTACGATTCCAATGACCGGTATGGCTCAAAGCTTTAATATTTCTGTGAGCGCTGCTATTTCTATGTATGATGTGTTGCGTAGAGTTCAAGAAATGGATCCAAATGGAGAGCGTTGCTTTCTAAATGAGGCTGAGAAGCTAGATTTATTGAGTAGTTGGGCTCACCGTCAATTAGATAGCGCTGATGAAATTTTAAAAAGAGCGAGACAGTAGAGTGTCTTAGTCATTTTAGGCAGCTGCAAGAAGCACGAAATCGTAAATAAGGAGTGATTCCTTAGCTGTGAATGTACTTTAATGTGATTTAGAAACGGCGGTTAATTATTTTAACCTGCTGTTTTTTTTGTTTTTAAATGTTTTTTTTCATAGTTTTTTGTCTCTTTTCTTTTAAACTCCTCAATACAAATTGAGAAAAAACCGATCCATAAGGAGGAGGACTCTATCTTTTGCTCTGTTACGGGGTTTTTGTAGGTGAGTATAGTTCAGCTTTTTGACAGTGTTTTATTATTAGAAGACGATGAAAATGACCGGATTTTAATTGAGAGAAGCCTACGGGTTTCTTCACGTCGCATTGTTGGGTTTTCATCATTAAGAGATGCGTGTGCGTATTTATCAGTGCATACAGTTGATGTGATTCTTTGTGATTTGAGAATAGAAGATAGTAAAGGTATTGAGACCTTTAGAAAAATTAAAAATGCTGCAGAAAACTCAACTATTCTGATTTTGAGTGACTTATCACGTGATGAAGTTGCTATTCAAGCTGTGAAAGAAGGTGCTCAAGACTTTCTTCTTAAGGATGATATAAATTCAGAGAGCCTTGAATTGAAGATTAGGCTTGCTCTAGAGCGCTCGTATTTGCGGACCAAGCTGATGCTCGCAGAGAAAAAATCAGCCGAGCAGTCGCAGTTTAAAACAGTGTTTCTTGCTGATTTTAGTCATGAAATCCGAACTCCTTTGAATGCAGTGATCGGTGCTACAAGTTTATTACAAAGTACTCAACTAGATGGTGAGCAAGTTGATTTAGTGGAAACTTTGATGAAAGGAGGTGAAAGGCTTCTTTCCATTGTAAGTGATATTTTAGATGTCTCTAAGATAGAGTCAGGGAGATTTGATCTAGATTATAGTTTATTTAATGT
This sequence comes from Oligoflexales bacterium, assembly GCA_045106415.1. Taxonomy (GTDB): domain Bacteria; phylum Bdellovibrionota_B; class Oligoflexia; order Oligoflexales; family Bog-1112; genus JBGCEP01. The sequence continues at coordinate 22,743 of JBGCEP010000028.1, read as the reverse complement.
GCGAGAACTTGTGGGGGATGTTCTTTCAATTTTTTCACCACAAGTTCATCATAAGAAATTATATTTATTTGATTACGTTTCACCAGGTGTTCCTGTGGAGATTGAATCTGATTCGAAACGGATTAAGCAGATTTTATTAAACTTGATAAGTAATGCTCTGAAGTTTACTGAGGCAGGGTGTGTTGTGATTCAGGTCGAGTTTTTAGAGTCTGGACTTCTTCACTTTTGTGTACGGGATACAGGTCGGGGTCTTCGCGAAGATAAAATACAGGATCTTTTTAAGCCTTTTTTGCAGATAGAGAAAGAAGATTCTAGTTGTGGTACTGGTCTAGGGTTGACGGTATGCCAAAAATTAACCCATCTTCTTGGTGGAGAAATAGGTGCGTATAACCATGAAGAAGGTGGAAGTGTTTTTTGGTTTACTATAAAACCTAATAATATTAGTAATGTTTACCATACAAGGCAAAACATTGAAAATTTTTCTGTTTTCATCTTAAGTGAAAATGTTTTTTTTAAAAAATGGGTTTCGCATCAACTTTTGAGCCGAGATCTTAATGTAAAGATTATTGAAGAACGGAATGTTGAAAGAGATCTTAAGAATATTTACGTACCTTCCGCTGTCGTTTTAGATGATGTTTTTTCTGATGAAGAGAGTAGTTGTGTTTTTTTAGAGAGAGCTCAGTCCTCTCTGCTAGATAATGAGAATCTCTCAGCAGTTGTGTTTTCAAAAGCATTGAACCATTCAAAACGGACTTTAAAAACGACTCTTCATCATTCTTCTTTGCTTCAAGCGATAGCAGAAACTTTTTATGGTGACATCATAGATTCAAGATCTTCAATTTGTGATTCAGTACAAGATAAAGAGTTTGTGATTGCAGCTGTAAAAGGCATGAATTGTCTCATTGTTGATGATGATATTGTAAACCGAAAAATCATAGAAAAAATTCTCTTCAATTTAGGAGTTGAGTCGGCAATGGCTTCAAATGGTGTTGAGGCATTGAATGTTTTAGAGGCAGGTCATCCATATCAATTTGTTTTTATGGATTGTACAATGCCTGAAATGGATGGTTATGAGGCCTCACGAAGGCTGAGAGCAAAGGGTGATCAAGTGGTTATCATTGCGTTGACAGCTCATGCTTTCCAGGAGGATAAAAAGAAATGCTTGGATGCAGGTATGGATCTTTTTCTTTCAAAGCCTATTCGGGCAGATGACGTGTTGAAAATGATACGACATATTGTGAAAAAGTCTCAGTAATAAACTGATTTATCTAAGTCTTCTTTGTTCAGACTTGAACCTGAAAGAACATAAACGGCAGAGCACCCAATAAAAATCAGAAAAATTTTAAGAGATAGGCATGTTTCAAGTTTTAAAATCACTTGTGAAACTTTACAAGGCATGTAAAAAATGAGGTTTAGTGATATATGGCATTAGATGATTTTATTTACGCGTTAAGAGCTTTAAAAAGTTGATAAATCCACTTTTTAAAGCAATGTTTGATATCTATGGGTGTGTAAATAAAGCTTTGCTTTGCTATAGAAAAAAATTAAGATTTTAAGTGAGTGCTTGTAAGCCGTATAATCAAAGTATTTGTACTCTTAAAAAGTGAAGAAAATGATCATGGCAGTTGTGCTGCGATACATGTGTCGCAGCACAACTGCCATGGTGTTTTATTTATCCCAATATTTTTTATAAAAGAGATCGAGTTTTTCTCTTGTCATACCAGGGATTTCATTTGTAGGAGTCATTATGCTATAAGCCGCTGCAGAATGGCATGCGCACTCTTTATGGGAAAAATCAGAGACAAAACGGGTGATGACTTGTGCTGCTTTAGATGAGTTTGATTTTACGACGGCGATGACTGCATCTGCGCTGACATTTTCTTCGCTTTCATGCCAGCAATCATAATCTGTAGCTAAAGCAAGAAGGCAGTAACTCATTTCAGCTTCCCTAGCAAGTCGTGCCTCAGGAAATGCTGTCATACCTATGACGGATGGGTCCATCGCTTTTCGGTAATAATTGGACTCTGCTCGTGAGCTAAATTGAGGGCCTTCAATACAGATGTAAGAGCCTTCTGTGTGGAGTGTGTGTTGAAGATCGTTTATGGCTGATGTCAGCTCTTTACGCATTATTGAGCAAAAGGGGTTGGCAAGAGAAACGTGGCCGACACAGCCTTCGCCGAAAAAACTATTTGGTCTCTGCGCACGAGTGTTGTCAATAAGCTGGTCAGGAATAACCAGGTCTCCAGGAGTGATGTGTTCTTTCATAATGCCTACGGCAGACACAGATAAAAGGTGTTTAACGCCGAGGGATTTAAGTGCGTAAATGTTGGCTTTTGAAGGAACTTCAGAGGGTAATAGGTGGTGGTGTTTACCGTGTCGAGGGAGAAACATGACTCGTTGGCCTTTTAGCTCAACTTCGCAGATTGGGCCAGATGTTTGGCCCCATGGGGTTGGGATATTGTGCTCTTTGATGAGCTGATCACCAAGGTTGTAAAGCCCAGATCCACCGATAACACCCAAACAAGTCATGTTGCCCTCCTCTATGGATCGAAGCCTATTAAGGCTTCGATGAAAATTTTGCGACTAGATCTTCAACTGTAAATGATTTCCGTTCGATTGGTCTACGGGATTTTGACTGTTGATGAGAAGGTCTTGGGCGTCGCTCAGCAGAAGCTCCTCTTGATACAGGTCGTGATTGTCCGCGTTGTATCGTTTGGGGCTCCCGAGGAGTGCGGTCATGAGTTGCGCCACTTTGCATACCTGGTTTTGGTCGCTTTTTACTGAGGCTAATGCGCTTGCGTTTGATGTCTACGCCAATGACGCGAACTTCAACCACATCCCCGACTGAAACAGCTTTTGCTGGGTCATCGATAAAAGTGTCAGATAATTCACTGATATGTATGAGTCCATCCTGGTGAACGCCGATATCAACAAAAGCGCCGAATTTAGTTACGTTCGAAACTGTGCCTTTAAGTTTCATGCCCTCGGTGAGATCTTCAATCATCGCAACGTCACCTGAAAAGAGAAGTCGTGACCCCTCTGAACGTGGGTCACGTCCAGGTTGAAGAAGCTCTTTTGAAATATCAAGTAAGGTTGGTAAACCAACTTCGTCAGTTACGTATTTTTCCCAAGAAATACTCTGAATGACTGTGCGGTTGCTAATAAGTTCCTCTAGCGAAAGATTGAGGTCTTTAGCTACATTTTCAACAATTCCATAGCGTTCAGGGTGAACAGCAGTATTGTCGAGAGGGTTTTTTGATTCAGCAACCCTGAGAAAACCGGCAGCTTGCAAGAAGACTTTATCACCAAGGCCACCGATTTCTTGAAGCTGCGATCGACTTTGAAATGCTTGTTGGTCCCTGTATTGAACAATGCCTTTTGCTAGCGAAGGGCCAATGCCTGAAACGTGGCTTAAAAGTTTTGAAGACGCTGTATTTAAATCCACACCGACGCGGTTTACACAACTTGCAACAGTTTCACTAAGGGTGTTGTTGAGTTTGCTTACGCTGCAGTCGTGCTGGTATTGCCCAACGCCGATGGCTCTAGGGTCAATTTTAACAAGCTCAGCGAGAGGGTCTTGTGCTCTGCGTGCAATGCTAATTGCACTTCTAATAGTAGGGTCGAGGTCAGGAAACTCTTCACGAGCGACTTCATCTGTAGAATAAACACTCGCGCCAGCTTCATTGACAATAAGGCGGTCCATGTTTTGAATGCCTTGCTCTCTTAGAGTTTGAATAATGAATTGGTCAATTTCGCGGCTGCCTGTACCGTTTCCAATAGCCATACAGCATACATTGTGCTTTTTGACTAAGCGTAAAAGAGATTTGGCTGCTTCTTGGCTTTTCGCTGACTGGTGCTGGTTTGGAGTTGGATATATTGTCGTGTGGTCGAGTAACTTTCCTGTTTCCGATACGACTGCAAGTTTTGAACCTGTGCGAATCCCAGGGTCAACTCCAAGAACAACTTTTTTTGGAAGAGGCGGTAAGAGAAGTAGGTTTTCTAAATTTGTTGAAAAGACCTGTATGGCTTCTTCTTCTGACCTTTTTTTCAATTGTAGGCGTAGTTCTGTTTCTATAGAGGGTGCCATGAGTCTCTTGTATGCGTCTGCTACAACACTGTGAAGCCAGTTTTTGCATGACTCTGTAGGCTGAGTTGAGTTTAAAGATTTTGATACAGCCGAAAAAAGGTCTTCAGTACAACGCTCAGTATTGACCTGAATACTAACGCGTAAGAATTTTTCTGTTTCACCACGACGAATTGCCATCACTCGGTGAGAAGGAATGGCTGTGATACTTTCTTCGAATTTGAAGTAGTCCTGGTATTTTTCTTTTTGAGATTTTTTCTTCTTGTCGAGTTCGTCTTCTTTTGTTTCGATTTCTTGTGAGGTCATTTGACCTGTTTCGAAGCTGATTTTTCGAATGAGAGCTCGGTGGTCTGCTGTTTCGTTGATTCTTTCAGCGAGAATGTCTTTTGCACCAGCGATTGCAGCAGCAGCATCCTTAATACCTTCGCATGTATTTTCTTTAAGGAAGGTCTGTGCGTAAGTGTCTAAATCATCAATTTTAAACTGAGACTCAAGAATAGCGTCGAGAAGAGGTTCGAGGCCTGCTTCACGAGCTTTTGACGCCTTTGTGGTCCTTTTGGGTTTGAAAGGAAGGTAAAGGTCGTCAAGTTCTTGGCGAGTTGTGCAGGCCATGAAGCGAGCTTTAAGGCTTTGAAATTTGCCTTTGAATTGAGGGTTGTTCTGACAGTGTTCCTCAACCACCTTAATATAGCGTGTCCTGGTGCTTTCGAGCTCCTGGAGTTGCTTGTAGCGATCTCGGACGAGTCGGATGTTCACTTCGTCCATCGCGCCCGTCATTTCTTTACGGTAGCGTGCAACGAAAGGAATTGTACAATCTTCATCAAATAATAAACGACAAGTCCCAGCGACGTGCCCTTCATTGAGTCCAAGTTCTTGGGCTACTTTGTGGATCAGTTCGCTCATGGCCTACCTCATGTTGATACGTTAAACGATATCAGTTTCAGGGAAAAAGTATGAAATCTCACGCGCAGCAGCAGTGCTGGAGTCAGATCCGTGAACTGTGTTTTCACCAATGCTTTCAGCATAGAGCTTACGAAGAGTACCTTCGGCAGCTTCAGCTGGGTTTGTTGCGCCCATGATTTCACGGTTACGAGTAATTGCATTTTCGCCTTCAAGGGCCATAATGACAACTGGACCAGACGTCATGAAATCAACAAGTTCGCCGAAAAAAGGGCGCTCTTTGTGTTCAGCATAAAAACCTTCTGCTTCTCTTTGAGAGAGGCTCGTTTTTTTCATGGCTGCAACACGAAGGCCACTTTCTTCAAAGTGGGCGATAATCTTGCCAATGAGGTTTCTTCGGGTAGCATCTGGTTTTAAGATAGACAAAGTTTTTTCTGTGGACATATTTTTCTCCATATATACGCTCGCGATCCTCACAGAGACCGCGTGGACATAGTACATGTTGGAGCAGATTAGGCAAGTCATAACCGATGGTAAGCCTCTGCTCCCACCTTTTGGGAGGTGATGCTCTTTAGTAGCCTCTAAGCACTGTGTTTGAGTCTCTTATAAAAAGAGCTGGAATGCTAAAAGACATATCCCTGCCATAATTCCAGCAAAAACATCGTCGAGCAAAGTACCTAGACTGTGCTCCCATCGATCAAAAAAACCAACAGGCTCAGGTTTTAAAATGTCGAAGAGTCGGAATAAAAAGAACCCGATAATTAAATTTGTTATGGTTGGGTTGACGAAAGACAGGCAAATAGCCTGCCCGACGACCTCGTCAATGACAATGGCTTTGTCATCATGACGATTCCAAATAGCTTCGGTTTTTGCTATGACCCATGCACTCAATAGTCCTAGGACGACAAGGCATGAAACAGTTAAAGCCGTAGATGTTGAGTATTTTGATAAGGCAGCTCCTAAGAGCACTCCAGGTAGAGACCCCCAAGTGCCAGGAGCGATTGGCATAAGCCCAAAGCCGCCAACAACTGAAGCCCATTCGTAAAATGAAAAAGTAGATGCTTTAGGTCTAGGTGGTTGTGATAACTGCAATTTCATGTCCTGTAGAAATGTTGTCGTTGGTTGCGGTTGATATCGATTTTACAATTCCATTGGCTGGTGAGGAAATTCTATTTTCCATTTTCATAGCTTCAATAATAGCTATTGTGTCGCCTTCAAGAATACTGTCTCCCGCTTCACAACACACCTTTAGCACTTTCCCTGTCATAGGGGAACGGACGATTTCAGCTGTTTTTGCTTTCTTACGCTGTGTGCCTGGCGGAAGAGGTCTTTGCACTTTTAAGTGATAAATGTGGTTTTCTGCTTCAAGGGTGATTGAAGTATAGTCTCTTTTCTTATCGCTAGTAAGGCGTCTGTAATGAAGAACCTCATGAGGCCCCTGCTCATCTTTGCTTAGGAGGATTCGGTGAAGCTCTGGTGACCATTCTAGCCAATAGTTACTCCCGCTGATGATCGCGTTTATTTTTCGGTTTGGAAGAACACCTTGTGGTAAAAGGATTTCAATTGAAGGTTGACCGGGTGTTTGAACTTCCCACTTCATTGCAAAACTCCATGTTGATGAGCGGTATCTTGCCAAGATTTTGTTGAGCCTTGTAAAGGTTTAGATGATTTTTGTGGTGTTGCAGCACATGCGCTTAAAACACTTTCGATATGAGATGGAATTGTCTCAGGGTGAGCGCCTTGGAGCTCTGCTGTGTTTTCAGAGATGAAGTTTGTGGAAAATTGACCTTTTTGGAAGTCGTGATGTTGAAGTAGCTTAAGGTGAAAAGAGCATGTTGTTGGTTTGGAAAACTCACACTCTTTTAAAGCCCTTTGTAAACGGGCATTTGCCTCTTCTCTTGTTCTCCCCCAAGCTAAAATTTTTGCAACCATAGAGTCGTAATTTTCAGGTATTGAATATCCAGAATAGAGGTGTGAATCGACACGTATGAAAGGGCCGTGAGGTAAAGAAACACGCTCCATGAGGCCTGGGCAAGGCCTGAAGTCTTGAGAGGGGTCTTCTGCGTTAACTCGAGCTTCCATAGCCCAGCCGTGAAAGGAGAGGTCTTTTTGTTTCCACTGAAGAGGCTTGTTGTTTGCTACGTGTATTTGTTCTGCGATAAGATCAATGCCTGTAATCATTTCGGTGACTGGGTGTTCAACTTGGATGCGTGTGTTCATCTCCATAAACCACGCTTGATCTGGAGATTCGCATATAAATTCGACTGTTCCAGCTCCAACATAACCCACGGCAAGGCCTGCCTGTACAGCCATCTGGCCCATTTTGTTTCTTTGCTCTTCATTGAGGTACATGCTCGGGGCTTCTTCGAATAGCTTTTGATGTCGCCTTTGTATGCTGCAGTCTCGCTCAAAGAGATGAACGCCTTGACCGTGTTTATCTAAAAGAATTTGAAATTCAATATGCCTAGGGTTTTTGACAAGTTTTTCACAAAAGACCCTGTCATCATTGAAAAAGGATTTAGCTTCTCTTCTGCAAGATTCAAAGCTAGATTCAACTTCATCAAGGTTGTGAATTTGCCTCATCCCGCGACCACCACCCCCAGCGCTAGCTTTGAGAAGAACAGGGAAGCCAACCTGATCGATGAAATCTTTAAGTTCCTCTACGGTATTAAGTGTGTCGGATCCTGGAACAACTGGGATGTTGTTTTCCATCATCATCGAGCGCGCTTTCACTTTATGACCCATTGTTTCAATAGCAGATGCCGGAGGTCCAATAAAATGAATTTGAGCGCGTTCAATGGCTATTGCAAAATGAGGATTCTCAGAAAGAAAACCATAACCTGGATGAACTGCGTCGGCGTTTGTTTTTTCGACCGCTGTTATAATTTTCTCTATGTTTAAATAGGTTTGATCGAGCGGGCCATCTCCGAGTGAAAAGCTTTCGTCAGCAAGTGTGACGTGGAGGCTTCTTTTATCGTTTTCAGCAAAGACAGCGACTGTTTTGATGCCTAAATCGCGTGCTGTACGAATAATACGGACTGCGATTTCACCACGATTTGCAATCAGGATTTTTTGAATACTCATACAAGCCTCTAAAGTGGGATGTTGCCGTGTTTACGTTGAGGATTTTGTTTTCTTTTTCCCCTGAGGCTCCATAATCCTTGGTGTAAATACTCTCTAGTTTCTTCAGGAAGAATAACTGCATCGATATAGCCTTTTTCAGCTGCTCTGTATGGTGTTGCGAAAACTTGTGCGTATTCTTCGGTTTTTGATTTTTTTGTTTCTTCTGGATTTGGTGAGTTTTTAATCTCTTGATTAAAAATGATTTCACAAGCTCCAGCGGCACCCATGACTGCAATCTCTGCATGTGGCCATGCAAAGTTTAGGTCTGAACCAATGTGCTTTGAGTTCATCACATCATAAGCGCCGCCGTAAGCTTTTCTTGTGATGACTGTGAGGCGAGGGACAGTAGCCTCACAGTAGGCATAGAGGAGTTTCGCGCCGTGACGAATGATTCCTCCTCTTTCTTGATCCACTCCAGGAAGAAAACCCGGTACGTCAACAAAAGTGACAAGAGGGATATGAAAAGCATCACAAAAACGAACGAACCGCGCGCCTTTACATGAAGCGTCTAAATCAAGAGCTCCTGCGAGATGCCAAGGGTTATTAGCTATAATTCCAACTGTTTGTCCGTGGATACGACCAAAAGCTGTAATTAAATTTGGGGCGTAGCTTTCTTTTTGTTCCCAGTAACTTTCAGGGTCAACGATAGCTTGAATCACGTCAGACATACGGTAAGGTTGATCTGAATCCTGTGGAACAATAGTTTGAATATCTTGAAGTTGCTGTTGAAGATGTGGATCAGAAGTGTTTTTTTCGTATTGTGGAGCTGTGTCCAAATTGTTCGAAGGGACGTACGTAAGCCATTTTCGGACGGCTTCGAACGCTTCGTGCTCGGTGGGGAAGCTGTGGTCTGCAACCCCACTTACCTGTGTGTGAATGCGTGAGCCTCCGAGGTCTTCAAAATCAACTTCTTCTCCTGTCACGCTTTTTACGACATCGGGTCCTGTAATAAACATGTGACTTGTGTCTTCCACCATGAAGATAACATCAGTCATAGCAGGTGAGTAAACAGCGCCTCCAGCGCATGGGCCAACAATGACAGATATTTGTGGTATGACTCCACTTGCTTGAGCGTTTCTATAAAAAATATCTGCATAACCACCAAGGCTTGCAACGCCCTCATGAATCCGTGCCCCTCCCGAATCATTAAGCCCTATGATAGGTGCACCGTTTTGAACAGCAAGGTCCATGATCTTACAAATCTTACGAGCGAAGGAAGCAGAGAGGCTTCCCCCAAAAACAGTGAAATCATGTGCGAAAAGATAAACAAGTCGTCCTTCTATTGTTCCCCATCCTGTAATCACTCCGTCGCCTAAAAATGTTTTTTTCTCCATGCCAAAATCACGGCAGTCGTGAATTACAAAAGCATCGGTTTCTACAAATGAGCCTGGGTCGAGTAGAGCGTCTATTCTTTCCCGTGCAGAAAGTTTGCCTCGAGCGTGCTGTGCTTCCATTCGTTTTACGCCACCACCTTGTGTCGCAAGAGTTCTCTTGTCTAATAAAATCTGAGTTGAATCGGTCACAACAAGCTCCTAATTTATAAATCGTCCCGGAAAATCTTTCCAAAGAGTTTTTACCAGCAATCGTGTATGCAACTGTTCCCATGTGGGTTTTTCAGGGGATGTTTCGTCTTTTTTAGCGTATCTAATAATGGCTGATTTTCTAGATCCAGACCAGATGAGTTTTCCGTTATTTGTATCAATAAGCCAGAGTAAAATTTCAGACTTCTTCTTGAAAGATAGGATGCCTCTTTGCTCTTCTTCGCTTTCATCTAATGACGCGATCATCGGCAGGAGAATCGTATCTGCGTGACGTGTGCTTTTGCTAAAAGTTTCTAACCATTCAATCCAGGGTGCCCTTAAGGAAATATCGTCATTGTATAGTTGGAGAAAAGAACTTGTTTGTATGATTTTTTCTTTATTTTTATAATGCCAAACTTCTTCTAATAGATCTAAATGCCTAGGTTTTTTTGATTTTGTGAGTAGTTTTTGAACAACTTGAGGAGTATAGCCCTTTAAATAAGGCTGGCTTTCAAAGCCTTTCAGCACATACTTGTTCAACTCATGACATAATTTGGCAATATCTTTTTGTGGCGCTGAGATAAGACCTCTTTGAGATGATCGCAAAGTGTCAGGCCATGGTAAGCATGGAAGGACGGCGATACGGGCTGGGATATAACCATGGTAATGCTCTTGAACACCGTGTCGGTGTTCGCTGGAAGTGTTGCATGCGGCAAGACACAGCAAGAATATATAATTCAAACTTTTCATAATAACCTCATAACACTATGGAATTATTCATATCAAATTCATACTAAAAAGGCTAGGTGGTGTGAAGTTGATATTTTAGTGAAAAGTATCAGACAAATATTGCGGGTTCTTTTTTTCAAGAGCAGAATACTATAGTGAAATGATGAATAAACTCAGTGTGTGAAGGATCTGTTATGCAAACTCTCCAAAATTTTATTTATGGCCAATATTCTTCATCAAATAGCTCTAAAACTTTTGATATTATGAATCCTGCGACTCAAGGAATTATTGGAAAAACCCCTTTAGGGACTGCTTTTGATGTTGATCAAGCGATAGAGGCTGCTACTACAGCATTTTCGTCCTGGAAAGTCACCCCAGCTGTTGATCGCATCCAACCTCTTTTCCAATTAAAATATCTAATGGAAGAATCTTTAGAAGACTTAGCCAGGACGATCACTCTTGAGCATGGTAAGACTTTAGCTGAATCCAGAGGTTCTGTTCGCAGAGCTATTCAGATGGTAGAAACGGCCACAAGTATGCCGACACTCATGATGGGCGAGTGTCAAGCGGATATTGCAAAAGGCATTGACTCTGTAAGTTTCAGGCGACCTTTAGGTGTTTTTGCTGGAATAGCACCTTTTAATTTTCCAGCTATGGTGCCTTTTTGGTTTTGGCCTTTTGCAATCGCAGCTGGAAATACTTTTGTCCTTAAACCTAGTGAGCGGGTGCCGCTGACGATGATGAAAATTATTGAACTTTTGCAGAAAACAGATCTTCCGGCGGGTGTGATGAATATGGTTCATGGAGGTAAAGAGGTTGTTGATAGACTATGTTCTCACCCTCAAATAGAAGGGGTTTCTTTTGTAGGATCAACACCTGTTGCTCAGCATGTTTATCAAACTGCAAGTCAGCATGGTAAAAGGGTTCAAGCTTTAGGGGGAGCTAAAAATATTATGGTAGTTCTTCCAGATGCCGTTGCTACGGATCGTCTTCAAAAACGTAATGTTTCTATGGCGATTGATTCTGTCATTGGATGTGCAGGGCAAAGATGTTTAGCTGGCTCTATTATATTATGTGTAGGTAATGAAACGTTAGAAAAAGTAAAAAAGCAGTCTATAGATTATTGCCAAAAAGTCACTGTCGGAGATGGATTGGACCCTCAGTCCTCACTAGGGCCTTTGATTTCTAAGGAAGCAAAAGAAAGAGTCTCGGGGTTAATAGATAGAGCGATAAAACAAGGAGCGCAGCTTGTTGTTGATGGAAGAGAATCTTATGATAAAACTTTATATATGGGGCCTTGTATTTTACAAGGAGTGACTTCAGAAATGGAAATAGCTCGTGAAGAAGTCTTTGGCCCGGTTATTCTTTTAGGTCAAACAAGTTCTTTAGATGAAGCCATTCGATGGATGAACTGTATTGAATATGCAAATACGACGACTTTATTTACGGAGTCAGGTGGAGCTGCTCAATATTTTTCTGCGCATGCTCACCCATCTATGATTGGTATTAATATTGGAGTTCCTGCTCCTATGTCTTTTTTCTCTTTTGGTGGAAGTAAAAAGTCTTTTTTTGGTGATTTAAAAGCTCATGGACAGGAAGGAACCTTATTTTTTACTGAAGCTGTAACAACCATCTCAAGATGGCAAGGTGATGGACAAGTTTGGTCATCTTAAAAAACAGAGAAAGTAAGAAACTTTCTGGTGTTCAACTTACTATATCTAATTGATTACAGTAAGTTGAACACCAAAAAGCCTCTAGGTGTATTGTTCTTTCGTTTAGATTCTCTTACAATATTATGACTGTATAAATCATATGACGTGGTTATCCATCTTTTATAAAACTGAGGCGTTTTATGCAATGTAACAAAATTATTTTTGCTGCAATTATTATTTTGTATCCATTGTTTTTATCCGGGGAAAACCATAACTTAAAGATACCTTCATTGAAAAATTTAAGAGAGATGAATGGTGTATCACCAGGTTTATATGATAACTTTTGGATCAATTGGAAATTAGTGAGTGTGAGATTCCGTGAAGATAATAGAGAGCAAAGATTTATATATGCAAATGAAATTGCATATGAATCTTTGAAGAAAGGAAGACATATTTTTCCAGATGGGTCTGTGTTTGGGAAGGTTGCATTTAAAACAAAGCCAGATAGAAATTTCCCCAATAGTCTTGAGCCTTATGATTTTTCAAGGCTTCAATTAATGGTTAAAGATAGAAAGAAATACTCTAAATCAGATGGATGGTCCTATTGGTTGTATCTTGATAACGACAAACTTTCACGTAAAAAAGATAAAGAAAGGTTTCAAGCATGCCACGCATGTCATACACTTGTTGAAAAGAATGACTTTATATTTACTACGCCAACATTTTTCCCTGTTGAAAAAATAAATAAGTCTTTTTCAAGTTTTTTTAAAAGTGAAAAAAAATTAAAACTTTCATTATATGAAAAATCTTTAAAGAATTTGTTGAAAAATAAATCAACAGAGATCTTTATATATAGAATGCCAATGTTCTCAGGTAGTCAATATGAAAGTATTGGTCCGTTGTCAAAATATGCTAATGAAAAAAAATCATATATGATTATAGACCCCAAAACTGGGAAGTTTCTCTTAGCTGAAAAAATGAAAAGTAATAATAAGTGCCAGAAGCTGATTCGAATTCTTCTTCTTAAATTTAAAAGTAAAAAAATATCTAAAGATAAATCCAATGTTATTAGAGAAGGGTTGATATGTAATGGCAAAAACACTTGGGTTAAGAATAAAGATATGCCAAGATCAATCCTTAAATTATTGCCAGAAAGATGATGAGTATGAATTTTTTCAAAAACCACATGGAAATTTTAATATCTATAATATTTATTTCATGTGTGACAGATGGAAATATAAAAAAAGAAGATGTTCTCGTTAAAGATGAAGATTTTTCTTGGGATGCTATTGATCTAGAACATACTCAAGATTTTTGTCATGGTGTTTATCAGCAGGAAATATACCTTAAAAGAAGAAAAAATAAAAATTTGTCATTTGGTGGAGATAAAATAAGCTCTTCTGATTATGCTTTAAGTTTGCATAAAATACATGATGTTTGTGTGAGTGATCCTAGTCATCTTTCAAATTTTGTGAAAAGTTATTTTGATGTTTATAGAGTTGTGGGAGAAAATCAAAAAGAGTCTGTTCTTTTAACCTCTTATTTTGAGCCTGTTATAAATGGTGTAAATGAAGCTGTCTATCCATATACAATGCCTATTTATGGGGTCCCTCAAGATTTAATTGAGGTTGTTATTACAAAACAGAAGTTATATGGGCGTTTTAAAAAACCTCCATCGTCCCATATAGAGACACAAAAAATCATTGAGTATTTTAAACGTCATGAAATTGATAAAAAAACCTTGAAAAACACAAAGGTTTTTGCTTGGGTTGATCCTATAGAAGGGTTTTTTATGCAGATTCAAGGGTCTGGTCAAATTAATATTTTAGATCAAAAAAAGAAGAAAGTTCGATTAGGATATGCAAGCCAAAATGGACACTCTTTCTATCCTATTGGAAGGTCTTTATTAGGTGTGATCCCTCGTGAAAAAATGTCTATGGATTCTATTAAATCTTACCTTAGAGGCCTTTCAAGTCAAAAAGCTTTAGAAATCATGCATAGTGATCCGAGTTATGTGTTTTTTCAAGAACTACAAGGACGGCCTAAAACATCAAATGGAACTGAAGTTGTCGATGGGCATACAGTGGCAACTGATAACGAATTTTTTGATAAAGGAATTCTTGGTATCTTAAAATTTAAAGATCCTGACCAAGGAGGGAAAAAAATTCATCGTTTTGTTTTAAATCAAGATAGAGGTGGAGCAATCCGAGGGCCCAATCGAGTAGATCTTTTCTGGGGAACCGGAGATGAAGCTGGTCATAAAGCAGGGGCTATTTTACAAAAAGATGCAAATCTTATGTATCTAAAACCTAAAAACTCTGCGTTGCGACTATGGAAATTAGCTATGGTAAATGATAGAGATGAACAGAAGGGTATTCAGATTCAAAGCGTGGGCGTATAGATGAATTTTTCCCTTCAGACTTGATAAAAAGAGAAAGAAATCGTAGTTCTGCTGAGTAGTTGAATCCATTGATAGGATCTTCATAGTCCGTTATTTTTTCTATATCTTTGTTTAATTGATCGATACTTATCTCTAAATTAGAAGAGTCACGAATAATATAGCGTGCTATTTGTGCCATTTTTCGGATGTGAAAACTTTTGTCTTGTTCTGCAATGAACTTACCTGAATGGCAGTGTTCAAAATCAGTTCTCTGTGTCGCTTCAAGGCACCATAGAGGGCCCATGAGTTTAATAGAAGGTTGATGAGGAGGGGGTAGATGTGTTGTAAGGTAATGTGTTTGCCATTGAAGCCGAGCTCCAATCCAAGTAATTGCTGATCGGTGAGAAGAATTTGATTCAGAAAGGAACTTTTTGACAAATTTAGGATTTTCTAACACCTCATCTAATCCTTTTTTAGCCATTAATAAGCATCCTGACATGTAGTTCTGAGGGTAAGTCCAATCAGTTTGATGATGCGTTCGTAGCCAGTGTGGGTCCCAAGTGAGAATAAGCATCCAGTCCGGCCAAGTCGCATCTGGATCTTTTGTTGCTTGCATCCAAATACGTGATTTTTTCTTCCATCTTTGAATCCAATGATCTTTTGTGCATTGGGTTGGAGCTGGAGCAATAGGAGTTCCTCGAAGAATATTAGGGTTTAAACCTTGGATAAATCCATTATTTTGATATGCGTATTTCCGAAGGTATGGAAGCCATTTTTTTTGTAGAGATGGATTCCTACTTTCTTTTATAATTTCTGATAAATGGTCGTCAAACCAAAGAGAAAAACCTCTTTTTTGAATATGTATTTTTTCTACTTTTTTAAGAAGATTAGATGTCTTGTTTTCTGGTGAGGAGTTGTTGTAAGACCAAAAAATAGCAACAGATAAGGTGAAAACAATGCTGAATATAGGAAAAAAATAAGACCGTGGAGACGTTTGATTATGAATTTTTGTTAGGTCAGTATCTTCATCCCATTCTAAAGATTTTTGAGTTTTTACAATAGAGTAAATTTCAGGGTAGGTGTTTTGAAGATTAATATTACCTTTTAAGAAGAGCCATCTTCCTTGGGAAGCGCAAATTTCATCAATTTTTGTGATTTTCTTTGCTTCGAAAAGGCTTTTTATATCTGTGGAATGATATGGGCCTAAAATAGTCCCATTAATTTTTCTTATGATATAAGGTTTCTGATTCACTAGGGCTCCACTTGAGAGACTAGGACTGTAATGTTGTCTTTTCCACCTCTTCGATTTGCTTCTTCGATAAGCTTGAGTGGAAGTTCTTTGAGGTTGTGTTTATATTCAGTGATAATTCTTGTAATATCTTTGTCAGGAACCATATCGAAAAGTCCATCGGAAGCTGTGATGTAAATCTCTCCAGGAGTTAGTATTTTTTCATATAAATCGACTTCACAGTAATCAGTGAGCCCTAGAGCTCGGACAAGTGCCCCACCACTGGATTGTGCATTAATTTGCTGTTTTTGAATTTTACCTCTTTGTAACATCGTCTGGACATTATGATCGACTGTCAGTTGCCACATATTTTGCTCATGATAAAGATAAGTGCGGCTATCACCAACGTGACCAATATGAATGTGATCTCCAAGAAAAATTAAACAGTTTACAGTTGTCCCCATTCCTTGAATGTTTTCATCAAGTAGGCCTCTTTCTAAAATTTCTCTGTTTGCTCTTTGAATGACTTCTCTGAGAAAAGAAGGAACCTCATCATACCCAATTCGATCACATTCAAGGTATGCTTGCCGAATAATATTAACAGCCATACTTGAGGCAACTTCGCCACCTTTTCGGCCTCCGACACCATCAGCAACAATACCAATGCCGAACGACTCATGGTAATAAATACTGTCCTGATTTGCGCTTCGAAGTCTTCCGACATCCGTTGCGCCCTCCATTCTGATGGGCATAATTTCCTCAATTGATAAGAGTACTTCTTATTTATCGGAAGAGCTGAAAAAAACTATATAAAAGTTTAATGATCAGTGTTGATTTTTTTTGGTGTAAATAGCGATGATGATAAATATATATATCTATATTTGCAGCAATTGATAACGGATGTATTTTTTGATATATTTGATGAAATCAAAAGATGGGGATGTAATGAAAACACGATGGGATCATTTTGAAACATCAATTTTCGCAAAGATGAGCGGTCTTGCGAAAAATTGCGGTGCGATTAATTTAGCACAAGGATTTCCTGACTTTGATGGTCCTGAAGATCTTGTTCAAGGGGCAGTTCAATCTCTTCAGTCATCTCAGAATCAATATGCTCCATCGCAAGGAATTCTAGGATTAAGATCTTTAATTTCTGCTTCTTATAAAAAAGAATATGATCTTGATTATAATTGTGAAAAATCAGTAGGTGTTTTTTCTGGGGCTACAGAAGCGATTTGGTGTTGTGTCTTAGCTTTGGTTGATTACGGAGAAGAGGTTTTAGCATTTGAGCCGTTTTATGACTCATACCAAGGAGCTGCTCATGCTGCATATGCAAAATTCTCAACGATACCATTAAATTCACATGATTGGTCCTTAAATAAAGAAGTGTTTTTAGAAAAAGTTTCAAGAAAAACAAAATTATTAATTTTAAACACTCCTCATAACCCAACGGGGAAAGTCTTTAGCAAAAATGATCTAGATTTTATTGCTGAATATGCAAAAAAATATGACTTTTATGTTTTGTCAGATGAGGTCTATGAAAAGTTGATTTATGATGATGTTCAGCATACACCGATAGCAACTCTTCCTCAGATGTGGGAGCGAACAGTGACTATTTCGTCAACCTCCAAAACATTTGGAATGACAGGTTGGAAGATTGGCTATGCTTGTGCCCCACAGCGTCTATTATCTGCGATGCTTAAAGTTCATCAATATACAGTGTTTTGCTCTGCAACTCCTTTGCAATATGGAATGATACAGGCATTTCATTTGAACCCACAATATTATGTCGATTTTAAATCTGATTATCAAAGACGACGAGATTTATTGGTGAATGGCCTAAGAAGCTTAGGTTGGAAATCTCATACCCCACAAGGAAGTTATTTTGCATTAGCAGAAATCCCAGGTTTAAAAGATGACGTGAGCTATGCGATTGAATTAACACAGAAAGCAAAAGTTGCATGCATACCAGTTTCTTCTTTTTGTTTATCTCCTCTTCAGAGTTTTATTCGTTTTAGTTTCTGTAAGTCTGAAGAAACTTTAAAAAGTGCCCTGAGATCTCTTAGAGACTATTTAGGTGCGTAAGTGGGAGTTGTGGGAAAGATTCTTCCTTAGGAAAAAAAATTGGTTTTTCTTGTGTGCTTTTATGAAAGGACATGGCTGCTATCCATGAACAAATGAAGGCTTGAAAAACTTCAAGGTCGTTAAGTTTTTCTCTATCATTGTTTGAATAAATGATCCATTTTTGAAGTTTGTCTAAATATTTTTTTCGGAAAAAAGAACCTTTTTCAAAGTGTTTATAACTGTTGTAAGGAGTGTGAGGATCTAAAATTTTTAAAGTATCAGGGACAGAGGTTTCTTTTAGTTCAATATTCGAGACTCTAAGCCTCTTTTGTAATGTTAAGGATCTTGTAACGAGACTTGAGCGGCTGCTATGATCTGTTATGATGTCAGGTTTATAAATATCCCATAATCTGTGGGTTTGAGGATTGCAAAGTGTTTTTCTTTTTCTTTCTTTATCTATTTTTAATAAACAAGCAATTGCAGTATCATCGCAATGTATAAAACCGGGGCAGATACTCCGTACACAACGGACACATGGTGGAAGAGAGAGTGGCGCATCAATAACAACATCTTTAATCACTGTGGGATGTTGGAGAATATGCTCAATTCTATCATCCGATGAAAGATAAGATCGAGGGCCTAGATGTTGATGGATATCAGTAATTTTATATTTTTGAGTAGAAGTCATTTGCATGATAACAATACTTGTTTTAGAGCTATTTGCTCCTGCAATATGTATTCCGGCCGATTTGTGATTTGAGGGCATAGATATGGCCTTTCTTTATTTTTATATTATGATATTCGTTCTAGGTGAGGTAAGTCCAATAAATGGCTTTTCTTTAGCCCACTTAAAATGGAATGCTGAGTTAAGCTCTTCTTCCATTGGTTCTTTAAAAGACTCCCAACAGAGTCAATTAGATGCTGCTTTTGTATTAGAAGGAAGAACTTCGGCGCTGTATCATTTAGGGGAAGGAGAGAGTCAGATAAGTTCTGTCATCTCTGAATCTGAGTTTTTATCATCATATCTTTCTGATTTTTTAGTTAAAAGACGATTTTATGACCTTTCATGGGAAGGGAAGTATACTTTTCATTTTATAAAAATGGAAAGCATGTTGTTTCAACGTATATATCAAGTTCATGGTTCTTGGGTGCTACAAGATAAAGATAGGACAGACTTTTTGAATCAAGGACATAGAACGGTATCAGAAATGAGCTTTTCACACTCTGTACAAGGTTTAGAGGCGTCTTTATGGCTTCAGTGGAGAAGAGATGAGCATTATGGTTTATGGGATGCTTCTTTTTATACGGAACAACCTCGTGTTGGTTTTGAAGTGCATGTACCTATAAATGACTCGAAATCATTTATCTATATAATTAATCATCAAAAGTTAAATTTTTTAAATCAACTTTTAGATCAATATCGGACACAGTTTGTATTAATTTTTCTTCACCAAGAGTCAAATTGTGTTTATGATGCCTCATTTATATACGATTATAGGGAGTCATCTAAAATTAGAAATAATTTGATACTTGGTCAAGAGCATTCCTTAACAATCAATTTAAGAGCTAGGCAATATTGGACTCATCACTTGTGGTTTTCATGTTACTATAATCACGCAGCACATATAGGTGATTACCCTATTGGTCGCTCAGAAGGGATCCATCAAATTGGTGTGAGTGTAGATTGGATGCTGAGTAGTTCTTTTCCTAAGTTTATTTTTCGGAGGCAGGTCTTCGATGACGTCTTTGACCAAATCATGGATTGATCACCTCTTACAGACTGATGCTGTTTCTTGGTTACAAGCGCATGGTGTTGATGGTGTTTTTCCCACTCGAGTCTTATCAATTGAGGGTGAATATCTTGTTTTAGAGAATAGGATACCACCTGAATATATTACTCGTGTCATGAATGCTCAATTTTATACTCTGCATACATCAATAGGCAGTATTCAATCTCAACAGATTTTTTCTGGAGGACGGCGCATTCATTTCCCTTCAACAGAACCTGATTTACTGGTTGATGGTCGTAAAAATACTCGATATTCTTTTGAAGATAATGAAAATGTTGAGGTTGAAATTTTAAATCCATTTGATCGAAAAACTTTATTGAGAAAAAAAATCCTAGATTTGTCTTCTTCAGGTATGTCATTTGAAACCGTGTCATGGTCACAATTGTTAAAAAATAAGACAACGATGAGTGCATCTATTTATATTGAAAATGAAGTCTTTCGAAAAGTGAAGATGGAAGTGGTTTATGTACGTAGAGTGATTGAATGGCGAAAAAGTGACAGGCTTCAAGCAGGTGCAAGATTTTTAGACGAGGAAAAGTGATGTCAACATTTAAAAGTGGTTTGCAAGATAATCAAAGAATTTTTGTAAATAGATCCTTAAATATGGCAAATATTAGAGCTATAGGTTTTGATATGGATCATACTTTAGCTCCGTATCATAAAGAAGAGTTTGAAGCATTAGCTTTTCGTGAAACTTTGAAGAAATTCTTAGATGCAGGTTATCCATCAGAATTAGCTAATTTGAAATTTAAGCCAAAATTTGTAACTCGTGGTCTTTTAGTTGATAGAGATCGTGGTAATATTTTGAAAGTGGATTGTCATAAATATGTGAAAATAGCATTTCATGGAATGAGGCAATTGACTCGCCAGGAAAGATCTAAGATTTACAATAGACAGAGTTATAAAGCTCAAGAATTTTTATCTGTTGATTCATTTTTTGCTTTGAGTGAAGTACAATTATTTAGTGAAATTATTGATTTTATGTCAAACCATCCCAATCTTATTCAAAAAAGTTTTAGAGAAGTTTACGATGATCTTAGATTTTTTATTGATGAATCTCATCGCGACGGATCTATTAAAAATGAAGTTACGAAGCATCCAGAAAAATACATAAGAAAAGATAAAAATATTGCAACAATGCTTATTCGACTGATAGATGCAGGGAAAACAATATTTCTTCTTACAAACTCTCACTATGACTATACTGACACAATTATGAGCTATGTTCTTGATCATAAAGACGATGATTTTAATTCTTGGAAAGACTATTGGAAATATATTATTGTTGCTTCAGGAAAACCTGGTTTTTTTGATAGCCAGCAGAAATTTTTTGAAATTGTAAAAAATGGAGAATTTCTAAAAACTCATAGTGGGCCGTTGCAGAATGGTGGTTCTTACTATGGGGGGAACGCATCTTTATTTGAAAAGTTAACAGGGCTCAAAGGTGATGACATATTATACATAGGGGATCATATGTATGGAGATATCATCCAATCCAAAGGTCTTTTGAATTGGAGAACGATGTTTATCTTGGAAGAACTGGAAGATGAATTTCCTATTTTAGAATCATGTCGAAATGAGGTCGAAAAGATTGGAGAAATTGTTCATGAAAAAGAAAATATTGATGAAGATCTGCAGAAAAAAAGATCAAAATTGAATATGTCACGGCGACAAATGAAAACAGCGATGCAAAGAGATGACCACAGAAAAGTAGAATCGTTAAATGAATTATGCGCTAAGATTCAGATAGAAGTGGAAGAAAAAGAAAAATCACTATTAAATATCCGAAAA
Source organism: Oligoflexales bacterium (assembly GCA_045106415.1). GTDB lineage: Bacteria > Bdellovibrionota_B > Oligoflexia > Oligoflexales > Bog-1112 > JBGCEP01. The sequence goes on along the minus strand of JBGCEP010000028.1, from coordinate 1,482 downwards.
GATATAAAAAAATTGATAAGAGAACGAGAAGAAAAGCATCATGCTGTATGGGGTGATCCAATGAAAGTTGGGTTAGAAAAAAGTCGTTTAGCAGATCAGATAAGGACGTATGCTTGTATGTATACGTCCCGTGTTTCTAACTTAAGGTTTTACGGACCATATAAGCATTATGTTTCAAGAAGAGAATCTTTGCCACATGAAACAATTTAATTTTTAAATATTTTTGAAAATATAATAAAGTTCGGCTTTGATCACGCCTGATGCTGTTTTCCACTATGATTTTAATAATCGATAAACATGTAACTTATTCAGAGTGTAAATTTATTCATCATATCACTTCTTATAAAGGGTGGAGAAAAAGAGAACCTCTATGGTTTATTCTGTGCTTTTGCAATATCAGCTATGAAAAAGAAAAAAGTAAAACCAGAGGTGACCAATGTCGGGTAGTCACATAAAAAATAAGCTTTCATGCTTATTTGAGGAAAGTTATCAAAAGCCAAGAGATAATCATCAGATTGGTTTTATTGAGTGTTATATATGACTGGTGAAAGGATTAGATCATTGCTATACGAAGATCTTAGTCACGTGATAAGAAGATTGCTCTAGTTAAATCGATGGATGAAGACGTTTAAGTCTTGTCTTATAATTAATGTATTATCGGTGGATGAAATTATTTCTTGTAATAGAGATATGCCTGAAAGTTGTGGATCGGGGTTATGCCAACCTCCCTCGCACCTGTTCTATATCTAACAACTCGCCATCTTTGTAAAGGTCTCCTTTCAAAAGCCCTGGAAGTTCTTTATATCCCTGCAATTTTCTCCATCTTTTTTCTGCCTCCAACATCAATTTAAAAGCCATAGTCTCTGCTATATCAGTGTTTCCCGCTCCCTTTGTGGTTTTTGTTCTCAACTTGACCGTGGCAAATGTTGATTCAATCGGGTTCGTTGTTCTGAGATATTGCCAATGAATAGCTGGGAAATTAAAAAAGGCTGTCAGCTCACTCCAATTCTTTTCCAAGCAAGTGACAGCTTTAGGATACTTAGGTCCGAGATCTTTCTTAAATCTTGCAAGCTCGATATCAGCATCAGTCTTCCGTTCTGCTTGCATCATGTTGTGCATGCGTTTCTTTACAGCAGGCTGTAATTTTTTAGGAAAGTGACTGAGAACATTCGCAATTTTATGAACCCAGCACCGCATGTCTTTTGTTGCAGAAAATTCTGGGATTTGATGAACGGCTTTCCACAGACCTAAACCACCATCACCAATAATGGCCAGTGGCGGCTTCAAACCACGCCTCAAGAGGTCTTGGAAAACCAGACTCCAACACTCTGCTGATTCACGGTATCCAGACTCAACAGCCAAAAGTTTCTTTTCTCCGTTTTGGTTTACACCCACTAAAACCAATAAACAGAGGCGTTTGTCTTCTCCTAAACGGACTTTGACATTGACCCCATCGGCCCAGACATAAACAAAATCGTCTTC
>JBGCEP010000027.1:0-153552 GCA_045106415.1 Oligoflexales bacterium | reverse complement strand
TGAACGAATCTATCGTGTTTATGACGCGATTGTAGCTACTGGCTTAGCTTTTCATGAATCTCAGCCTCCATTGTCAGCAATAGTTAAGCGTGGACGAAAGAAACGCCGAACAGGGCATAACCTTTTGTTGAGATTACTGAAGCACAAAGACGCAGTTTTAAGATTTCTTAGCTCGGAGTCCCTTCCATTCACCAACAACCAGGCTGAACAGGATGTGAGGATGATGAAAGTCCGGATGAAAATGTCAGGAAATTTTCGGAGTTTTCAGGGTGCTAAAATTTTTTCTGACATTCGAAGCTTTACTTCAACCTGTAGGAAACAGGGAAAACAATGTGATCGAAGCTCTCGAAGGAATTTTTTGGGGCCAAATTCCAGGCTTGCCTGAACCACCGACGTAGCCCTAGCTGGGTAGTTACAGAAAAAGAAAATATTCATTAAGTTTTTTTAAAGATGTGAACCTTATTTTGTATGTATTGATGGCAAACGTAATCTTTCGTGAAAAAATCTAAATAGAGATGGTTTCTTGAGCTTTTGAGTTTCTCTGGTATTAAAGGTTATGAACAGACTTCTTCAGTGAGAGGTGTTTTGAAGTTTCAGTTTGAGAATCTACTATCCTGTGACATCATCGTATTTAAGGATGAATTTTTTACTATATAAATTGTCTGACTTTGAATAGAAAGTACACTATGGATACTTTAACCCCAGATCTTGAAGAAGCAATTCGCAAGCAATACAAAGAGTGGGAACCTCTAAGGCAACGGTTTCAATATGAAGACCCATGGGCAGGGGAGAGAAGGCTTGCTTTTCCTCCTCGTCAATTGTTTCAGATGGGGGAAAATTCAGATTTTACAAAACCCATGGTGTACGACAGTCAGAAAGGAAAACTGGGTGTTTTTCTTAAAAAAATGATGTTCAAAATGACTCGCCCGTGGTTCAAGATTTGTTTGATCCGGCAAAGAAATTTCAATGAAATGACAGTGAATTTAGGTGGGGCTGTTGTTGCTTTGGAGGCTAGAATTGAAAAGCTTGAACAAGAAATTTTTGAATTGAAACGCACTGACCAGGATCAACATGCTTCGCATTGATCAATATGTCCCTTGTCTGTCAACAGCAGATGCTGTGAGTGGGGAGGTTGTGCATATGCGTGACCTTTTGCGCTCATGGGGGTATCGATCAGATATTTATACAGAACTGAGCTCTAAGCGTGCTTTGCATGTATCGAACCATGATTCTTCAGATGTTCTTATCTATCATTTAGCGGTCGGTTCAAGCCTTCCTTACGAATGGGCTGTCAAAGGACGAGTTAAAATTGTTCGATATCATAATATCACTCCGTCGCACTTTTTCCAGAAAGGTAGCATGGAAGAGTATGTGTGTGATAGAGCTCGATGGCAATTAAGCTTTGTTGAAGCTGCTTCTGATTTTATTTGGTGTGATTCAAAATTAAACCAAAAAGATTTTTTAAAACATAGTTCGGTTTTTTCTGTGTTGCGGCGATATGAAGATTTAGAATCATCACATTTTATAGATCGTTCACATCTTAAGCATATTGATTTTTTGACTGTGGGTCATTGTCGGCCTCATAAAGGCCATAAAGATCTTATGCAACTGTGTGCTTTATGGAAGATGTGTTTCAAGCAGCAGATTCGTATGGTTTGGGTTGGGTCATGGCAAATGGAAGATTGGTCAAATGAGCTGAAACAGACAGCGAATCAACTTGGATTAACCTTGGCAGAGAGTTTGTCTTCTGAAGCTGATATTGTGTATTTACAAAATATTACAGAATCTGAGCTTTCTAGTGTGTATGAACATGCGGCTGTTTATCTAAGTATGAGTACACACGAAGGTGTTGGACTTCCTCTTTTAGAAGCTGCTCGTTTTGGGTTGCCAATTCTTGCTGCTGAGTGTGAGGGAGTGCGGGAAACCTTAGAGGGTCTCTCAGAGGCATATCTATTGCCTCAAACAGATATGTGTTTATGGGTAAAAATGATGAAATATTGTATCGATGAAAAGCTTGTGTCGCAAAGTAGAATTTTACCAGAGCGTTTTCAGTGGGATTTTCTAATACAAAGTTTTAAGAAGCATATTGATGAATCAGTTTTTTTGTTTCGTGAAATATCCACAAATTCAAAATCCTTGACGTAGACTTTCAACATGATGGACGATATGATGAAAATATCGCAATTAATGGAGTAGACTCATGAGCAAAAAAGCTCTGATAACAGGTGTCACAGGGCAAGATGGATCGTATTTGGCTGAATTTCTCCTTGAAAAGGGTTATGAGGTCTTTGGGTTGGTACGAAGGTTGAGTACTCCAAACCATGAGAGACTCGGTGCTCTTCTTGATCATGTTCAATGGATCGAGGGAGATTTACATGACCAAAGCTCTTTAATTCAAGCTGTACAAAAAGCACAGCCTGATGAAGTTTATAATTTAGCAGCGCAGTCTTTTGTTGGGACAAGCTGGGGGCAACCCGAACTGACAAGTGATATTACAGGTCTTGGTGTGATGCGAATGTTAGAAGCTGTTCGTATGGCTTGTCCGAGTGCTCGATTTTATCAAGCTTCGAGTTCAGAGATGTACGGAAAGGTTCTTGAAGTTCCTCAGCGTGAAAGCACTCCCTTTTATCCTCGCAGTCCTTATGGTGTTGCAAAAGCATACGGCCATTATATGACTGTGAATTATAGAGATAGTTACAATATGTTTGCAGTCTCTGGGATTCTTTTTAATCATGAATCCCCACGCCGTGGTCTTGAGTTTGTGACGCGTAAAGTCACAGATGGGGTTGCTCGAATTAAAGCTGGTAAAGCTAAAGAACTCCGTATGGGGAACCTAGACTCTAAGAGAGATTGGGGTTTCGCAGGAGATTATATTGAAGCGATGTGGTTGATGCTTCAACAGGAGAAGCCTGAAGATTTTGTTATTTCAACAGGAGAAACTCACACAGTGCGTGAGTTTTGTGAAATCGCTTTTCAAAGAGTTGGTTTGAATTATCAAGATTATGTGAAAATTGATGAAGCTTTCATTCGACCTGCAGAAGTTGACCTTTTGCTTGGCGACTGCACGCATGCGAAGAAAACCCTTAACTGGGAACCTAAAGTAAGTTTTCGTGAACTTGTTTCTATGATGGTTGATGAAGATCTCAAACGCCATGGTATTGAGCCGACTTCATGATGAAGTCACAAAGCTCAGGCAAGGTCCACGTGATTGGTGTCCCTTCTGATCTTGGGGCGAATATAAGAGGGGCTCTTATGGGCCCAGCTTCGATTCGCATGGCAAATCTTCAAGAGCAAATTTCACGTATAGGGTGGTCATCTGTTGACCATGGTGATCTTTTTGTTCCTGTACGTGAAACGCTTAAAGCTTGTGCTTTGGAAAATTTTCATCTTGATGAAATTTCAAATCTTTGCCAAAAATTGTTTGATGAGGTTACCGCTGTGCTCCAACAGGGTGGAGTGCCACTTGTTTTAGGTGGAGACCATTCTATTGCTATGGGTAGCATTGCAGCTGTGGCTCATCACGAAAAGAAAAAAGATAAAGATCTTGGTGTCTTGTGGTTTGATGCTCATGCCGATTTTAATACCCATAAAAGCTCAGCTTCAGGCAACATTCATGGGATGCCGGTAGCAGCGCTTCTTGGCTTAGGGCATGAAAAGTTAACCTCAATTGGTGCTGCTGGTGCTAAAATTCATTCGGATTACTTGTCTCTAATTGGCATTCGATCGATTGATGGAGCTGAAAGAGATTTGTGTCGAGAGCACGGGGTTAAAATTTTTACAATGCGTGAAATTGATGAACGTGGTATGCACTCGATCATGGAAGAGGCTCTTCAATGGTCAGGCCGTGCAAATGGCGGTCTTCATGTCTCTTTTGATATGGATGCTTTGGATCCCTTAGCGTGTCCTGCTGTGAGTACTCCTGAAACAGGAGGGCTGTCTGCGCGTGAAGCTCATCTCGCATTAGAGATGGTAGCGGATAGTGGGCGGCTGTCTTCCATGGATGTTGTTGAACTCAATCCAAGTCAACGACAAGATGGTCGTAGTGCACAGCTTGCTGTGGACTTGATCTTATCGGCGCTTGGAAAATCTATCTTGTGACAGAGGGCTATGTTTCAGCTTATAAAATCAAGTGGCTCTGCCCGACGTGGTCGAGTCCAGTTACACAGAGGAGTTGTTGAGACTCCTGTTTTTATGCCTGTGGGTACTCTTGGTACCGTCAAGACTTTACTTCCTGAAGATTTACTGCGCATGGACTCTAAGATCATGCTTTGCAATACATATCATATGTATTTAAGGCCTGGTCTTGAGGTGTTAGAGCCTTTCGGGGGATTGCATAAGTTTGTCGGTTGGGATCGTCCTATTTTGACTGATAGTGGGGGGTTTCAAGTATTTAGTCTTGCAAAACAATGTAAGCTCACAGAAGAAGGAGCGCATTTCGCGAGTCATATTGATGGTCGAAAGTTTTTGCTTACCCCAGAAGAAGCTGTAAGGGCTCAAGAGGCTTTTGGTTCAGATATTCATATGGTGCTTGATGAGTGTACGCCATGCCCTGCAACTTGGAAGCAAGCTGAAGACTCCCTTGATCGAACTTTACGCTGGGCACAGCGATGCCGAGACAGCAAAACCAAAGATGAACTTTGTCAATTTGGGATTGTGCAAGGTGGGGTTTACGAAGGTTTACGTAGAAAAAGTGCTAAAGCTCTTCAGGAGATTGGTTTTGAAGGATATGCAATTGGGGGTCTTTCTGTAGGAGAGAGTAAGGAAGATATGAGAGCTATGACAGATGTTGCGTGTCAAGAGCTTCCTACAGATAAGCCTCGTTATCTTATGGGTGTGGGAACACCTCGTGACTTAGTGGAGTCGGTGGCGTTGGGTGTGGATATGTTTGATTGTGTGATGCCATCTCGAAACGCAAGAAACGGCTCCTTATTCACCTCTGAGGGGCGTTTGAATATTCGTAATGCTAGATTTAGGCATGATCAAGAGCCATTAGATGCAAATTGTGAGTGTTCAACTTGTACGACATACAGTCGCGCGTTCTTGAGGCATTTGTTTGTCGCGGGTGAATTGACAGCTTTGCGACTCTTCACTGTTCATAATATTACGTATTACTTGAAACTGATGGAAAGAGTGCGTCAGTCGATTGAAAATGATACGTTCGCAGAGTTAGTTAAAGAGATTCAAGCCATTTACCCTCGTTAATAAAACAGTATAAGATTACTTCATAAAAAAATCCTGTATCAGTTTGAAGATGCAGGATTTTTTTACGAAGAGGTGTGTGGAGGTATTTGCCTATTTGAGTCAGAGACTCATCCGTTAAGCTAGGTGGAATGATGAATAGTGTGTGATGGAGAGTTTAGAATGAGAGTATTTGCTTTATTGTTTGTTTTGCTGCAGTACAGTGGGTGTGATGAGTCAGGAAAGTCAATTGGAGCTCCTGCAATTTACCCACCCGTTGAACATAGCACCCCAGCTGGACTGTTATCGACTGCTTTAACCCTTACAGAAGAAGCAACGGCGCCCCCAACGGCTGTTGAGGTGATTAAAGGGCGTTTGTTTAGTCCTGGGCCCACAAATTTTAGCTACCGGCTGCAAAAAATTGACGAAAGAATGGCATCTTTAAATTCTAGAGCAGAAGATTCTCCACGTAAATGTGTTGATGAAGTTGCAACTGAGTGGACCCCACCAGCGCTTCCGAATGGCGATGTTTTTCCTATGTACTTTCAATGCCAAGAAACATTAAGTGAAACATCACAACTAGCGTTTGGTTTTTATGATGATCATTTTTACCTTATGGAGCGCGGGACTACAGGGAGTGATGATGAGTGGATTATTGTCTATGCAAAAGCGAACACAGCAGGGACTGAGGTTGAGTTTTGGCAGATTGCGGTTTCACAAGAAACTGTTGAAGGAGTGAAAATTCCTTCTTATGCTTATACACATGTCAAAGCCAATGAAACAACCGGCGCTCTTGAGTTTACCAATGGTGGAAATAGCGCAGGAAATGGAGTTTCTTGTGGTATCCAGATGAAATCAAATGCAAATTATATGTATGCATCAGGAATTTTTGGAAGCCCGAATAATCCTCCTGGAGAAGATTGCAGTGGAACTCAGCGAGCGTCTGAGACTATTTGTGTGAATGCTTCTGATTTAACGGTAGCTGATAGCACAAATTGTGCAACTCTTGCGAGTTATGAGTTGAAAAGTTTAACTCACACTATCACAGAGGGTGAGGGTGGTTATACGAAGGCCGAGGCCATTAGTGTGGCTGCTGTGTCTGGTTATACCGAGTTTAATGATTAATTTTTTGATCTCTTAGACCCAAACCTCGTTGTCAGTAGGAAGTCGTATAATTCCTTCTGCAGCGAGGTTTTTTGCAACTGTTATGATGTCTTGTTGGTGCTTTTCAATGTCAGATTTTTTCTGTGGTTTTTGAGAAATAAAATCTTCTTGAAAAGTTTCTGCGGCTCGAGTTGAAAGAACTGTTAATGCAATGTCTAAAATTTGTTCTTGGCCACGCAAGGCTATCATCCAGGTTGTTTGATCGACTTTTTGAAATAAGACTCTGAAAGAATCTTTATCCATTTTTATCAAATCGCTAAATTGAAAAAGACTGTTTTCAATTTCTTCAGCGATATCTGGTTGAGTTTTCTTTAAGTTTTCTAGGATTTGTTGAGTCATTTCTGGTGTTGTGTTTTGTAGAAGTGATTTTATTTTATCAATCCCACCAACTTTTTGAAAGCGTTGCGACTCTGATTTTTTGAGCATCTCTTCCAGGGTTTCTTCCAGCTCAAATAAAGTCTCTGATTCAATTCTATCAAGATTTGCAATGCGAAGCATGACTTCGCTTTGTAGGCTTTGAGGTAAATGTTGAAAGGCTTCTGCCAGCTTTTGAGGTGATAACTGTGTGAAAACAAGAGCTATGGTTTGAGGGTGTTCATGTGAGAGCATAAGAGAGACTTCCTGCCCACTTAGGGGATCAAGGCAACGAAATTGTGGTGTAGATGGTAGAAGGTCAGCTATTTTTTTTGAGTCTAAATGTGTTTTTTCTAGAACTTTCTTCATAAAGCTAGGATCAGCTTCGATGTTTGTAGCCGGTTGAAGAAGGTTTGCCAAAAACTCTTGGAGTAGCTGATCTATATCGTCTTGATCGATTGTTTTAAGTCCATTCATGGCTTGTATGATCATGCGAGTATCTTGCTCAGATAGTTGTTTTAAAATCTCTGAGGCAATATCTTCTCCTAAGACTGTAAGAAGGATGGCTGCTTTTTCTTTTGAAGTCATGCGTTTCATATAGAACGTCTCGGTTTTTGTATGTGAGGTCATGATTGCACACAGCCTCTGTGTCTAAGTTTTTTTGATAACACCTTAATATAGCAGTGTGTTTATTGGATATTTTGATTTAACATGTGTGTTTTACTGTGAGGCTTTAAGAAAGAGGGGCTTAATGTTGAGGGTGATTTGTGGATTTTTTTGATCGTGTTTTAGCTGTGAAACCTGAGAGTGTTATACAGAGAGAGTCTCCACAAATTGAAATTATTGATGAATCATATGTATCGTGTTCTTTGCGCACAGAAGGTGATCTCCTTTTTGGAGTTTTTCATCAGAAGTTTCAATACGTAGATCAACATGATGGTTATATTATCGCTACATGTGAATGTTTAGATTTTTTATCTTTTGATGCAAGATCACTGTGTGTGCACTTAAAAAAATGTTCCGAATTTTTGTCAAACGAAAAACAGAAACGTGAGTTTAAATATTTTTTAAAAGAGATGAATCATAATGAAAATATGACCATTGTGAATTGGGAGTTTTTTTTAAAACTTTCAGAAGATTCTAAAAATCTGAATAATTTATTTATAGAGTATAGAAAGTCTTCTTATCACTGTCTCCAAAGTTTTTTTTGTGAAAAACAAGATATTTCCTTAGATAAAGAAGAGTTTTACTCTTATTTGGAAAACCAAACTTCTTCAAATGATTGTTTTTCTAATACTGATATCCAGTCCCCTTTCAATTGGAATCAATCATTGGGAAAAGATGATCTTTCTATAAAAAATGAAGATTTTAAATATAAATTTTTAAATGTATTTTCTTTTAAAAGCAAATACGGTGAATTTTTTTTAGATGGAAGAAATAATTATGAGAGATTTTCTCTTGATGTTGAATTCAATCTATCTGGATTAAATCCTGGAGATTTTCAAATTCAGATTTTTTTTATAAAAGATTCTTTGAAAATACCGATGCAGCAAACTTCGTGTTCCCCCGACCTTGGTCTGTTTTTTTATAATCATCAGGTTTATTCGTATTTATCTTATAACAAATTGAAAGATTTCCTTTTCTTTTTAGAGGAAGAAGATTTTTTGATAAATTCAGATATGGCGAATACATTGAATCATAAAATCGCTCCTGTGTTTAATACTCCAGGTGTTCTGATGCAGGTGAAGACCCATGGTAAGTTAATTTTTTCCAACACGCTTGATGCCGATGATGCTAATGTTTGTGATCTTTCAGTGGTTGTTGATTTGAATACACGTTTATTTACATCAAGTGGTTTGAGAATGGATGTTTTTTTCTGTTATGAAAATATCAAGATTAGATCTTCGGATAGAAGGTGTCATTCTTTATTTGATTTTGTTTCGCGCACAAGAGTGATTCGAAATCTTAAAAAGGAAGAATATTTTTTATCTTTTTTAAATCACCTAGGGTTTAAGAAGCTTTCAAGTGGTCGATGGTCCGATCCTGACTCTGTCATTGAAGCAGTAATGGATCAAATTCTTACTAGTGGTTGTCGTGTTGTTGTTAATACTTTTGAAGTGCAATCAAATCCTGTTGTTTATGGTGAAATCAAAGAAACACATGATGGTTTTGAATGGAGAGGTTTTGTTGATTTTCAAGGGAATAAATGTTCTTTATTGAAAATAAAGTCTGTTATGGAGAGAGGGTGCCGTCAAATTTTTTTGCAAGATATGAGATTAGGTTTCTTATCGAGAGATTGGGTGAGGCATTTTTCTTTATTGTTTTTGTCTGGTGTATGTCGTGATGATGTTATGTTTTTTGAAAAAAGTCATGTTTTTATATTGCGAGAATATTTGTGTCATAGTCGAGTCACTGTGCCTGAATCTTTGCGATTGAAAGATGTTTCTTTTCAAGACGGAGTTTTTTTTAAGAAACACAAGACGCCATTGAAATTCTATAAAAATTTAAGAGATTACCAAAAAATGGGGGTTTATTGGCTTTTCTTTTTAAATCAGAAAGGGGTTGGTGGGTGTTTATCTGATGAAATGGGGTTGGGTAAGACAGCTCAGGTTCTTTCTTTTTTAGATCAAAAAAAGTTTTTTAGTCAGAAGCCTTATTTGATTGTTGTTCCCAAAACGTTAGTTTTTAATTGGATACGAGAAATTGAAAAATTTACAAAGTTAAGTTTTTTTTCTTATTATGGCGACAATAGACGTTTAGATAGTTTTTCAGATCAAAATATTATTTTGACAACTCATCACACAGTAAAACATGATATTGAAAAACTAAATCGGTTCAATTTTTCTGTGGTGTGTTTAGATGAAGCGCAGGTCATTAAAAACGAGAAATCATACATAGCACAAGTGATGAAAATGTTGAAATCTGACATGAATATTGCAATGACAGGAACTCCTATTGAAAATAATGCGAAAGACTTGGAGTCGATTGCAGATTTCATTAATCCTGGATTAGTTTCAGACTCTGTGAAACTTCAAGAAAAATTGAAAGCAAACGATCTTTACCATATTATAAGGCCTTTTTTCTTAAGGCGAGAGAAAAAAGATGTTCTACAATCCCTCCCAAAATTGAATTCGCAAATTCTCATGTGTGAAATGTCTGTGATTCAAAAAACAAGATATGATGATGCGAAATCTTATTTTTTAAAAAAGATTCGAAAAGAAAAAAACGCTCTGAATCCTGTAAAATCAAAAAAATTTATATTAGAAGCGTTATTAAGATTGAGGCAAATTGCATGTCACCCTGGTTTAATATTTCCTTTTGCTGAAGGTGATAGTGGTAAAGTTCAAGTTTTACTTGATAAGATTGACGTTCTTTGTAGAGAAAAGAAAAAAATTGTTATTTTTTCACAGTTCACATCTTTTCTTAAAATAATTTCATATGAGCTGGATAAACGACATCTTTTGTATGAGTCTTTGAATGGGTCCACCAAAGACCGTGAGAAATGTATTGACTCTTTTCAAGGGAGTGAAGACTGTTTAATTTTTTTAGTAAGCTTGAAAGCTGGTGGTGTCGGGTTAAATTTGACAGCATCTCATTATTGTTTTTTATTGGATCCTTGGTGGAATCCAGCAGTTGAAAATCAAGCGATTGCGCGTCTTCATCGCTCTGGACAATCACACCCTGTTTTTGTTTATAGAATCATATCGCAAGGAACGATTGAAGAAAAAATACTGGATATTCAAAAATTAAAAGAAAAAGAGTTTTGTGATTTCTTTACTGATGAAATCAGTATTGGAGATATTTGTGATTTTTTGCTCGTATAAGGTGATCTTGTGAACTTTCTCGACATTTTTAAATAGTGCCGAGAAGGTCTTGTTATTTCTCGATGTTGTTTTCTCCGGTGTAAAAAGCCTTGAAAAGTTTAATCATATCGTCAAGGTCATGTGCACCCATTGTTTCAGCGCTTGAGTGCATAGCCCATTGAGCAAGTCCAATGTCAGCAGCTGGACATGATAATGCAGTTGATAAGGTGGGGCCTATCGTGCTTCCGCATCCCATGTCTTGTCTAGCAATAAAGTTTTGATAAGAAAGTCCTTGCGACTGACATAAACCTTTAATGATAGCGGTTGAGTATCCTGTTGTGGCATATCGATCGTTCGCATTTTCTTTAATGACAATGCCTTTATTGATATGGGGCCTGTGGTTGCTGTCATGGAGTTGTGGGAAGCCGGGGTGCCAAGCATGGGCCATATCGGCTGAAATTAAAAAGCTTTCTTGGAGTTGTTTATAGTCACTTTTCGAATCAAGTTGGTTTGCGATATCGAGTAGTGTGTCGCGTATAAAAGAAGACGCAGCACCAGAAGGTGTGGCAGAACCAGTTTCTTCAGCATCTAGAAAAAGAGCAACGGGTACTTTGCTAGACTGCTCTTTGATTTCAGTGAGTGCTTGTAGGGAAGAAAAAACCATAGCTAAATCATCATGCCTTGGACCAACAATATATGATTGATCAGCCCCTGTGAGCATGTGAGGAATGGCTGGAGATAGAGTAAGGTCAAATCCATCTGGAGGTGTTTTTGTATCTAATTTGAGAGCTTCCCAGAACAGCTTTTGAAGCTCTTTTGTCTCTTGACACCCAAACATAGCAGCAAGTGCATTTTCAGGGTTGATCTTACCATCTTTATTTTTTTGAGGATCTAAGTGGATAGCAACATCAGGAATAACGGCAAGAGGAATCGTGCTGTGTACTAATGTTTCTGTGACTGCTGGGAGTCCCTTTTTATACATCATTTTTTTTGAGTTTTGAAGATGCCAAACTTTGCCAGCTACGTATAAAGGTCGATCAAACCATGATCTTTGTATAAGTCCGCCATGCATTTGAGTGAGGAGCCGGTTCACTCCATCGTCTTCTTTGAAAGGTTGGAGTCTGAGCCTGAGTGTTGGACTGTCTACGTGAGAAGCTGTTATTGCGTAACCATTCTTGATAGAAGGCTTTTTGGGAACTTTCCATGCAACGACAGCTTTTGTGTCAGGGTGCGCTAGCCACCACCCGCCCTCTGTGAGTGGAGTCCCTGGTTGCCAAGCTTTAAATTGAGCATCGGCCAGTGTTTTTATAACGCGATCAACAACGTGATAAGGGCTGAGAGCATGTGACTGGAAATTAATATATGAATTTGCATAGATCATAAAAAAAACCTCTGTTCTTTGTTTAAGAACATGGTAGCTTAATATCTATGATTTTGGGAGTTTTGAGTGGTAGGGGCACGCGGACTCGAACCGCGGACTTCCGCCGTGTAAAGACGGCGCTCTAACCAACTGAGCTATGCCCCTCCGATGAAGAAAGTTATGCCCTTCTTAGGAAAGTTTGTCAATAATTTCTTCACCATTATTTTTCCATTCTGGAGCATGGTTTTTTCAGTCATGTTTAAGTTGGCTGAGGTTTTATGTTGGTTGCTATATTATTCTGCGGTTTTCTTTTTGAAATTATGTTTTAAGGCCCGACTTTAATGAGATAGAACATGGATGCTGTGGTGTTAAAACAAAAATCAGAAAAATTTTAAGAGGTAGATATGGCTTAGCTTTTAAAGCTCTAAAGAAATATTTTTCAATGCTATATCTAGAAATTTTTTAAGAAAACCATCGAAATCTCCCAGGTCTTAATATTTTACAGATTAAAGGCTTATTTTTGAGGGAGGTTCCACTCGTTTTCTTCTTCATTGTCGTCATCGTCAATGTCATGGTTCTTGTCAGAGTTTTTTTGATTTGCCTCATCCCAGAGGTTCTGCTTGTGTCTTGATATTGGCTTAATTTGAGTTGCTTCAGAAGAGGTAGAAAAGGACCAGTTGTTGTTGGGTTCGCCCATGTCTTTGGTGATGGATTCATTGCTATTATTAGAGTAGTCGATATTTGTCTCTACATCGTCGTCCTCTGTATTGAATTCATCATCATCATCATCATCATCATCATCGTCTATCTTCTGATATTTATTGATTGCTTTTCTTCTTCGGATAAACCATGTGAAACATAGAATGAAAATGATTAAAATAGTTGTGATCAGTAGTGATCGAGGAGATTGAAACCGTGTAGGTCCATCTGATTCTAGAGTGACAGAGGTGATGGAAGACCAAGCTTTTTGAAGTGGAGACCCTTCAGACTGTGTGTTTTCTTCAAAATTTTCAGTGAGATCAGTATATGAAATTAAATAATGACGTTCTACTCCTGAGATGAGGAGGTGGGCTTGCATGAGTTCAGTCTTGTCAAATGTGAATTGTGTGTAATAAAGAATGGCTTCTCGCCCATCAGCCATATTTACCATTTGGTTATTTCTTACAATATAATTTTGAATCGATGAGCTTGATTTGGAAAACCTTTCAATCAAGGTTTCTTCAAATTGATCAGCTGTGTAATCATCGATATATTTAGGTTCTTGAAAAGTCATGACACGAATGTTGGGTTGATATTTCATTCCTTCTACAAAAGGTTTTTGTAGAAGAAGCCCACTTCGCCCATCACTGTTATGAACCTCCCACCCTATGGGTGGAGTGACTTTAAACTCTTTGTCTTCAATATGAAGAACGCTCCCATCTGAGATGATGTCTTCTTGCGCAAGGCAAACTGAAGATAGAGCGACTACGTAGAGCAGAAAGTGTGAAAAAGCAAAGAAAAAGCGAAACATGATATTTGATCTCCTTACGATGTTTTTGCAAGAGTGATGGGCTCAAAAGAGGTTTCGGCATAAGGATCATTATGCGTTCGTATGCCCTCAAAAATATGATCAATAGCTTCTATTTCGAATTCTAAAATGTTTTTTCTCTTTTCTTCTGGGGTTCGTTCTATATCGAGAGTAATGCTTCTTTCCGGTCGTGTGCAGAGTTGAAGGATAGATTCGTTTTTATGCAAAGGATGCCATGTAGGCTCACCAGCTACGACATAAACACTTGCTAGGCGGCACTGTTGCTCTTCATCCCATAACATGAGGACAATGTCGTTTGGTGAAGGGACGACTGGTGTGTGCTGAAAAATATATTGTATGTCTTCTTCGTTTTCTGTTCTCAGGGTATTGAATTGATTTGCTCCAACAAAAAGAGCCCAAACTCTTTTTCCAGGGAGCTCTTCAATGTTATTTGCGAGATGTTTATCAAGATTGAGAGACTCGATGGAAAGTGACACTTCTCGGATAGGAAGCCCGCTTTGAATCATGCGGTCTTTAGATGTGCGAAACAAAGAATCACTGTGTTTCCAATCTTCGCTTTGTACTTTTTGTGCATGATGTGTGCCGTGCGTGTGGTCTGCGCGAGTAATATATGAATGTGCAAGCAGAGTGAGAATGTCAGTGTCTCGCCCCATAGCCATTTTATTTGCATGCTCTAGAGTTTCTATGGCTTCAGGGAACCTTTCAGCACGAACTTGAAGGTAACCTAGGAGGAACCATCCTTCTATATTCTCCTTCCATCTCTGGGAGACAGTTTTGGCTCGATCAATGAGAGCGTCAAACTCCCACATTTGGCTGGCTTCATCAAGTTTTGAATGAATTTGAAAGAGTAACAAATCTGGGCAGTCTGTAAAAATTTTATTACATGTGACTTTCAGAATTTTTTCACATTCTTTTGGTTGGTTTAACATGATCTGCGTTGTGGCAGCTGTCTGATAATGGAAATAATCGATTGTCTCAATGTTTTTAAGGTATGTTTTAGGAGTTGTTCTATGGCTGAGACGCTCTAGAAACTCAAGAATCCAAGGATTCTCCTCTTCGTCGTCTTGAAAAGTTTCAGATAAGAGAGTGGCCATTTTGAATTCGTCTTTTTCAAGATGGATGATCCCGCGCAATGCCCGAAATGTTGTGCTGAATTCAGGCCATTCGAGGCCTTGGGTAAGGAGGTGGCGGTTTAACTCTTCTAGAGAGTCTTTTTCTTCTCGGCGTGCTAAATCATCAATCCAAAGTCGATAGTAAGCAGGCGAAGTTTCATCGCAAGCCTCAGTAAGTAGCTTATCCTGGATGGCAGACACGCACTTGTCTCGTGCACTGTGCCAGTAGGACTGCAAAGCGAGTTGATAATCTGTCGGAACACTATCCTTTAAGCATGATAAACCCATACTGCTTTCTCCATTCCATGCGACTCATACAAGTCTAGGATCGGAGGTTTGCGCGCATTCTCGATGGGTAAATATCACCTAAGAGGCTTGTTGTCCCGTTTGGATGGCGTCGACTTCATCAATTCGATCGATTAAGACCTCACGCATCTCCTCATAACAGTGCTCACAGATCGGTTGTTTTACAGATGAGACTGAGACTTCACTCCATGCGAGAAGTGCTGCCCAAGCTTGCTCACTAAAGTGCCTTCTTCTTGACGGATTTTTCTGTAGGCAATTTGTGCATGATGTGGCTGGGGTTGATAGAGCATCTGGAGTCTTCGTTGAACGAAGACTGCTTTCCTTAGAACTCGTTACCATAATGGTTCCCTTCATGTGCGGAAGCAGAGATTTTCCAATGTCTTTTTTCTCAACTTAAAAAGATGACCTGGCTTCAGGTATCACCCATTTACGTGGAGAAGCGA
This sequence comes from Oligoflexales bacterium, assembly GCA_045106415.1. Classification (GTDB taxonomy): domain Bacteria; phylum Bdellovibrionota_B; class Oligoflexia; order Oligoflexales; family Bog-1112; genus JBGCEP01. The sequence continues at coordinate 138,304 of JBGCEP010000027.1, read as the reverse complement.
CTTCTAGTTGAAATGTGCATCTAAGCTCAAAACCATTGTCCATAATTGTTTGAAGTTGTCAACAAAGAAAATTCAAATCATTGTGCTGTAAACCGTGAAATGTTTTTTTTATGTACATTGCAGATTTTGTTGATGAGCCCGTTGTATAGAATCGTTTTCATTGTTTTTTCGCAAAAAAAAGACGACCTAATTATAATTTAGGTCGTCTTTTTAATGAGAGTAGAAAACTTATCGGCTGCTTGCAGCGCGTGGCTTTCTTGGGCGTGAGTGAGATGATGATGACGAAGATTGTCCGTAGCTACCACCACTTCGTGGTCCACCGCGAGATGGTCTTCCGTAGCTACCGCCACCTTGCCCACCACTTTGTCCGTGACGTGGTCGACGGCTTGATGATGAGAAAGGTCTTTGGCCGCTGCGGTGTTGTCTTGAGCGGCTATGACCACCGCCACCTTGTGCGATTTGAGTGAGCTCTTCTGCCGGGATGCCGACTTCTTGTGGTCCAGGGACACGGATTTGCTGACTAAGAATTGTAAGCATTTTTGTTGCTAGTGCTTCTAAGTCGGATGGGCTTTGTTGTTTTAAGAACTCAGCTGCGTTTTCGTGAACTTCTGTTTCAAGAATTTGGTTCCACAAGCTTTGACGTTGTTTTTGCTCGACAGCGTCTTTTTGAGGAATTGGGGCAAGTTGGATATTTTTTCCAATTCCTTTTTTGAGGTAGTAGCTGCTACGAAGTTCTGGAGGTGTAATAAGTGTAATTGCACGTCCGTGTGCACCGCCACGACCTGTTCGGCCGATACGGTGAGTATAACGCTCTTCGTTTTCAGGGATATGGAAGTTGAAAACGTGAGAAATATTAGGAATATCAAGGCCACGTGAAGCTACGTCAGTTGCGATAAGGTAGCGAGTGCGACCTTCACGTATAGAGCGAATCGCTTGGTTTCGAGTCGCTTGGCTTAGATCTCCGTGAAGAACCTGTGAGCGCATTTGTTGTGAATTAAGACGCTCGTTCAGTTCGTCAGCATCGCGGCGAGTTCTACAGAAAATAATAGCTTTTTCAGGTTGTTCGTGTGCGATGACTCTTAGAAGAGCTTGTTCGCGTTGACGGCCAAGCATGACATGAAGAACTTGTTCAATATTTGCGTGTCTTTCACCGCTGTTTAAGCATGAAACTTCAATTGGGTTTTTAAGCTGTTCGCGTGCAAGGTTTGCAATCGCAGATGGCATGGTTGCTGAAAACAACATTGTTTGACGCTCAGCAGGGAGAGTTGAAAGAATACTGCGGATGTCATCAATGAATCCCATATCAAGCATTTCATCAGCTTCATCAAGAACAACCATGTTCGGTGTGAAGTTACGTAGGCGCCCAGAAGAAATATGGTCAAGCATACGGCCTGGAGTTGCTACAGCAATATGCACTCCGCGATTGACAAGTTCAACTTGACGCATGCCTGGTTGCCCACCAACGATACTCACAACGCGTAGACCTAAAGGAGCACCGAATCGTGTGAACTCTTGAACAACTTGTTCTGCGAGTTCTCTTGTAGGAACAAGAACTAATGTGCTTACTTTTGGTTTTTGAGACATATTGTGGATTGCAGGTAGAACAAAAGCTGCTGTTTTGCCACTTCCTGTTTGTGCGCGTCCGATAAGGTCACGGCCTTCAAGAGCTAGTGGCACAGCTTTCGCTTGGATGGGTCGTGGAGACGTAAAACCAGCTGCTTTAATGCTTGCTATAAGGTCACTGCGGAGTTTTAAGTCTTCAAAAGTCACTGTAACTTCTGGTTCAACAGCAGGAGCTGCTTCAGTAGGAGTCGTTTCTTTAGAAGTGACTTCAGCAGGAGTTGTTTCTGTTGCAACGTCTGTAACTTGGTCTTCGGGGGTTTTGGTATCCATCAGGATCTCCTTCATAGAGGACGAGTGAGTCTACCGTCACCTCAGGATGACCATAGACTTTGCCACACATGTGGCTTTTTCATAGAGCGAATATTCGCTAGGGATTCATATATATCAACCACGGGTTCGAACAAGGAGTCAGGGGATCGTGCCTTTTAATCAGGTTGGCTACAGAGTCGCGCAGATCTTGGTTGTGGCTGACGAGGTGAGTCCGCATCAGATGGCGCACTATGGCATAATGGAAATTAAAATGCAATATATTTTTGTGTTTCTCTGATGGTTTTAGTTGAAAATCTCATTTAAAATCAATTGCTTACGCTATACTTTGGGTGGGGTGTACAAATGAGAGTATTTGATTGTAAAAATCATTTTGAGAAAAAGAGCTGATTTATTCAGACTTAAATTAACTATAGCTTCTTACTGAGGAGTCATGATTGACTGAGTTAAGTGTGTACTTGAAGAATATTTAAAGAAGAGAGTTTTATGAAGTGGATTTCATGTGTCGGAGTATTTATGGTGTTGTCGTCAACTCTTTATGCTGGTGTATTTGATGGAGAGAAAAACCCTCACTTTTACTGGGAAGCACTCCTACAAGTTTCAAAAGGCAACAAAGATAAAGCAGAGGAGTTAGTTAAGAAGGCTCGGCAAGAGGTGAGGCATCCGGATGTTTTTGATTGGCAACAAGAAGTTCCGACGACAGTTGACTCTCTTTTTGATCGTATTTTTATTGATTACGTTTCTGGTGATCCTGAGCTTTTAACGACATTAGGTCTTTTTGAGAGTTTAGGTGTTTATTCTCATAATTCTTATTTGAGCCAGAGGTCTCCAGAGTCTTTGAGACTTAAACAAAAACAAGCAGAAAAGCATTTGGCACTGTTAGATCAATTTGATGATTCGGTTTTAAGTGATTCAGAGTGGGTCTCTTTTCATTTTGTGAAATGGATGGTGGAACGAAATGTAGAAAAGAAAGATTTTATTTTTCATACATACTTTATGAACCAAATGTTTGGTGTGCTATCAGATTTAGATCAAACATTTACACAAATGCATACATTAGAAAAAGTGAGAGATGTAAAGCTTTATATAAAAAGGCTTGCTTCGATCCCTGAGGTTTTGAGTCAAATTATAAGAACTCAGGAGGAATCTCGGTCTTTAGGAATTATGCCTCCGAAATTTGCAATTGATAAATGTCTACAAATCATATCTGATCACATAGAAGAAAATGTTTCTGAACATATGTTTTTTAAATATGTTGAGAGTTTTTTTATCAACCATCCTGTTGACGATGGAGATGAGTTTTTAACTCAGGTGAAGGATTTATTGGAAAAGACAGTGCAGCCTGCATATGTACGCTTAAAAGATTATTATGAACATTTAGATGTTGTTGAAAACAGAGGCGTTTGGTCTTTGCCTTCTGGTGCTGATTATTATCGTTTGTTATTAAAAGAAGAAACAACAACTGATCTGACTGCAGATGAAATTCATGAGATTGGTTTAGTTGAAGTTAAAAAAATCCATGAAAAAGTCAGAAATATTTTTATTCAAGAAAATAGAAATGATGTTTCTAAAACAGTTGGAGAACTCTTACAAGAACTGGGCAAGGATTCTTTTTTTCTTTTTGAAAATACTGATGAAGATCGACAGATTTGTCTTCAAAGGTATCGTGATATTTTAAAACGATCTCGTCGTGATTTAGGAAAATTTTTTGACTTGAAGCCTGAATCAGGTGTGGAAATAGAAGCGGTCCCTGAGCATTTGGAAGAAGGGATGCCAGGTGCTTATTATTACCCACCAAGTTTAGATGGTTCTCGTCCAGGGGTTTTTTATGCAAACCTGAGAGATATGAAAGAAGTCCCGAAGTTTGGTATGGAAACTCTTTGTATTCATGAAGCAGAGCCTGGGCATCATTTTCAAATGACAATACAGAGTGAAACGAAAATGCATGTGCTAAGAAAAATTCTAAATGTGAACGCAACTTGTGAAGGTTGGGCTTTATATGCTGAAAAATTTGCATATGAATCTGATTTTTATTCAACAAACTTTGATAAGATTGGTCATTTCCAAGATGAGCTTTTAAGAGCTGTGCGTTTAGTTGTTGATACAGGAATTCACTCAAAGAAATGGAGTCGAGAGTATGCCATTGAAGTCATGATGGATATGACAGGGTATCCGCATTCTACAGTAGCAACAGAAATTGAGCGATATTTCGTCATGCCTGCACAAGCCTGTTCTTATAAAATTGGGCAAATTCATTTGCTTGGTTTAAGAGAAAAAATGAAAAATTCTTTAAAACTTCGTTATGATGTGAAAAACTTTCATAATGAAGTTTTAAAAGCTGGCAACATACCTCTAATTTTGATGGACAAAGTTATTGAACGTTATATAGCGCGAGTGCAATAAGCGATCATGCGCGTGGAGACGTGCTTTGATTAATGGTTTTCAAATCGTGACCCCAATATATTTGAAAGACTGAGAGATGAGTTCTCAGTCTTTTTGTCATTGAGTGCTATTTTCCTTATTTTTAAGATGTCTTGCTGTGTTTGAACCCAAAGATGATTGTCGTGAGCTGATATAATCTCACCGGGGAGAGCCGATATATGGTTGTTTTCATGCAGTTGATTTTTATATTCATCACTTGATACCCACCTTGAATCTTTAATTATATAGATATCATTTTTAATATGAGTGTGTGCATATGGACCGGGATCAGAGATCCCTCGTATAAAATTGTGGATGCTTTTTGCATTTTGATTCCAGTCAACCCACTCGTCCCCAGGTCCTCTTTTACGGTAATCTGTTTTTAAATGTGTTGATTGAGCAATGAGAGGTTTTATAAACTGGTCTTTTTGTAACCATGATTCTATAGCATTTGCACAGAGTTCTCCCATGCGTTTGAGAATCGAAGCAAAATGTTCATTTTGATCAATCATTAAAGATTTTTGATAAGCAATAGGGCCTGTGTCGTAGTTTAGGTCCATTTTATGAATTGTAACACCTGTAGTGACCTCACCTTTTATGATAGCCCAGTTAATACAGTTTCTACCGCGGTACTCAGGGAGAAGGCTTGCGTGAGCATTGTATGACCCGAAAGGGGCTAGGGTGAGGAGGTTTTGATGAAATTTATCCAGAAATGACATGGAAAGCAACACATCGGGTTGGTATTTAGCGAATATAGAAAGGCTCTTTTTTGAATTGATATCTTCAAGTCTGAGAATAGGAATTTGTGCTTTTTCTGCAATTGGATCTAGAAGGTAGTTGGATCCATGGTATCTGGACGCTAAAAACACAATGTGAATATTTTTATTTGCAATGAGTTTATGCAGAGTTGGAAGGCCCCAATAACCGTCAGCAAAGTAACCGATACGCATACTTTCCTCTTTTTTGATCAAATCCACTGAGAAATCAAATCATATCAATGTATAATGTTATTTGTCACATTGAAGAAAAATACAGTGACACACTCTACTTGAAAGGTCTGTTATGGCTTTATTAAATTTATCTGATTTCCAGAAGCCAGATAACCCTATTGCGAAATTTTATTCAAAGTTTTATGTGTCAAAAAATATCTTGTTGACAGGGCATTCTCATCAGGCTTGGCCTGACTGCTCTCTTAGAGGTCAAATTGAGGCTTGGAATGACGCTGCTTGTTTGAAAGATGAAAAATGGGAAAAAGCTTTTCAAATAGCAGATGAGGTTAAAAAAAAATTCGCACAACTGATAAATGATAAAGAAGGTCTTTATACTTTAGGGGAGAGTGTACATCATTTATTGTGTCGACTTTTATCTTGTTATTCACGTGATTCTCAGAAGCTAAAAATTATAACAACAGGGGGAGAATTTCATTCTGCGAGAAGACAGTTAAATCGTCTGTCTGAAGTTGGAGTTGATATTCATTGGATTCCTATTGATCCATTTTCATCTTTTGTTGAACGGTTTTTAGAAGCTATTGATAGCCAAACATCGATTGTACTTCTTTCTAAAGTTTTATTTGAAAGTGGTCGTGTAATTCAGCGCATGGATGAAGTCGCAGATCGCTGCCTGAAAAAACAAGCTGATCTTGTTGTGGATATTTATCACGCTTTGAATGTGATTGATTTTGATTTAAAAAAAGAAGGTCTTCAACATGCTTATCTTTTGGGAGGAGGTTATAAATATCTTCAACTAGGGGAGGGCAATTGTTTTTTAAGGAGACCTTCCTCTTGTGATAAGAAGCCTTTATTGACTGGTTGGTTCTCTGAAATATCAAGAATAGGTCAGTCAAGAAAGGAGGGTGAACCTGTCTTTTACCCAGAGGGCGCATCGCGTTTTGATGGTTCCACATATGATGTGACGAGTCACTATAGAGCAAAATCTGTTTTTGATTTTTTTATAGAACACTCATTGTCACCAGCACTACTATCGCAAGTTAATATGTGGCAGAAAAAAACTATGTTGGAAGAATTCTATACTTCTAACTTTTCTTCTAAGGTTCTCTCTTTTGATGAGAAACTTGAGGGTGTTGGTGGTTTCTTATCTTTTAAAACTCCATATGCCAAAGAAATATCTAGCCAATTGAAGAAAGAATATATTTTTACAGATTATCGAGGTGATTATTTAAGGCTTGGACCTGCTCCTTATTTGAGTGAGCAGCAATTGCGCAAAGGTGTTGATTGTATGAAAAAGGCTGCGTTAAAGGTATAGACTCCATCGTATGGAGTTATGATTTATGAAGCCTGAGGATATGAAGACCCCTCATAGTAGTATCGAATGAGCTCTTGTTTAATATGGTGATCTCTTCGACTGACAGCAGGTGTTGATAATAATGGTTTCCACAGAGCTTTGGCTTCCGTTAAATCACCATTACGGTAACAAATTAAGCCTTCGATATATGTGTTTTCAATAGATCTGTGGTGTGTTTGTTGGATCCATTGATAGGCTTCTTGTGGTGAACCTTTTTTAAGGGAAGCATGAGCTAGAATTGTTGCTGGGCTAAGGTGAGTGTGATTGATAGCTGAATAGTGATTTTTTTCGATGATGTTTTGCGTAAGGTGACAAGCCTTCTCAAGTTGTTCTCCTCGCCATATTAAACAATCTGCGAATTCAAGCTGTGATGAAGCTGTGTTGGCTTGAGAAGGGGCAACTCGCATTGCCATATCAAACCATGCACACGCTGTTTCGAGTTGCCATAGGTCTTTATAGAGAAGCCCGAGTGTGTGGTAAATAAGATAATTATCAAAGTTTGTATTTAGTAATTTCAAAAGTTCAAAAGCAGCTTGAAGGCTATCGAATGATGTCGCAGCTTGAAAGAATCTTTCTAAAAACTCTGGTTCACCGTCGTTATAAAGAAATGCGACTTTTTCCCTAAGGTAGACAAGCTCATATTCATGTTTTTCGATCAAAGCATCTGTTTTTTTGTGATATTGAACCCAGTTTGGAGGGGTGTTAGTGGCATTAATTAAATTTTTAAGAGTCTTGTCAATTGGGGCATCCTTCATGTGATGAATACAAGACGTCGTATCTAATAAGTTTTGAAGGTGCCACGGATCTTTTTGTTGTAGGTTTTGTAGAAGTTTATGTGCGGAATCAAAGTTTCCTGTTAGAGCATAAATAGAGGCTTTTAATGAGAGGTTTTCTGTATATGAGTGTGTATCTTCATTTGGCTCGATTTGGATTTTTTCTATAAGTTTTTCGGCTCTTTCTGTTTGCCCTTGAGTTGCTAGAAACCATGCGAATTTTAAGGTTGTATGAGTTGAAGCTTTGTCTAAATGATACATTTTTTCATAATGTTCACATGCTTTTTCAGGGTTGTTTAATTTCGTATAGGTTTCACCAAGGTACTTGTGGACATCAGGATCTTTGTCTGTTCGAGAAAGCATGCTGTGGAGAAGGGCTAATGTTTCCACTCGACCACCAGAGTTTTTTGAAATATCTCGTAATCTTTGATGATCCATAAGATATTCTTCAAGGTTAACATTTTCTGCTTTGAGTCTGCCAACAAGAAGAAAGAAACGAATTTCTTCATTGTCAGGTTGAGTTTGATAAGCTTTTTCTAAAAGTTGTATAGCAAGGGTTTGTTCACCCATAGATAAAATATGGCTACTTATTTTTTGTATGAGATTTGCTTCTGCGTTTGGCTTTTCAACAATAGCTTGGTAATAAATAAGGGCTGTATCATGATTATTAAATTCTTCCATAGCTCGAGCAACAAAATAGAGAACCTGTGGTGTTGTGTCATGAGATGTTAGAAGGTTTTTCGCCTGTTCTTCAGCACTTTTTCGGCGAACGAGCGCTTCGTGGGAATTTTTTCTTATATGGTAAATGAGTGATAGAGATAGATCTTCGTAGATTTGAATTTCATCGGGTGCAAATCCTTTGTTTTCAACCCACCACTGCCTAAGAGTGCGGATTGCTGTAATAGCATCGTCAAATTGCTGTTTATCAAGGTATTCGTCACTAAGACGTTTATGAGTTTCAAAGTTTCCGTAGAGGTTATAAGGAGCGTATTGTTCAAAAAGGTAGAAGTAATGATCGCCTTGTGTTTCTGCGCTTGAAGCATAGTAAAGTTGACTAAGCCCAAAGTATGAAGGGTACCAATCAGGATCAATGCGAAGGCTTTGTTCGTAGTTATAGATAGCTCTTTCTGAGTTACCTTGGCATTCTAAGCAAAAACCCATACCAAATGAACTCGCGGCTGACTCACCATATTTTTGAATAGCTTCTTTAAAGGCTAGAAGGCTTTCTGAAGGGGAAAGAGTCTCTTGGTATTGTTCAACAAAGATGAGGCTGAGCTCACGAGTTTCTGCAGGTAAATAATCTGCTTTGAGATATTCGTGATGAAGGTCAGGTAATTTCTCTAATCGTGTCGCTAATTCAATTTTGCGTAAGTGATAGAGAAGATTATGACAAGAATCAGGCGCTTTCGTTAGTTTTTCAAGAATTTCAAACGCATGTTGATATTGTTGCACAAAAATAAGTTTATTTGCTTCTTGAAAAATTTGCTCTATGGATTCTGTATCAAGCATTGTCACCACCTCAGTTAGAACTGATCCTGTGATCGTCCTTGTCAGAGCTGAGCTGAGCTTAAAAAATGTAACGCCTTTATAATAAATGATTTTTTATTGTTTGTTGCGGAAAAGTCAACAGCTCTATCACAAGCTGTCGTAGTGAAAAGAGGGATCTAAGCCACCTTGCAAAAGTGTAAAAGGTGGCCCTTGCTTGACGCTAAAATGCGTGTTTGCCACCAATTTCAGATCCGATAATCAATAGATGAACGTCATTTGTTCCTTCATATGTGATGACTGTCTCTAAATTGCACATATGTCTCATAGATTTATACTCTCCCATGATGCCGTTAGCTCCAAGGATATCGCGGGACATTCTGGCAATTTCAAGTGCAATTTCGCAGTTGTTTTGTTTTGCAACACTTACATGAGCAAAGTGCATGTTGTTTTGATTCTTAAGTTGCCCGAGCCTGTGAGCGAGGAGCTGTCCTTGTGTAATTTTGGAAAGCATTTTAGCAAGTTTTGCTTGAATAAGTTGTTTGTGTGCAAGAGGCTCTCCGAAAAGAATTCGTTCTTTTGACCACGCAACAGCTTCGTCGAAGCATGCTTCTGCAGCTCCTAGAACTCCCCAGGAGATGCCGTAGCGAGCTTGAGTCAAGCAACCTAAGGGAGCTTTTAAACCTTCGGCTAAAGGCAAGATGCTATCTTTTGGGAGTTTGATATTGTCAAAGTAAAGCTCTGATGTGATCGAAGCCCGTAAGGAGAGCTTTTGCTTCATACGACGTGCTTCAAAGCCTTTGCTGTCACACGGTACAATGAACCCTCGAATGCCTTGAGATGTTTGAGCCCAAACAATGGCAATGCTTGAGATATTTCCATTTGTGATCCACATTTTTGAACCATTTAAAATCCAACCATCTTCAGTTTCTGTTGCTGTGGTTTTCATATCACCGGGGTTTGAGCCGCCATCAGATTCAGTTAATCCGAAACAGCCAACTTTTTCGCCGCTTCCAAGCAATGGGAGCCACTTTTTTTTCTGTTCTTCACTCCCATAGGCGTGAATAGGGTACATAACGAGAGCGCCTTGCACGGAAGCTAAACTGCGGAGTCCAGAGTCACACCTTTCAAGCTCTTTCATAATGAGGCCGTATGAAATATGATCCATACCAGGAAGACCATAACCAGAGAGACTTGATCCTAAAAGTCCCATTTCACCAAGTTTTGGAATGATGCTTTCAGGAAATGTTTCTTTCTCCCAGTGCTCTGCAATCGTAGGTTCAATTTCTTGGTTTACAAATTCACGGACCGACGTGATGAGCAATTTTTGTTCATCAGTCAGAAGGTCTTGAATCTGATATGCATCTGGAAAAGGTGAGGTTTGAAATGGCATGGTTTTATCTCCTGAGCATGGAAAGAGCTGGGTTTAGTATCACAGATTCTAGAAATAACTTGCAAGTTTAGCACAGTTGGTTTGAGTCAGTGCTTGAGTTGAGGACAAAGTTAGCCGATAATAAAAATGAATATCAATATCTATTTGAGGTGCTCTATGAAAAACCCTGTTAGCATGCAGACTTTTTTTAGAATGTTAAAAAACCCAGATCTTGACTTTCCTCCTGTGAGTCGGTTCTTGCTTAGTGATTTTTCAGAGAAAGAAGAGGAGAGTGAGGAAGGTCAGGAAGAGTCTTTATGAGAAAAAAATAGACCTGAAAGTTGCAATTGCAATACATGGTATCAATGTTTTTTTGGTGTTGAGATGAAATTTACTGATATCACTACCCAACAGGTTGTGTAAGATTGGATGTTATTTTTGAATCTGCTCGTGAAGTTTTAAAAGATGTATAAAAAATCACATTCATCACTTTGAGTTTATTAGAGTTTTTAACGTGACGACCTCGTTTTTGTTGAGCTTTGGTGAATTCTTTTTGTCTCTGTTAACTGCGAGACTGGGTCGTCATGCTTTTTTGCATTCTGCAGCTTTTGGGTATCACTTTGGTGAGTGAAATGATTTATGATTTAGGGATTTTGCTAAAAAGTTCCCCAGCATGGTAAGAGCTGCGCACAAGAGGGCCAGAAGCGACAGCTAAAAAACCTTTTTTATAAGCTTCATCAGCGAGTGCTTTAAAGACATCGGGATGAACCCATTCTTTGACGGAGAGGTGCTTTTTAGTAGGTCTCATATATTGTCCAAGAGTGAGTATGGAGACGCTTGCTTCCCTTAGGTCATCCATGGAGAGTAAAACCTCTTCGTAGGTTTCTCCTAAGCCGAGCATAATGGAGCTTTTGGTCCACAAATTGTTATGTTGTTGTTTGGCGTGCTTTAGGATAGCGAGTGATGTTCTGTATTTTGCTCTAGCGTCGCGTACGCGTGGGCTGAGTCGTTCGACGGTTTCGATATTATGAGCGAAAACATCAGGTGGTGACACAAGTAAGTGATCGAGGGCATTAAAGTCGCCTCGGTAGTCGCCGGTTAATAATTCAACTTTAATATCAGGGTTGAGTTCTCTGACTTTTGTGACAACAGAGCGGACATGTGCTGCGCCGCCATCATCAAGGTCGTCGCGATCGACCATGGTGAGGACGACGTATTTGAGCTTCATACCAGCTGTACTTTCAGCAACCTGTTGAGGTTCGTTAGAGTCTAGCCAGCCTTGTGGGTTTCCTGTCTTGACGTGACAAAAACGGCATGCTCTTGTACATGTCTCTCCGAGTACCATAAATGTTGCCGTGCCCTGGGCCCAACAGCTTCCTATATTGGGGCATTTGGCTTCTTCGCAGACGGTAACAAGTTTTCGTTCTCGGAGGTCATTTTTTATATCAAAATAAACTTTTCCGGTTGGCAAAGGAGTTTTAAGCCATTCGGGTTTACGATTTGTGGGTGTGTTCATATTGTATCCTTTCATTTCGCAGCGCTACCATAACACGGCAGAGCTCTTCGAGTCATAGGGAGTTTTTGCCTGTCTGACATCCTTTATAAGTGGTCGATAGGTCTGATAGGAGTCAACCGTATGATTTTTGTTATGATCTTAATTTTTGTTTTTGGATGCTCTCAGACCCAGTCTGAAGGTTCAGGAGGATCTTCTCCTGGGGCAGGCCCTGAAACACCAGCGGTAGAAGTGGTGAGCCCTCAAGATGACAGTTTAAGGCGCTTGAGGCAAGTGTATTTAGATACGCTTGGAGAGCTCCCAGGAATTGAGGTTATTGAGTGGGTGAAATCAGGGGATGTTTCTGTGGAGTCTATTTTTGAGCAGCTGATTCATGATCAAAGATTTTCTTTTCGACTTGCTCAGAGATATCGACAATCTTGGGGGCTCAGTCGGTCTCATTTTAAATTTCTTGCTTCCTCATCTTCTACCGTTGATGAGTCTTTTTTAACACATATGGCAGATGGAGTTCTTTATCATGTGGGTTCGATATTATCGAAAGATTTGCATCCAGGGTTTTCTTTTATTGGTTCACAAACGGTTTTAAATGCAGATTTTATGAACTCTTTGGGTTTGACGGGGCGTGCTGCAGATACAAGTGGATCCTACTATTGGGTTGATTATCATCAAAATAATGCAGATTGGGGAGTCTTGTCATCTCCGGGATTTTTAGGGCATTTTCCTGAACATCATGATGAATATTCACGAATGAGAGATGTTTTAAGTCGTGTGTTTTGTTTGCCGCTATCGACAGATCATGACTTTTCTGCATTAAGTTCGGAAGAAATTTTTAATATAGAAACGACACAACAACAAAATAAAGCATGTATTTCATGTCATAGACGTTCTCAAGATGTGACCGATGCGCTGGGCGGAATGCTGCAAACTGCAAGCCCACAAGGTTGGTGGGATGTGGCAGGAGAATGGAGTGGAGATGGGTTTTATGGTGGAGAAGAATATTCAAATAGAGAGGAGCTAAATCATGCTCTTATAAAAGATCCTCGTTTGAATAGTTGTGGTGTCCGCGTCGTTATGGCTTCTCTTCTTGGGCGTCCTCTTGTCCTATCGGAAGATAAAAAATTAATGGAAAAAGTATTTCAAACTCTTGAACTGAAACCATATGCACAGTCGTTTCATGACGTTTATCAAGCGGTGAGTTTGAAGGAGCCTTTTTTTGGCAATGTAGACACAAATAATAATCAAGGCTTTCGCCTTTTAGATCGATGGCAGTGGGATCATATGGCGAAACAACTTGTTGGAGTAGATCATGCACCGCTTCCTCCGATCAGTTTATCTCCCAGTTTAGATGAAAGAGCAGATCGAGAGTACCAGCTTCCATCAGGAAGATATTTGCGTAGTTTGAAAACTTTTGTTTTTCAACTTGCTGAAAAAATCGTTGAAATAGAACTTGCCGATCATGTCCAGGTTCAATCGCGTAAGGTTTTTGTCATGTTGCCAGGCGGTGCCGGGTCGAGTGACTCTGATGAGGTGATTCGATTACAAATCGTCTCTTTATGGGAGCGTATGACAGGACTACAGATTCTAACCACGGATCAAACGGTTGATAGACTTATGAGCTTGGGAAATAATGCTGCGGCTCTTTCTTCAGATCTTTCTTCAGATCTTTCTGTTCAATCGCGACGACGTTGGGTGTGTATTTTGGTAGGGGTGTTTCTTTCCTATGAATTCATTGGAGTGTAAATGATCACAAGAAGGCAATGCTTGAAAAATATTGGAGCACTCGGTGCTCAGTCTTTGATCCCAAAGGGGTTTGCTCAACCGACACAACCTCCGTTTCTTATGGTGGTTCATTGTTCGGGTGGTTGGGACTCATCTATGGTGTTTGAAACGACGCAAAGTCCTCTAAGAGAGCTTGAGCCTGGTCAACAAATTGATACCTCTATTCTCCCATATGTAAAGCATTCATCGAGGCCTTCGGTTGATCAGTTCTTTTCGCGGTGGGGGCAAAATGCTTGTGTTGTGAACGGAATTCACTGTCCAAGTTTACAGCAAGAAGAAGCAAGGCGCTTTTCTGATGGGGTTCTTCATTCTGATTCAAAACGCTGGGTGAGTTGGCCTGCTTTTTATGCGTATCGCGCAGCTCCATCTTTTGTATTGCCGCACGTTGTTTTTGGTTCACAAATGATGCCTGGCCATTTATCTGGTTATACACAGCTGTGGTCTGATGATTTATTTGAAACACCTTCTCAGAACACAGCTTTTTCTGAACAAGAATTGAGTTTGATTGATTTATATACAAGAAAAAATTATTCAAACCTTTTAAGCCAATATTCTAACCATGGCTTGTCGACCGAAAAAATGAAAATTGTCCAAAAAGCTCGGAAAGCAGAAGCTGAGTTTAAACTTATACGAGAATCTCAAGATTTTCTTGCTTCAGATTCTCTGTTTTTAAAAAGAGCAAAACTTGCGTGTGACATGTTTTCTGAAAATCGCACCATTGCAGCTTCTATAGAAGACCACAGAAGTTGGGACATTCATGCAGATCATGATGCTCAACAAGCTGTGAATTTTGAGAGTTTATTTCAAGATCTTGTAAGTCTTTTTCAATATGCAGATAGCCTTGATCTGTTAAAAAGAATGATTGTTGTTGTAAAGAGTGAAATGGGGCGGAACCCAGTTTTAAATTCTCTTGGAAGCCGATCACATTGGCCGGTGACGTCATGTTTACTGTGGGGAGAGAGCTTGCGGGGAGGGCAGAGTTTTGGTGGTGTAACTGAAAACTGTTTAGAACAACCTCTGAATTTTCTTTTAGGTTCTATCGATGAAACATATGGTGTTTCGTTGCAAATGAAAAATATTTTTGCGGCGTTGTTTTTACGATGGATTGGGCCTCAAAATCCTCTTATGAAGAACGTGAGTCCAGCTTCTTTTTTGATTGATTTTGAAGGAGTCTGAGGTGAGAGTGTTTTTTATTGCTGTTTGTTTTTTTCTTGTAAAATGTGGTGCGCAGCCTGGAACGGTTGAAGATTCAAATCAGGTTAAAATTCCAAATGTTCGAGGCTCTATAGTGCCTTCTAGTGTTTTTTGTAATCAATCTCCTAATGACACTTATGAGCATTTTGCGAAGGGGTTTTTCTTAAATTATTGCCAAGATTGTCACAGTTCATACTGGTCTGGTGATGAAAGATTTGGTGCTCCTGTGCTTGTGAATTTTGACACACATCGTGAAATTATGATTTATCGAGCCAAGATATTAGAGCAGTTGAACCAATCACCAAGAGCAATGCCTCCAGGGCGTGATATTGAAAAAGATGATATCGCAAGAATTTTGGTGTGGCTGCAATGTGGTGCGCCAGAGTGAAAGCTTGAATATTTCAAGCGCTGTCGAGTGCTTGAGAAGCAAAGCTGTTATTCGTAGTGTTTATAACGCGTGAATTTTTAATTTTTCAATTCCAATGCCTAAAACCCGATGGTCTTGGCTTGGGCTTATTTCTGCTGGAGATTTCGCAGAAAGAAGTTGAATGTAGATTCGAGGTGTTTGATCCATATCTAGGCAGTCCATAGTGTGTGTGTTTCCCTGTGCAGAGAAATAGACTTGGTGCTTTGTTGTGCCGCAGAGAATGGTTGTGATTTCTTTGGTGTTTTGAGCAAAACCTTTTGCTTTTATTTCAAGTCGAATTTTTTTAGGCAGAGGCCTTTTGAATATGATTTCAGACTCAAGTCCTTGTGTCCAAACACCCCAGGGTTCAGGTTGGTGAAAAGACGTGAGGAGAATAGAGGGTGTTTTCCAATCGAGTTGATATGGAAGAGGTAAGGCTTTATTTTGAAGAGCCCATGTAAGAGCGAGGGAGCAGAAAGCGAAGAAGAAAGAAATGAAGCGACCTTGTGGAAGTATCATGGTGCGGCCTTATTGGCTTTAGGGTTAAGGAAAGGAAACGCGGCATTCATGTATTGTCGTTGAAATGGCTCTCGTAATCGCCAAATATCAGCATCAGTGATGAAGTGCCAAATAATGAGCCCTAGATAAGCCCCAAATACCCCAGGTCCCCAAGAGCCCCACAAGCTCTGATCTCCAAGCAAAGAGAGTATAATTCCTCCACCAAAACAACAGTAAAGGAAGAGTTTCATGTTTTGGCGCTGATGTTGTGGTTTTCTTTGAGCGACGTAGGTCATGAAAACAAGGTATTGCCATCCGTGTGCGAGTGCATAGCTTAAAATAGAAGCCTCAGGGCTTTTAAATAAAAATGTTGGAAGATAAAAAAACGCGCCCAGTAAAAAGAAAAAAGGTCGTGTAGGTTTTTCTAAAAAATGAGGATTTTTTATGAAGACATAAACAACGAGAATAGGGTTCACGCAGATGAGTAGGGAGCCAGCCGTATAAAGGCCTTGTGCGAATGGCTCTAGAAGTGTTCCTTGAGCAATGTTCATTTTGAAGAACAAACCACCGATACCAGCAAGAACACCAACGTCGAGAGCAACCCTTTCCCATTTTGTGACTGGGCCTGTTTGTGTTGAGATTCCAGCCATGGAAAGGAGGCCGAAATTTTGTCTCTGGTAATGCCATGTTTGCCAAATAAAGTAAATGAGGATGGCATTTTTTTGAAAGCTATCAGGCCCCCATGTAAAACCAGTTGCAAGAAAAAAAGTGAGCGCCAGAGGCCCAATCCAATATGTTTTTGCTCTTTGTGTGCGGTGATCTCGGAATTCAGGCGTGTAAAGAAAAAAACTTGAAGCCCCAACGTGTGCTGTCCCGCCAATGAAAACAAAAAGAGAGAAAAGTGTCGTTAAGCTTGGAGCGCTCGGTTGTATCGACATGATGAAAGGAATACATAACCATGGCAGAAGAGTGGCTGCTGTGATCATTCCAGCAAATCTCACCCATTCATTTTCAGAGCTTTGAGATCCGTAGGATGCCTCAGACCATTTTTTTTGTAGGAAGTCTATAGACACATTGATTTCCTTTGCATATTCTCTTTCAATAATAGTGCCATGATTGTAGTTGATATGATATTTAAATTTCAAGAATGGCCGCGTTGTATTCATCTTGCCATCACAAGAAGTTGATGGCTGTTGTTGGTAGGTAGGTGGAGTTGTGGTGAATTGGCCTGTGTTATTAGGAATAATTAGTCTTATGTTTTTCGAGGCTTCGTGCACGGAAATGAAACAGGAAAAAAGTGTGATGTACCAAAAAATAGATAAAATTCAAGATGTTCAAAGTGCAATAAAAGATGAAAGTCTCGTGGCTTTCGATGTTGATTTAACGCTGCTGGTTCCTGATCACCAAATTGGCATGCCGCAGTGGTCTTACACAAGGATTGAACATTACTTGAAAGAGGGTCATAACTCGCATACAGCTTTTCGAATGGCAGTGGTGGACCTTTTAGCTGTTTATAACTTGGTGAAGTTTCAACCTGCGGAACCTCATACGGCTCGTTTTCTTGAGGCTTTAAGAGAAAAAAATGTTGATATTATAGGCCTTACCGCACGAGGGCTTGAGCTCTCTCATGCAACGCATTTGCACTTAAGGGATAATCAGATGCGGTTCGCTGATCGATTTGAAGAACAAAAAGAAAGAATTTTGAAGCACCCTGATCTGGTTCGAGCGATCTCTCTGGACGAAGGGGTGATTTATACCTCTGGTCAGCATAAGGGAATGGCTCTTGACGCTGTGTTAAAAAGTATGGAATACCCACTAAGGCACCTTGTATTTGTTGATGATGAAGTCAGAAATTTAGATAAAATGCATGATTTTTGTTCACATCATAATTGGAATTGTTCACTGTTCTTATATACAGGTGCTCACCCACTTGTGAACGACTTTGATTTACAGGTCGCGAATAAAAGGTGGAGTTGGCTGAAATCACAACTGCAAAAAGATCACGACCCTTTAAGTCTTGAGGGTCATGCAACTGTGACCTTAGAGGGAAAAGCTAGAGTTCTTTGAGGGAGTTGCAAACCTCTGTAAGAGCTGAAGCCATAATGTCTTGCTCCCAAGTGTCCCCTTTGAGTTTTTGTTGCAAGGAATCAATCCACTTGAGGGTGCTCTCAATGTATTCAGAAAAATGTTCCAGGCCTGATTGCTGATAATCTGAGTTGAGAGTGTTTTTCCAATCTGATTTTTCTGCTCCTAAAAGGTTCAGTAGAGTATTAATGCGTTTGCTAGAGACTTCATCTTGCCAACCACCTGCGATGCGGAAAGGGTAGTTTTCTTTGTCAGAGCGATGCAGCCAGAGTTTTGTGCCGTTATTAAGTTCAAATGTTCTGTAATCTTCAGGGCTGGCCCCATGAAAACCGTCAGGGCGCTTCCAAATGATTTTAGTATCAGGCATGATCTTCTCCCTATGTTTGAACACTCCAGTGATAAGAGCTGTGTATCATAATCCTGAAGAGGAATCCCAGCGGCTTTTTAGTTTGAAGAGCCTGTTTTTTCGTCTTGGCTATAACGATCAACGAATTTTTCAAGAATTCGACGATTCTCAGTAGAAAAAGAGTCAAACTGAATACCCATGCCTGGGGTGAGGTCGACTCGGCCTTCTATGGGTTCTTGTGCCCATATGACAGTCCCACAGGTTTGAAGTGTCTCACTGCTGTCAGGAAGTGTGAATGTGAGGTTCAAGATAGTGCCTTGAGGCTTTGGTTTTTTAGTTTGAATAAAAACACCGCCTTCACCGAGATCTTTGCAAAAATCAAATAAATAGTGGCCATCAGAACGGTAGTCGACGAGAAGCTGTACTGGAATACGTTCTCCTGTACGGCGGACTGCTCCGGACTCAGTGTTTTGAGTCTTTGTTTTTGCTTTTTTCTTTGGCATGCTGTTTCCCTTTTTGTTGGCGGCTTGCTTGAACAAGGTAGCGGACATGTTTTTGATGTTCTTTTGCGGTTTTTGAAAAATGATGCTCTTTACTGTTGGGTTTGAGAACGTAGAAGTAATAACCTTTTGCGCTTGGAGTTAACACAGCACCAAGTGCTTGAATCGACGGTGACGCAATAGGTGTTGGAGGTAGGCCTTTGTGTATTCTTGTGTTGTATGGATTTTTACGGTCACGTAGATGTTTCCAGGTAATGTTGCCCTTGTAGTTTTTGATGCCGTAAATCAAAGCTGCGTCAATACCAAGAGCTTCTTTGTTTTTTAATCGCGCCCAAATGACCTCAGAAACCAAAGGCATTTCTTTGGTGAGGGCGGTTTCTTTTTCAATGAGAGATGCGAACGTAATAGCATCGTGTAGAGAGAGACCGTTTGCTTGAACTTGCTCTTCATAATTTTTAGGAAGAGTGTTGAAAAACTCTTGGACAGCACGTTTAATAACGGCTTTTGCTGATGGTTTTTTTCCATAAAACATGTATGTTGAAGGGTATATGTATCCTTCAGGCGTTCGAGTATGAATGTTAAGAGAGCGAAGCCATCGAGTGTCTTTAAATCCTTTCCAAAGAGAGTTTTTAGAGATCAAACGATGTCGCCATAAAATGGTTGAAACCTCTTTGAGATTGCTGCCTTCTGGAAATGTGATTTTTAAGGTAAGAGGGTTATAAGTTTTGCCTTTTTGGACAGCGTGCATAATATCTAGAGAGGAAATGTCACCAGTGAAACGATAAGTCCCTGCTTGAAAAGAGCCGCTTATTCCTAAGCTCCTAGCTGTTAATTCAAACGTAAATGCCGAGTGTATGACTCCTTGAGATTCTAATTGCTGAGCAAAGTGACGAACGGATTGACCCGGGCTTAGAGTAATGTCTTGTGGGGTGTTGAGTGTCATGCTTTTGTGGGAGTAGAAAAACCAACCCCCTAAAACGAGGCCTATCATAAAGGTGATGAAGAAAGCTTGATAAAGAAGTTTTGGCTTTTTTAGTAATGTTACTCGGGTGGTCATTTATTCTTCCAGCAATCAACAAGCCTTTTGACATTAACATATTTTCTAGAGGATGTAGCGATTTCAAGAGGTTGGCTATTATGAAAAATATTGGAAAGTGTTTTGTTTTTATGTATAGTTAAGCCGTATTTTTTGTGCGTTGACTCGTGTTGTGATAGCAGTGTCATGCCTAGTGCTGGGGTCAGACAAATATGAAATCTAAAACGCTTGATTGGGAGACCTTTTGGCTGTGTCATTCAGATGCTCACCAAAAAGTGAAAACTTTTCTAAGTCGTGAAGGAGTTTTAGAGGATCGGTTTTGTTTTTATTATGAAGCCTTTGTTCATAGATCTGCTTCTACGGAGTGCACAAAAGTTGATGCTCCTTGGAATGAACGGTTAGAGTTTTTAGGAGATAGTGTTCTTGGTCTTTCTGTTTCGTCTTTGCTTTGGAATGGTGAAGAAGAATGGACAGAAGGGGAACTGTCTTCTAAGCGCTCAAATTTAGTAAGTCGCAGAGCTCTAGCGTCTTTATCCCGTTTTTTAGACCTTGGGCCGTGTTTAGCCCTTGGGATGGGTGAAAAGCGCCAGAGAGCCGATGAGCAAGATTCTTTGCTGGCCAATATGTTTGAAGCTGTCATTGGTGCGATGTTTCTTGATGCGGGTTATGAAAAAACCTCGTGTTGGATTCAATGTGTTTATCGCCGCTGGCAAGATCATGTACAAATGCAAAAAGATATTCAAGTTCGTGATAGCAAAACTTGTTTGCAGGAATGGGCACAGAAAGACTACGGTCAGACACCTTCCTACACGCTGCTATCGCAGGTCGGCCCTTCTCACGCCCCACAGTTTGAGATGGCTGTGATGCTTGGCGATGTCAAAGTCGCGCAAGCAGTATCGAAAACAAAAAAAGAAGCCTCTCAGCAGGCGGCTGAAAAGGCTTTGAAAAGCCTGGAAAATGGTAAGAGGTTGATATGATCCGTGGTATTGTAGCTCTTGTGGGCAGACCCAACGTTGGAAAATCGACGTTATTTAATCGTTTAACAGGGCAGAATCAATCTATTATTCGAGATCAGCCGGGAGTCACGAGAGACTGCCTGTACGGTGTCGCTCGTTATGAAAAAGATGGTCGTGATGGTTTTACGATCGTTGATACAGGTGGTCTAGAGGGCCCTCAAGATATGTTCCAACCGTTTGAGGGGGGAGTCGTGTGGCGTCACACGATGAACGCTGTTCTTGATGCGGACTTAGTGGTGCTGATGCTTGATGGTCGTGAAGGTATTCACCCGCGAGATCATGATCTTGTTCGTGAGGTCCAAAAAACTGGTCGCCCGATGATATGTGTTGTCAATAAAATTGACGGTATTGAACATCAAGGAGCTCTATGGGAATTTCACGCCTTGGGGCTTGGGGAAGAAGAGTTGCACCCACTGTGTGCAAAGCATAGTCGAGGGATTGGTACGCTTCGCTATATGGTTCAAGATCGTTTAGAAAATATCTCGTCTTTAAAAGTCCAGGCCGACCACCCTGATGCGCCTCGGATTGCCTTGTTAGGGAAGCCTAATGTTGGAAAATCGTCGATTTTGAATCGCTTGCTTGGTACGGAGCGTTCGGTTGTGAGCCCTGTTGCAGGGACCACGCGTGATCAAGTGGACTCGACTTTGTTCTTTCATAAAAAACCATATGTCATTGTTGATACGGCTGGTGTGCGTCGACGTACAAAGATCCACGATGAGCTTGAGTCGGCAAGTGTGATTCGAAGTCTGCGTGGTATCCAGCGAGCCGATTGCGTGGTGACAGTGATTGATGCTGTTGATGGAATGGCTGATCAGGATGTGCGGCTTGTGAATATGGCTATTCATCAGTTTAAGCCAGTGCTTGTTGTGGTAAATAAGTGGGATTTGATTGAGAAAGATCATTCAACTGCAAAGCAATATACAGAAAACTTGCGATGTAAGTTTAAAGATTTGAACTACCTTCCTGTGCTGTTTGTTTCTGCGAAAGAAAATCTTCGTGTTCCAAAAATTATGGATCAGGTTGTTCACCTCTTGGAAGAAAGTGCAAAAAGAGCTCCAACGAGTCGTGTGAATGAAGCGTTGCAGATGCTTCTAAAGAAGCACTCCCCTCACTTGGTAAGGCAAAAGCACGCTCGAATGAAGTTTTATTACGCGACTCAAGTACGGTGTAGCCCACCAACTTTTGTTGTGAAGTGTAACTTTCCAAATGCGTTAAGTGAGTCTTACCAGCGTTACATGTGGCGCGGTTTGAGGCGTGAATTGGGTTTTGAATCCGTGCCTGTTTCTTTATTGTTTCGTGGGCGTACGTCTGCCGAGGATCAAGGGGAGCAAGCGGCGCTCGAGGGTTAGCCACTCTTCTGTGATCTCGTTTGGAAGTTGAAATGCAGACATAGCCTCTTTGAGGAGGAGATGTCTGCGATCAAAATGAGGTTTTCTCAGCCCGGCAAGTTTATTGTGGACTTGAGGTAAAGGCTGGCCTTGATAGTTTATATCTGTGCACCCAAGAAGCTGGCTTGTGAACTCGATTTGATGGCGGATGAGTTTTTCTTTATCTTTTCCAGTGAAAAAATATCCTATCATGACATCTTCGAATGCGTTGTCGTAAAAGTGTCGAATAATATCTTCTAGTTTTTTGCTTCCGATTTTTTCATAAAGATTTTTCATTATGATGTGTCTCCATATTCTGTCATGTGATAGCAGAGTTTTGTTGTGGAGGCTAGTGTGCTGTCATATTAGCTGGTGATATAATTGTAGTGTTTCTCAAATTTTTTTCGTGCCTTGGTATTAGTAAACTGTCAACGAATCTTTATTTGTGCGTCGTTTCGTTGCTTAGTCTATTGTCTGACTTCACTTTTAAGTTTGTTAAATTTTTGTCTATCAAGACATTGTTTGAAAGTGCCGAACATTCTATTTCTTTCATATTAAGCTAACTCACGCGCTTGAGTGGGTGCTTCGTATCAAAGCGAGTGGTGAGCTCAAAGCCTCTTGCGCTGGCATGTTTTCATAAAAAGAATATGGATTATGAGTGTTGAGATTATCCTGAAGAAAATGATTTTTTATCACTCAGGCAGGCGGCAGAAACTTTTTTCATGAAATTGCTATGATCTACCTTCGTTTTCCGCATAGTGGCATCGACGATTGTTTTTCACGTGAGCGGCTTAATAGTCATTCAAACAATGTATGTGCTGTTTTCCTCTTGTAGTCATAATCTTCATTTTTCTCTCTACAGGTTCTGTTTTTGCTGGTGTAACGATATCTTTAGTTAGTTGATATGGGTGTTCATTGAAGCAAATAACGGGAAATGCTGGGTCATATTTCTGGCCATAAATTTCAAGGGTGTTCTCCATTTTTCACACAAAATTTGAATCGTGCTGAGGCAAATTGTCGTTTCAGGTGAGGCTTAACCGTGCTTTTTTAGAATGAAAACCAATTGGTTGTGAGATAATCCTATGAGATGATTTTATTTACGTATTAAGAGTTTTAAGAAGTTAATAAGCCCATCTTTTAAAGCGATATTTGGTGGATGTGAGTGTGTAAATAAGATTTTGTTTTACCCTACTTACCAACAATGCCCACTTCAGTAGCATTGTCGGCAGGTCGTAGTAAACTCTATTTTGCATATTCTGTCGGAGCACCAATGCGGGTCAGAGTGGTCAATTTTTCTCTGTGTTTTTCCTTAGTTTTATTCAGAGATCTGAACCTCGGTTGATCCTGCGCTGTCCGTTTAAGCTCACCACTGATGTGTCGATTTCTGATAACGAGAATAGGTTGTTGTGCTTCTTTTAATCTACGATTTCCTGGCGTAAATCCCCAAGATGAAAGAATGAGAATACTCGGACGAACTCATGAAGGGCGGGTAGAAGAAAAATCTAGAGGAATTAAGTTCGGATGAAAGCCTTCTGTGGATAGGTCCAAAGTTTTTAATCTCCATCAAAAGAGATCAAATCTGGAGCAGTGAGTCTTATTGCAGGAAGGTGGTTTATAAGCTTAAGCGTAAAAACACCTGGAATCGACATGCAAATACAAATCTGAAAACCAAAGGAATGTTGCTGGTGTTGATTTAGGAATTTCGATTTTAGCTACGCTACTCTAGTGGTGAGTTTTTTATGCCTCTTCGGCCGTATCGAGCAGATTAAAAAAAATGCAAAGACTTCAGCGTATCTGTAGTCGCAACAAAAAAGTCTCTTTCAATAGGTAAAAGGTCAAAGAGAAACTGCGCAAAGATATCATGTTCGTGTTGCTCGTATACGCCAAGACACTCTCCATAAGCTTACGTGTCTTTGTGTTGAGGTTTGTGGTTGTATTGCTATTGAGGACCTTCACGTTAAAGGTATGATGAAGGACTCAAGATTGGCAAGGTCTATAGCGGATATGGGTTTTGAAGACAACTCGAATACAAAGCGAAGATGAAAAGGTATTAGATCATGATTATAGGCTGCTTTTTTCCTCCAACAAAATTGTGCTCGAAGTATTTCACTTGAGATGACATTCAACTGTCCCAAAGACTTTGGGGATGTACGAATTGTTCTTCACAGTATGATAGGGGAGCGAATTTTTAAAAGTGAGGTTGAGCAATGAAATGGTGTGCAAGTAAAGATTACTTGGCATTTTACTAATATCAAGGCGCGAGAAAAATTTAAGAAATACTGCGTTTCTATAACTCATCCATATCACAGTCTGGAGGGTGCTTATTTTCTTGTGTTTGCTGTTCTTGATTGATGAATTTTTATGAGCATAGCCTTGAAATCGGGGTGGTAGTGCAGGGCGTGAATGATAGAGTCTCTAATTTGCTCAGTGTCGGTGACAGGGGACACCTCAAAGATTCCCATGTCGATGAAATGTTCGGTAATGACTTTAATGATGTTTTCTCTTTCTATGCTCCATGAATCAATAATGCTATGAATGGATGACTCTTTGGTGATTGTCATGTGTACAAATCTTCTGATGGGAATATTTGCTACAATGCGCATAGAGCGACCTCCTAAAATTCCTGAGCGTTATCGGAAGTTTGTTTCGTGAGATAAAGTGAAAATGTCGAAAAGCTAAGAATTTTCATATATTATCTTGCTGTGAGATTTTTTTATTGAGGTGTCAGATGTCAGAGCGCACAGAAATAGATAGTATGGGTGAAATCCAAGTTCCTTCCGATCGTTATTGGGGAGCGCAAACACAAAGGTCTTTAGGAAACTTTAAGATTGGTGGACACCGTTTCCCTAGTGTTTTTATTCGCGCGATTGGGCTTGTGAAAAAGGCTGCTGCGCTTACGAATTTTGACCTAGGTAAGCTTTCTGAAGACAAGAAATCTTTGATTTCTCAAGCTTGTGATGAAGTGATAGCAGGGCGTTTAGATGATCATTTTCCTTTAGTTGTGTGGCAGACTGGGTCTGGAACTCAAACAAATATGAATGGTAATGAAGTGATTTCAAACCGAGCAATTGAAATCTCAGGTGGTGAAATGGGTTCGAAATATCCTGTTCATCCGAACGATGATGTTAACAAATCCCAATCCTCCAATGATACTTTCCCGTCGTTTATGCATGTGGCGGCGATTGATTGTATTGATGAAGAGTTAATCCCAAAATTGAACCTGTTACTAAAAAGCCTTAAAGGCTGTATGTATAGGTTTGATGGCATTGTGAAAATTGGTCGAACACATTTGATGGATGCAACCCCTTTAACGTTGGCGCAAGAGTTCTCTGGTTATCACCATCAATTGCTGCAGGCGTGTGAAGAAGTAAAGCGCAGTCGTGATGGTCTTTATGAAATCGCCTTAGGGGGGACGGCAGTTGGGACGGGTTTAAACTCTCATCCAGAATACGGGGAAAGAGTTGCGGGACATTTGGCTGCTTTGACAGGGAAGCCTTTTGTGACTGCGCCTAATAAGTTTGCTGCTCTTGCAGGGCATGATGCTGTTGTGAGTGCAAGTAGTGCCTTGAGAAGAGTTGCAGTTGTTCTGATGAAAATAGCTCATGATGTGCGTATGCTTGGTAGTGGGCCAAGAAGTGGGTTGGCAGAATTGATTCTGCCGGCAAATGAGCCCGGTAGTTCAATTATGCCAGGTAAAGTGAATCCAACGCAGTGTGAGGCTCTAACTATGGTAGCGGTTCATGTGATGGGGCAAGATGCAGCGGTCGGAATTGCAGGGAGTCAAGGTCATTTTGAGTTGAACGTGTTTAAGCCAGTCATGATTCATAATTTTTTAGAGTCTGCGAGTCTTCTTGCAGATGCGGCGCAAAGCTTTTCTGAGAACTGTGTTGAAGGATTAGAGGCGAATAAAGAGCGTATCAGTGAAAATTTGAACCGTTCATTGATGCTTGTTACCGCGTTAAATCCTGTAATCGGCTATGATCATGCTGCTGTGATTGCAAAGACAGCGTATAAAGAAGGATTAACTTTAAAGGAAGCGGCTGTGAAAACGGGGCTTCTTTCAGCTGAAGATTATGACAAGTACGTGCGAGCAGAGGATATGATTCATCCTTAAAAGTAGGTAGATGTCATGCTCAGCACGATGAAAGGTTGGAAGCTTTTCATCGTGTTGTAGTTTTTAGGCTCCAGGTCTGTGACGTCTTTAACAGTCGTTGTTCTGAAGAAAGCTCGTGCCTCAGCCCCCAATTCTGCTGAGATACTAAGGTGAGAGAGAAGTCTTTGATCCCAGCCTATAGATTGTCGAAAACTAGGGCTTAAGCCGTAAAAAGGAGAAGCCCAAAAGACACTCATGCCATATTCTTGTTTCCAGAAAAAAGACGACGTTTCCTCTGAAAAAGGTTCGACGTGAAAGCGGTTCATTAAAGAGATGCTGATGTCGGCTAGAGCTTCTGTAAGGTTGTTGGCTTTTTTGTTGTTGATGTAGGGTGTGCTCATGCCCGAGCTAAACCTCATTCCAAAGCCGACGTTGATATGTGAGGAGTAGGGGAGTTCGTTGATGAAGCCAAGGTCGCTTCTTTGTGTGAACTCAAAACGCTTTTCTTTTGTTTTTGTGTCAGTGAGTTCGTAGGAAAGAGGATAAAGGCCCAGCTCAAAGGAGACAAGTGGCCTCTGATAAAGGGGGGTGGAGGTGTCTTTTTTGTGGGCGAGGAAGTTTTCTGGGGTTTGCACCCCGTGTTCAAGGGAGGATGTGCGGCAAGCTTGTTGGAAAGCTTGCATGTCGGTGGCTATGCGGAGTTTGTTTTTTTCGACATGATGGTCGGGAGTGTAGTCTTTTTCAAAGTACTTTAAATCCAATTGAGCGATTCCTGTGCTCCATAGATTAGGGTTTACTTCCTGAAATCGTTTGAGCCAGTGGTCTCTACGGACAATGCCAGCGTCTGTGGGAAATAAGAAAAATCGCTCGTATGTCACGGTTGAGCACCAAACGTAAATGTCGACGTGTCGACGCTCTTTTGGGAGATGTTGATGAGAAAGGTATCTTACGCTTCTTCCTATGATTTGTTTCTCTAGGGCAAGGTTTTTTACTGGTTCAAGTAAATGGAACTGTTCGACACCTTTGAGTGATATCCCCTCTGTGATATCTGGGTGGATCAACAGAATTCGGTTTGTTTCTGTATGAAATCGGTCAAGGATTGCTTTCATTTTTTCAGGTGTGTCGTCCGAATGAAGGACGTCAAATGAGTGTCCCTTAGATTTTAGGAAATCTGCAAAAAGCACAAGGCCGTTGTGGTAATAGGAGGAATAAATAGCAACTTGGCCAGGTTTAGAAGAAATGATTTTTTCTACTTCGATAAACTTTTTTGAAACCTCGAACCCTTTTGGGCCTGTTAGACTCAGGTTTCCAATTTCGCGACCTGCGTCGTGACGCTTGAGTATGTTTTGCTGAATCTGTGCGCTGCGAACTCTGAGTTCTGCTTTTGTGTATGACCGAGTTTCGTCGTGGACGATTCTTTCAAGTCTGTCGTGTGGGAGAACCCCGTCTATGAAGTCCATGTAAAAATCAACTTGTGCTGCTGTGTATTCAACTTCGCGTTTGTGGATAGTCTTGCTTGGGTAGTCGGATAGGTCGTTGTGGGCTGTTTCATAAAAAGAGATATAGCGATTTGCAAAGCCTGAAAATCGAGAAGCGTTGAATCTTCGAAAGTGAACTTGTTGAATTGGAAACTGTTGATTTGTGACGTTTAAAGCGGAGCTGCTTAGCATAGCAATTGCTGGTACAGCAAAGCTGGTCCCAGCGATGGAACTGAGTGATGTTGCTAGAAGGCTGCCATAAATAGGGAGGCCAATAGAGAAGAGTTTGCTTTCTGTGAGGTGACCTCTGAAAAGTGATGGAGCAAGATTGATTTCCATATACTTTCTTTTGAACTCATCAGGATGAAAAGGAAAAAAAGAGCCGCCCTTAATAAGATTCCCTATGTAGCCAATATCTGCTGCGTCATTGAAGATAGGGGTTCCAGTGAGGAGAAGTATTTTTTTTGACTTCCCTAGATTCCAGTACACCTTTAAATCTGAGGGATTTGATGAATAGCGAACACGCTCAACAAGTTTTTGAATTTCATCAATAATGACCAGGCTCTCTGAGAAGTCAATTTTTTCAAGGTTGCTTGTGTCGCCAGGTTTGTTGTAGCTGTAAATTTCAATTTTTTGTGGGTCGATGCCGATTTTTTTTATTTCTTGGACCCATTGAGCCTTTAAGTAGTTGGGAACTAAGATTTTAATGTTTTTGGATTGGTGTTTTGCGTAGTAGAGGGATGTGACTGTTTTTCCAGAGCCGAGAGCATGATAAAGAATAAGCCCTTTGAGCTCAGGGTATTCCTCGAGATAGTCGAAGACCTTCTGTTGGTGAGGAAGGAGTTGGATGTCGCTTGTGCAATATGCTGAATGGCATGTGATTTGACAAAGCGTAACGATGACGCAGCGCAGCCATTTCATGAAAACCTCAGATGCGTTGAAGTTCGTGAGCTTTCTTTGTCTGTATGTGTATAACAAGATGGCTCTCAGATGTTTTTAAACACAGAAAGCCCACAAGTGCGAAATCTTGTAGGCTCTCATGTATGAGAATTCTTTTATGAAGAAATACGGCTTACTTTGTAAGTCGAGCCTCTTTGAATTCAACGTGCTTACGAACTTTAGGATCGTATTTTTTCAGTAGAAGTTTATCTTGGCCTTTGAGCTTATTCAAGGTGTAGTAGAACCCTGTTCCTGCTGTTGATACCAATTTTACTTTTTCTCTTCTTGTTGACTTTGCCATTGTCCGATTCTCCAACCAGCTTGTATATAGCCACGAGGCTAATGTCTTGAACTTCACTGAAATGACGCTTTTCGACACAGCATATGGTCGAGCTTTAAGCGCCAGAGGTAAACTGTATATAATTTTTTTTCATAACCAACAAGTGAAATCATTGGTTTTATTGGAAAGGCGGATCTCTTTTATGCTCGGAGAGATCGCTTTATGATGAATGTGAGTACAGATGATATGTTTTCCCCAGTAAAATCAATGCATTATTTTGATGGTATTCAGGAGTGTGATGATGGCTCGTGAAGCATGGCCGATATAGATAAGTACGGTCGATGTGTTTTAATTTTTTGTGGGAGTCAGGGTGGCAGCTGTTAATGGGCAGGAGCAGAAGCTAGTAAGTATGAACCTTGAAGAGGTCCAAAAATTAGAATTTGGTTTTTATCGTCTCTTTACAGAAAACATACCTCTTGTGGTTGGCCTGTCGGCGTTCATGATCCTAATTTTTTTGTGTCGCAAATATATATCAAGGATTTTGAGTCGTAAATCTCTTAAATTTAATTTGATGGTGTTGGTGGTGGGTACAATTATAACATCATCAATTGTTGGTGTTATCACAGAGCTTTACATGAAAAAGCTTGGAGTTAAAATTGAAGAAATTGTGAAAGAAGATATCGCTTTAACAAAAGCGATATCACAAGTGGAAGTGGCTCAGATGCATCAAAGCACTTGGTTTGAAAGAGCGATGCTCTTTTCTTTGAAAAAGAGCGGTGAAAAATTATATCATGCTGAAGAAAAGGTGGTTTATTATGCGAAAAAGGTGGAGCTGGCGCTTGATCGAGCTTTTAAGATTGCTCACCATGGAGTAGAGGTGGCTGCTTATCCTAAGAGTTTAGAGAAATTTCAGGAAGTTGAAAAAAGCATTCAAGCGATAAAAAATGAGCATTATGAATTTGATTCACATATTTCCCAGCTTTTTGAAAGGTTGAATCAAGGTCAAGAACCCACATTGAATGAAATTGAGGTTTTAGAGGGTGAGGAGGACCATTTAAATCATGTTGTTGAGTCTCTTCTTCTTGATATTGAAGACTTCACGTTGATG
Source organism: Oligoflexales bacterium (assembly GCA_045106415.1). GTDB lineage: Bacteria > Bdellovibrionota_B > Oligoflexia > Oligoflexales > Bog-1112 > JBGCEP01. The sequence goes on along the minus strand of JBGCEP010000027.1, from coordinate 108,424 downwards.
GCTGGGGTGGAGGCCTTTCATCTGGAGAAAAAGTCTGAGTTTTTAGTTCTGGTTTTAAATGTATTTGGGGTCATTGTTTTGATTTTAAATTCATCCATTATTTTAAGTGTCATTAGCCATAAGCTAAGAAAAGTAGAAAAAGCACTTAGTATAAATTATACCCAACTGAATCATATTGCTTCAGAAGTAAGCGGTAGAAGTCGAAATCTTGTGAATGTTGCTCAAAATCAAGTTTCAGCTCTCAATCAGACTGCGTCTGCTATACAAGAGGTTGAAAGCACTGTTCAATCAAATGCATCTCAAGCACAAAAATCGACATCTGTATCAGAAGAAGTGCGGCTTACGGCGCAGAATTCAGATGCTGCTATGCAAGAGCTTTTAAAGACAATTGAAGATATCGCGCGAGGAAATGATGAAATTGAACAACTTGCCGATGTTATAGGGCAGATCGGTGATAAGACAAAAGTTATTGATGATATTGTGTTTCAAACAAAACTTCTGTCCTTTAACGCCTCTGTTGAAGCTGAAAGAGCGGGTGAACACGGAAGAGGATTTGCAGTTGTTGCGCAAGAAGTCAATAGCCTCGCTCAAATGAGCGGTGTTGCAGCTCTGGAGATATCTAACATTGTCGGAGGGAGCCTTAAACTTGCTGAGCAAGTGAGGAAAAACACAGCAGAAAAAGTATCGAATGGGCAACAAAGAGCTTCTCGTACGTCGGCTTTATTTAGTGATGTGTTAGGGTCTGCTGAAATCCTTTTGCAGCAATCAAAAGATATTTCAATAAGTACCGAAGAGCAATCACGAGGTATTACAGAAGTAAACCATGCTGTGAGCAGTATCCAAAAAGATGTAGGGGTTGGATCTGAGCAAGCAAATGGTTTAGATGTGATGTGTAAATCATTAGAGCAAGAAATGGTTTCAATTGGAGACACTATTTCTGATATTCAAAATCTTCTGAACTCTTAATTATGAGAAAAGTGCTGGTAGTGATTTTTTGATCACACGCATCGAAAATTTATATGGGGAGTAGCGCATGCTAGCATCCCAGGTTGATGAGTTTGTAATCACAGGGCAGAATTCTGAGAAAGTTTTAAAAGACTCATGCCCGTGGTATTGGCCTAACCCAGATGTTTTGATACCGCCGAAAGGAAGAGGGAGGCCAGCGTGTATGACATTGTCGTTGATAACGAGTGCTCCGGTGTGCCAGTTGGATAATTTTTTCTCTAAGGACTTGTGCCGACTGTAAAGGTAGCTTGCAAGTGGGTAAGGGTTTTTGGACAATGCGTCGAAAAGCTGGTCTTCTGTCTGAATGGAGAGGATCGGCAAGACGGGGCCAAAAATTTCTTTTGTTAATAGATCGTGGTTTTTAGGGACTTTAGTCACAAGGGTGGGAGCGAGTTTTTTGCAGTCGTTACAAATGACTCCTCCTGTGAGAATGTGTAAACTTTCAACGCTATTCAAAAGCTGCTGTTGTTTGGTTTGAGAGATACATTTGCCGTAAAATATTGAGCAACATGGTTTGTTTTTTTTATCAGAAAACTGTTCTTTTATTTGATTTTTAATGGCTAGGATGAGCTTTTCAAAAATCTTAGCGTGAGCAAGAATGTAGTCAGGAGCAACGCAGGTTTGCCCGAAGTTTAAAAACTTTCCCCAGACTATTTTTCGAGCTGCTGTTTCAATGTCAGCATCTTCCCAAACGATTGTAGGAGATTTTCCACCTAGCTCAAGTGTCGCGCTAGACATGTGTTGTGCTGCTTTTTGATATACAATTTGTCCAACGGCTTGAGAACCTGTGAAGAAAAAATGATCAAAAGGAAGATCAAGAAGGGTTGTGACGGCCTTTTTTCCACCTGTGACGACTGCGACCTCTTCTGCGGGGAATGTGTTTTTGATTAAGCTTAATAAGACTTCCGTAACGTGTTGAGTATGCTCGGAGGGTTTTAGTATAACTCTATTGCCAGCGGCGAGAGCACCGATTAAAGGTTTTATGGTGAGGTTTACTGGGTAGTTGAAGGGACCTATGATGAGAACTTGCCCTTTGGGGCGAGCATGAACTTGAGCATTTCCAGGTTGTAAAAGAATAGGGAGTCGCTGAGAAGAAGGTTTCATCCACTTTTTTAGAGAGCGTAAACAGGTCTGCAGTTCTTTATGTAAAGGGAGTATCTCGGTGCAGTAGGCTTCAATAGAATGTTTGTCTAAGTCTTGTTTGAGAGCTGTGAGAAACTTATCTTCATATTGGTGTAAAGATACTTCGAGTTTTTTTAAATTTTGTATTCGGTGTTGATAGGAGGGATTCTGAAAAAAACCTGCTTTGGAAGGAGTTTGTTTTTGGAAGAGCTCTTGAATAGATATTGTTTGGTCTTCTTGCATAATATCCTCATTTCGGTTTGAAGTTATTTTACAGTGAATTGAGGTTGATGAAAACAAGTCTTAGAGATTTTTAGACAGTGTGCAGTGGCAATAAGACTATGATGTATAGCGAAATTATTATCGAGAGGATTTTATGAAAATTACTGAAAAACTTAATGTGTTCAAAAGGTTCTCTCCGGGTTTTTTGTATGAGTATAAAAATTCTACTTTATGTGTGTTTTTTCATGATCAAAAAACACATAACGCTTTATCTGAAGATGTTTTGACTCTTTTAAAAGGTGTTTTAGAACGTATTGAGTTTGAAGAGATTTCACGTTTTGAAATTCATCTTGTGGCAAGTCATAAAAAAATATCTTGTTCTGGTCTTCATCTCAAAGAATTTGCTGAGCATTGTAGCTCTAAAAATCTCGGTGAAGATGTCTTGTCTGAAGATTATCTTTTTGTGCGAGTGATGACGCTACTTCGTTTGATTGCTAAGAAAATAATGATTGTTTGTGTTGTTGATGGTCACCTTTTAGGGGCAGGAATGGAGCTTGCTTTAAGCTGTACGGAGTTAAAAGTAACGCATTCACAATCTCTTATGATGCTTCCATACCTGCGTATTGGTCTTCCGTATTATAGAGAAGGTCTTGAGCATATGATAGAAAGAATTGGTTTTGACATGGTGTCTAGAATGATCTTGTGTGAAAAAGAAACTTTTCCGACAGTGGATGTCCTTAAAGAATCGATTCTGTTAAATAAGAAAAAAAGACAAGATCACGCCCGTAAAACGTTAAAGGTTTTTGATGATTATATTGAGGCGAAAGGTGTCTTTTCGTGTAGGCATGGCTGTCGTATTCAGGATGCTACAGGAGGGTTAGTCGCAATATTGTCTTATCATCAATTGTTGGCGCTTAAGGTTGTCACAGGGGTTGAGAGTCGTTTGCTTTTTCAGATGGTAGAGAATTATCGTTTGCAGGCTTGTACGGAAAGTTTTTTTGTGAGGATTCAAGAGCATGCGAAAAAACCCTCTAAAGCGAACGAAGCTTTTCAAAAACAGCTGAGATTAAAAAAATGAGTAAAGTCTCTGAAGCCAAGGAGTGATGTGGGGGATGGTGAGGAATGCAGCTACTGTGGCGAATAAATTGCAGTTGTTGAGAATGTTCATACGATCTTGAATCGTGTCCATATGGTCGTGGCGTTCTTCATAAAGGCGCAAGACATCCGGAATTTCAATACTTGAGCCATAAGTGAGAGAAAGGTTCTCAGGGTCGGGAGTGTATGTGGCTCTATGGATGAGAATGCGATGTGGGAGGTAGCGTTTTTTCATAAACGGTAAAGCTAAGATGTTCACGCCGCGTGCAACGAGGCAGCCAACTGTAAGGGTTGTTGAGGTTTGGAGAAGCATGCTGGCTAAGTTTTTTTGACAGAAGCCGATGCTCAATAAGCTTGTCATAATGGAAAGAGAGCTTTGTTCATTGTAAGCTTCTGTAAATATTTGATCTGTGCATTCGTCAGCCTCTAAAACTAAAAAAGATTGTGACGGAGTTTTTATGAGTTCGCCGCTTGTTGTTATGGCCTCAAAGCCAAGTCTTTTAAGGTCTTGTCTGGTCTTCTCAATTTTTTCTGAGAAGTTTTGCGAGACCTGTTCTGGTAGTGCGGAAGGATGATGAATGATCCACGGTGTGCTTGAAAACCGAACGTTGCTAAATCCTATTGAAGAAAAGAAGCAAGAAAGGATGAGTGTCGTGAGGTGGTGCGGCAACATAGAGGACCTTTATCTATTTAAAAGCACAGAACCAACTAACATGAGTAGCATACGAGGGCAAGTTAGAGTCTTCAGGTTTTGTTGTTATGTTTTTAATTTTATTGAGTTAGGTGTAGTGTTTTTTTACAGATTTAGATCACTGAGTCATTCAAATGGTATGGTTTTGTGCTCCCGAAATTTTTTTAAATGGTATTTCCAATTTGAGGCAAGAACTCTGATGATAACAGTGTGAACTTGGAACTCTATATAAAGCAGAGAAATTTCCCTAAAAGTTCAAAAAAAGATAAGTTTTATCGGATGACAGGTGAACTATAGCGAAGTCTTCTGATTATTTCAGAACTGGTTTTTTGTCTAAGTTTGTCTTTTGATTTAAAAAATTTGTCTCTCAGCGTTATTTGGGTTTTTGAGGCAAATTTTAATTTCTGAGTAGCTAAAATTAATGTAAAGCTTCATGTATGGAAAATAAATCTTACTTGATCAAGGTGATTGTTTTTTGATTTTGCTTTCCTGAGTAAAAATAATTCTTCTTATGTGTGGTAAGAAGGGAGGATTGTTTTTTGAGGTCGTTATGAAATCTATCCTTATATTATTAATTCTGAGTTTTGTGGGTTTTCCCCTTTTAGTTTCTGATTGTCTTTCTGGTGCTCCTGTCTTTGAAGATGAGTTGGATGAGTGGTTGGCGAGTTCGGCGGTTGGAGAAATAGATGATTTTGACTGGGTGAATGAGGAGGAAGGTTTTTTTCCATGTTTACCTGTTGAGCAAGCCGTGGACTTAAATGAATTTATTGAACCCTCTCAGGAGGAGGTGTCTCTTTTTCCCGACTTGTTCCCCCGTGTTTTAGGAGTGCCTAGTGCTCAGTTTGAGTCCAGCCGATTGAAACAGATGGATTCGGAATTTAATAAGATGAGCTCGAATCAAAAACAGGATCACTGTGATCAGGTTAAAGGATTCAAAGGAAGAGGTGGGACTTGCTTAATCCGTAGTAAAAGGCCTTGTTGTAAAGCTGTTGGTTGTCATCATGGTGCTAAAAAGGGTGGTTTTTGTATAAGTCATGGTGGAGGCCCGCGTTGCGCAACTGTAGACTGTCATAACGGAGCCAAAAAAGGTGGTTTTTGTATAAGTCACGGTGGAGGTCCTCGTTGTGCAGCTGTTGGTTGTCATCATGGTGCTAAAAAGGGTGGTTTTTGTATAAGTCATGGTGGAGGCTCTCGCTGTTCTGTGGGTGGTTGTGAGGCGTCTGTGAAATCCAAAAATTTGTGTGCTACGCATCGGTGTTTTTCAGAGGCCCAGCTTGCTCCACTGATAAAGTATAGTTTTCTCCAAAGACCTCAAGATTGATGACTTATTTGTGATGTTTTTATGAGTTTAGTGAGCATGATTCCAAATGATTTGAGTGGATATTTCTGGGAGCTGGTCAGCAGGGTTGTGTCCTGGGATGTTAAAAGTAGGGCCTGTTGACATCATGATAAGCTTGCTGTCAGGATCTAGGTAGATGTGAGACTCGATTCCAAGTGTTTGCATCATGGTTTGCATGATAAAGCTATCCGGTGTGATTTTCATTCCAATATATGTTTTTCCTTTTTGTTGTTTTTTACCTTCATATTTTATATTTAAAACCATGATTTGTTCTTGTGGGATGGAAATCGTAGAGATCTGAATTTCTTTTTTTTGGATGATTTCATTCCAGTGTGTTTTAAGAAATTTTCCTAAAGAGTCGGTTGAGATGAGCTCAAGTTGTGATGTTTCTAGTTTTTTACGATCATTGTGCTGCTTGTTGTGAGAAATAAAGTAATCATTTCCAATTTTTTCAACGTGTGCTGTTTTTTGGTATTCGTGATTGATTGTCTTTATTCTTAAAATTTGAAGATTATGTGTTTCTACTGTTCTTTCAAATGTGAGTTTTTGCCTCGGTGAAAATATTTGTATGTGTGTTGTAGTGATGGGGGTGTTTGTGTTGATGGTTTTTGTGATGTGGCCGACCACTTTTCCGTGGGATTGAATTGTTGCTGTGCGTGTGAGAGGAGCGCTGTAAACTGACTGAAGTGTGAAATAAAAAAAAGAGAAACAGATGAAAAACATATTTTTTATAATCATGATTTTACCTGTTTTAGGCTGCTGTCATGAAAACTCTTTGAGTGCAGGAAATTGGATTCGAAAAGTTGTCCCGATTCCTACTTCACTTTTTACGCTGAGTTCTCCACCCATATCTTGGCACATTCCGTAGCAAATGGATAATCCAAGGCCTGTGCCTTCACCTGGCTCTTTTGTTGTGAAGAAAGGGTCGAAGATTTGGTCTAGATGCTCTTCAGCTATGCCTGAACCTGTGTCCTCAATTTCACAAATAATAAGGGCCTGTTCTTTGTTGTTTTCTAAGAAACAGCGGCAATTGAGTGTGCCCCCGTCTTGCATCGATTGAAACGCATTTTGTATTAAATTGAGTAAAATTTGAACAACATCGTTGCGCTGGCCTTTTGAAAAACAGGGAGCCTCAGAAAAAGTTTCTCGGACTTCTGTGTTTCGAGCGTATGGGTGAACTTTAGCAAAGCGCAGCGCACTTTGGAAAGCTTCTGTGATATTGATGTTTTCTTTTTTTACTGGTTTTCCCTGAGGTTGCCTCCGAGCGAACTCTAAAAGACCTGTAACAATAGATTTGCATCTTTGAGCTGCTGCCTCTATCTCAATAACGTCTTCGTAGAAAGGGCTGTCTTTTGGCATTTCTTTGAGCATCATTTGTGAAAAAATCATGATACCACCAAGAGGATTGTTGATTTCGTGAGCAATTCCTCCAGCTAGAAGGCCTATGGATGCGAGTTTTTCACTTTGATTGAGTTGTTGCTGGAGGGATTGTGCTTCTGTTCTATCGCGGTATGTTTGAACAACACCAGTGACATGATCGTTGTCGTCAACAATGGGTTGAGAGGTGACTTCATAGTAGCGTTTCCGAATATTTTTTAAGATCCAAGATCGAGGGTTTTTATCCCGGACAGTTTCTTGCATTTGGCATCCGTTGCATGGTTTTTCACGATTTGCAAGAATGCTATAGCAAGGCTGTCCGATGAGGTCTTTGATGGATAAATTTTTGTCGTGACACTGTGCGAAGGCTTTATTGGCTTTTTTTATTTTGTAGTCTTCGCCGATAATCATGAGTGGGTCGACGAGTGCGTCAACAGTCATCATCCACTCATGTTTCAACCGCTCTACGAATGCAAAGGTTTCTTCCTTAGATTGATTCGTAGGAGGGGTTGGCATGGGGGCTGACCTCAGTGGTGGGGTGCTGGGGTGTCGTTGGAAGCAGCGACCTCTGTTTCTGTGATTTGAGAGAGCCTTTGAAATAGCTCGTCTTGAACTTCTTTGTTATCTTCTTTTTCCCACACAAGAGCGTGAATCAAGACTTCGTCCATATGTTCTACAAAAATAAAATTCACATGTTTTTGTAGAGATTTAGGGAAGTCGTGAAGGTCTTTTTTGTTTTCTATGGGAACAATGACTTTACTAATACCACCTCTGTGTGCTGCGAGAGCTTTTTCCTTGAGGCCACCAATAGGAAGAGCGCGGCCTGTCAGAGTGATTTCCCCAGTCATTGCCACATCTCGACTAATAGGTCGTTTTGTTAAAGCGCTTGTGAGAGCTGTTGCCATGCACAAGCCTGCAGATGGACCGTCTTTTGGGATAGCTCCTTCTGGGACGTGGATGTGAATGTCGAGATCTTGATAAAAATCAGGTTTCAGCCCTAAGAATTCGGCGCGACTTCTTACGTAACTCAGGGCAGCATGGGCAGATTCTTGCATCACGTCACCGAGTTTACCTGTGATCATGAGCTTGCCTTTGCCAGGTAGAAGTGCAATCTCTGTTTTGAGGAGTTCTCCCCCAACGCTCGTCCAAGCAAGGCCGGTGCAAATGCCAATCTCATCATGAGTATTTTGTGTTCCAACTCTAAAACGATGTGGTCCAAGGTATTTTACGAGTGTTTTTGGGTTGACCTTTTCTTGGATTTCTAGACCTGTGGGATCTGGTTCTATTCCTGCTTTGGATAGATGTCTTCTTGCTATCTTACGCATTAAAGAAGCGATTTCTCTTTCTAGGCTTCGGACCCCAGCTTCTCGGGTGTAGTATTCAATGAGGTTGGCTGTTGCTTTTTTGTCAAGGCTGACATCTTGACCTTCGAGACCGTTTTCCTTGATTTGTTTTGGAATAAGGTAGCGATGCGAGATTTGAAGTTTTTCTTCAACAGTGTAGCCAGGTAGAGATACAACTTCCATGCGGTCTAGAAGGGGTCTAGGAATCGTATCGAGAGAGTTTGCTGTTGCAAAAAACAGGCAACGTGACAAATCATAATCCAGATCAAGGTAATGGTCGTTGAAGCTGTGGTTTTGCTCTTGATCCAAGACTTCCAGTAAAGCTGCTGATGGATCGCCGCGGTGATCGTGGCCCATTTTGTCAACTTCATCAAGAAGGATGAGAGGGTTTGATGAACCTGCTTTTTTGAGAGCCATGATGATTTTACCTGGCATTGAACCAATATATGTTTTTCTGTGGCCTCGTATTTCAGATTGATCTGCCACACCACCGAGTGCGACTCGAACGAATTTTCGACCTAGAGATTCTGCAACACTGCGTGCGAGAGATGTTTTCCCAACACCGGGAGGTCCTGCTAGGCATAAAATTGGGCCTTTCATGGACTGTGAAAGAGCTCGAACGGATAAAAACTCTAAAATGCGATCTTTGACCCTTTCGAGGCCATAGTGGTCTCGATCAAGCACTTCAGTTGCGTGAGCAATGCTGTGATTGTCGTCGGTGTAATCACCCCAAGGTAGAGAGAGAACCGTTTCGACATAGTTGCGAACAACGGTTGCTTCTGCTGACATAGGTGACATTTGTTTGAGCTTTTTCACTTCTTTTGTGAGTTTTTCTCGCGCCTCATCAGAGAGTTTTCTTTTTTCAAGTTGAAGCTCCATTTCACGAAGGTCGTTTTGGCCATCGTCTCGATCTCCAAGTTCTTTTTGAATGGCGGCCATTTGTTCGTTGAGATAGTATTCTTTTTGCGTCTTTTCCATTTGCCGCTTAACACGAGCCCTGATTTTTTTCTCAACGCGAATGATCTCAATTTCAGATTGGATAAACTCATATAGTTTTTCAAGACGAGCACGAGGGTCTATGAGCTCTAAGAGTTCTTGTTTGTCGTTGAGTTTTAAGTTACTGAGGTGTGAGACCAAAGAGTCTGCGAGTTTGGACTCGTTTTCAATTTGAGAAATTGAAAGAAGCATCTCTGGAGGGACTCGTTTGTTCAGGCGAACGTAGTTGTCAAACGCAACTTTAACTGTTCTTATGAGAGCTTCGTTTTCAAGGCTCGCTTCATTGCCGTCAGCAAGTGGGGTTGCTGATACGAGGAAAAACTCATCTGTTTGCAAAAACTCATCAACTCTCGCTCGTCTTTGTCCTTCGACAAGCACTTTGACTGTGCCGTCGGGTAGGCGTAATAGCTGAAGGATCGTGGAAATAGTACCGATGGAAAACATCTCATCAGTTGTAGGATCATTTACCTTTGCTTTGTGCTGGGCGACAAGAAGGATTTCCTTGTTGGACCCCATCGCGTGCTCTAAGGCTTGTATAGACTTTTCGCGACCCACAAATAGTGGTACGACAGTCGACGGAAAGACCAGGATATCCCTCAAAGGTAAAAGAGGAATTCGAGTGCTCTCTGAGGAATGTTGAGTATCTGACATGCAGCTCCCCTTCACCGAAATCATCGAAATTTTTAACTTTAACTTATTCTAGCTTAAAGGAACCATAGAGGCGAGAGAGTGAGGGTAGCGTTTCCTGCCGAGTGCGATCTTTGTCGACAGGAAACGGATGTTACTGGGGCTTAGGGCCAAGGGTTCCAGTCGGTGCTGGGGGAGTGTCTTCGTCTTCTGCTGGAGGGGTATCTTCTGTTTTTTGGCGATAAACCATAATAGGGTCTGCGCCCAGGTCGATGGTTTCTTCAGTGATAATGACCTCGCCAAGGCCCTCCATACTAGGTAATTCATACATAGTGTCTAGCATGGCTTCTTCTAGAATAGCCCTAAGGCCACGAGCTCCGGTTTTTCTATTAATAGCCTCTTTGACGATGGCTCTGAGAGCTCCATCAGAAAACTTGAGATCAACGTTTTCAAATTCAAAAAGTTTTTTGAATTGTTTCACAATTGCATTTTTTGGTGTTGTTAAAATGCGAATGAGGGCTTCTTCATCTAGCTCCTGTAGAGCGCAAATGACTGGGACTCGACCGATAAACTCAGGAATAAGTCCAAACTTCATAAGGTCTTCAGTTTGAACCTTGAGAAGAAGGTCTTTTTTGTTTTCAGCCTTGTGGCTTGAAATGTCAGCTCCAAAACCCATTGTGGCAACTTCAATGCGCTGCGTAATGATGTTTTCAAGGCCGGCGAAAGCGCCCCCGCAAATAAACAAGATATTCGTAGTGTCCACCTGCAAGAACTCTTGCTGAGGGTGTTTACGTCCACCTCTGGGGGGAACGTTTGCTATTGTTCCTTCAACAATTTTTAAAAGCGCTTGTTGAACACCTTCACCCGATACATCTCGAGTGATGGATGTGTTCTCTCCTTTACGAGCGATTTTATCGACTTCGTCGATATAGGCAATCCCACGCTGTGCAGTGTCGACGTCGTAGTCAGCGCTTTGAAGGAGGTTAAGAATAATGTTTTCAACATCCTCGCCGACGTAACCAGCTTCGGTTAAGTTTGTGGCATCAGATATTGTGAATGGCACATTCAGGATACGGGCCATGGTTTGTGCGAGAAGTGTCTTTCCGCTACCTGTTGGGCCAATAAGAAGGATGTTTGATTTTGAAAGTTCGACACCATCTTGGTTTGACGACTTGGCATCAATGCGCTTGTAATGATTGTGGACAGCGACGGCGAGTGTTTTTTTCGCTTTGTACTGACCGATGATGTAATCATCAAGGACTTTGGTGATGTCTTTTGGGTTAGGAACTTTATGTGGGCCCTCAAGAACTTCTTCTTTATCAACTTCTTCTGCAATGATGTCATTACAAAGTTGGATGCACTCATCGCAGATATAAACATTGGGCCCGGCAATGAGTTTGCGAACTTCTCTTTGGCCTTTGCCGCAAAAGTTACAATTGAGGCCACTATCTTTTGTCGCCATGTTGCGCTCCTCTAATTAATCTTTAGGTGCCTGTGGCGTTTTGCTGACAACTTCATCAACAAGACCGTATTCTTTGGCTTGCTGAGCAGACATAAAATTATCACGGTCTGTGTCTTCTGCTATTTGTGCAGGATCGCGATTTGTATGTTCTGCAAGAAGCTCACACATGCGTTTTTTGATATTCAAAATTTCTTGAGCTTGAATATCAATATCCGTTGCCTGACCAGTAGCGCCACCTAAAGGTTGGTGAATCATGACTCTTGAGTTAGGGAGTGCATATCTTTTGCCAGGAGCGCCAGCTGCGAGTAACCAAGCACCCATGCTTGCGCACTGCCCAATACAATATGTTCTCACGTCAGGACGGATGTGCTGCATGGCATCGTAGATAGCCATACCTGCGGTAATGGAGCCGCCCGGAGAGTTGATGTAGAGGTGAATATCCTTATCTGGGTCTTCACTCTCTAGATACAACAGCTGAGCTACGATGACATTTGCTATGTCGTCGCGGACAGGGGTTCCGAGCATAATAATACGGTCGCGAAGGAGCCGTGAATAAATATCCCAGGAACGTTCGCCGCGACTGGTGTTTTCAATAACTACAGGGACAAGTGACATTTTCAGGCCTCATTTCGGAGGGTGAACGCGGTTGGCAACCCAAAATTGCCTCACGCTTTGACAATATGTCAGATATGAATCAAGTACAAGTCTGAAACTGTTGATCTTATCGGAATCTTTCGAAGAAGATTGAATCACTTGTCTTTGTGAGAGTTTTTTTTGTCATAGACAAAAGGATCGCTGTTTTTCTTAAGTTAGACTCGTGTTTGCAAGGTTGTTTTTGAGGTTTTGTTGTTTTTTGCAACTTTAGTAAGGCTGACAGCAGTGCGTTAAAAAAATCTAATGATTCCCGTCACTGATGATGTTGATTAAGTGCTTAAAATTAAAAGTATTTTTAAAGTAGGGGCTGTGAGGTTTGTATTTATTATACTTTGGCGTTTTTTGGTAGGAAACAGCGGTCTTTAAAAAGAATTCGTATCAGATATGTCCGCGCTTAGATGAGCAGAAAGGCTTCTTTATCTTATGAATTTTTGTCTGCTCTAGGAAGCAGTTTTAATGATAAGAAAAAAGACCTTCAAAAAAGTTATTAGAATCATTCTAAGTGGCAGATTGAGTCTTTAGCTTTGATACATAAAGAGTGTCTTCTGGGCTTTGGAAGTGGCGGTGCATAAAGAAGAGCCTCAACAAAAAATGAGGCTCTTCTTAAGATTTTTCTAGCGTTTTAAGGAGCTTCTGGTTCCATTTTTTCTATTTTGAAAGAAAGAGTTGAAGCGAAGTGGTCAAAAATAGCTTTGCTGAGAAGATCCCACTGAATGTTTTGCATCAAAGCTGTTTGGTTGCCTTGTTGAAGCTGTGGGTTTTCTTTAACAGCGCGAGTAAGCTCTTCGGTGATAGCTTCTTCTGTTGGTGTTAAATTATGCTTTTTTCCAAGTTCTGCGACAAGGAAGTGAAAGCGCGCTTCTTCTTGAGCTGGGGTAAGCTGTTGCTCACGGATTTCTTTATTTTGAAGCTGGTCTTTTGGATAACCCATTCTTAAAAGTCGGTGGTCGATAATATTGTCAACCAGTGAAGGAGGAACTTGGAATGGGTGTTCTTTCAAAATATGAGCTCGAATAGACTCTTTTTTGAGAGACTCATTGCTTTTTTCGAGTTCTTTTTCGAGTCGAGCTTTGATGTCTTTTTTCATTTCATTAAGGTTTTCAAAACCTAGATCTTTCGCCAGTTCGTCATCAATAGGTGGTGTATTGAGTGTCGAAACTTTTAAAAGTCCGAGTTCCAGCTGGATCTTTTGGCCTTCATATTCGTGGTCAAGAGTCTTGTTTTCACCAACTTTCATACCCAGAATGCCATCAACGATCCATGGGTCTAAGTGAGACTGCTCGTCTAGAATGGCTTCGAGGGGTTTTTTCTCATCATGCTCGCTAATGACGTCACCTTTGTCATTTAAAAAACGGCAAGTGAGGCTTACAGCGTGATTTTTCTCAGCGCCTTGCTCTTTGTCATCGACTGGTGTTTGTGTGGCTTGGTTGCGAGCTCTACGTGAGATCTCTTGGTCGACTTCAACGTCGAGATCAATATCATATTGAGGGCACTCAACTTCTTTGTTTTCACAATCTGTCAGTGTGAAAGTTGGTGGTACGTCAACAATAAGGTGAAACTCAAAGTCCTCACCCTCTTTTGGGTCTTTATCAATGTAAATTGCTGGAGTTCCGAAAGGCTCAACATCTTGTTTTTGATAAAAATCAATTGTAGATATATCTTCGCGAATCTTGGTCATGACAAGTTGAATAGCGGCATCACCATGAGAGTTGCGAAGCATAGAAAGAGGAGCTTTCCCTGGGCGAAACCCTTTGATGCGTGCTTGTCCTCTAATCTTTGAGTATGCACTCTGAAAATATTCACCAACAGTGTTTTCAGGGTATTTGACTTGAATTTTCTTTTGAACTTCGTTGAGTTCTTCAACTGAGACTTCCATTTTACTCTCCGCTGAGATGGTCGTTAAGTCCGCTCACAATGCGGATGAGGGCGAATTCTAACGACACCAATCCAGAGAGTCAATGGAATTGATGAGTTTCATTTTTTTCTTTAAAATTCAGGAGTTATTTTTGGGTTCTGGATCTTCGAGCGTTTTTGTCATGATTGTGTGGTAACTCATGAGTTCTGCTATGGCTTTTGGTGTGCTTTTTATACCAAGTTTCCCATCTGATGTCTTTGTGAGTTTGAGCTCTGGGTGGATGATTTTAAATATAGGAAGTTGACTCTTCCAGTCTGGGGTGTCTTCAACCCCCATGGATTTAGCTTCAAGTGCCAACTCTTGGAGAGATGCGGTGAAGGTCTCATACCCTGCTTTTTTACTATATGAAACTAAGCATTTTAAAAGCAAAATCCCGTCAGAGCTCAGAGCTGCGCCCCCAGCTTTATGAAAATCGGAAATATATTCAATAAGGAGGTTGAGGATGCCTTTGTTGGCAATATCGATGATGTCAACTTTATAGCTATTTGTCGTGAGTTGTAAAAAATTGTGCTCTTCTAGTATTGAAATAATGTTGTTAAATTCTCTCATTTGATCAGTAAAGAACAATTCTATATTTTTACTGAGAGTTGGTCGTTCTAACTGCCAGTGTTTCCCTTCCTTTACAGCATCTTTATGTATAATTAAGTTAAAAATATAAAGCATCTTTAAAACGTGTTGTAGACTATTCCCTTGTTTTTCTTCACTTAATTCTTTTGTGGAGCTAGAGCTATTATCAGCAGGGTTGGCTGTAGCGTTTTCAACTGCTTTGAGTCGATCGTTTGTGACTCGGAGCCTTGTTGAAAGAGTCCCCATTAAGGATGTAAACCACTTAGGAATTTGTTTCATGAGTTTTGAGAAGTCTTCATTTGAAATATGAGTGACTTCAGAGGTTGTTGTTGCTCGCACAGATGCTGATCGAGGGTTTTGATCGAAAAGAGCCATTTCTCCTATCATCCCACCAGCTACGACTGAAGCTAGAACGATCGTTTTCCCATCCTTTTCAAGGTAGACTTCAAGTTCCCCTGAGCGTACCAAGAACATACCGTTTGATGGGTCCCCTTCTTTAAAGACCATTTGGGAGGTTTGCAGTACGATGCTTTTACCTGCCAACTTTTTTTCTCCTTTTATATCTCCATCTACGGATCGGAGCTTTGAAAACAAAACTCAAGAAAGTGACTCATGAGTTTATATTTCATCTTTCTGAGAAAGCTTTCTCAAAAGCTAGTGTCTGTTTAAGTTTTTGTTTTGATAGGTTTTTTTGAGACTGATGTGGAAAATGAGGGTTGTTTTCTTTTTTAAATCAGCGTGACGATGGTAACCTCTTTATGCACACATGCTGTACTCGCTGGAGAATAAAGATGAAAATATATGATTTGGTTGTGATTGGTGCTGGGCCTGCTGGAGAAGTTGGGGCTATTCGAGCTGCACAATGTGGAATGAAAGTCGCTTTAATCGAGAAAAGAGCTCATTTAGGGGGAACGTGCTTAAATGTAGGGTGCATTCCGACGAAGGCATTGGTTGAATCAGCGAGAGTGTGGAGCAAGTTAAAAGATATTGAAAAAGAAGGTTTTGATATTGGGACTCCAGCGTATGATTGGCAAAGAATTATGGATAAAAAACAAGGTGTTGTGGATGCACAGCGAAAAGGCCTTCGTTTTTTGATGAAGAAAAATAAAATCGATGTCTTTGAAGGTGCCGCTTCTTTCTTGGATTCAAAAACAATCCAAGTTGGGGAAGAGACTTTAAAGGCTGAGAAGACTTTAATTGCCACAGGCTCAAAAGTTCGAGAATTACCCTTTGCAATATCGACGGGAAAACATATTTTAACGTCAGATTCTATTTTGTCTTTAGATCATGTGCCTGAAAAAATGGCTGTGATTGGCGGTGGTGTTGTTGGTTTAGAGTTTGCTTCTATCTTCGCTCGCTTTGGCTCTGCTGTTGATGTTCTTGAGATGGGCGAACAGGTGATTCCTAGTGAAGATGAAGAATGCGCGAAAGAGCTTGTTCGGCAGCTTAAAAAACAAGGTGTCCAAATTAAAACAGGTGTTCAAGTTGAAGCTGTGAGAGAACATGACACCGGTTGTGAATTGAAATTAAAAGATGGGGAAACCTCACAATACAATAAGGTTTTGGTTTCCATAGGGCGGGAACCAGTGACTGAGGAATTGAACTTAAAAAAGATAGGTGTACATACCGAGCGAGGATTTATTCCTGTCGATCGAAGTTATAGAACAACTTGCTCAGGAGTTTTTGCTGTTGGTGATGTCATTGCAACGCCTGCATTGGCTCATACAGCTTCTTCAGAGGCCTTGCATGCTGTAGAAGTTATGGCTGGGCATCAACCGAAATGTATCAACTACGATACGAATCCTTCAGCTGTTTATACGTATCCTGAGGTCGCGAGTGTAGGACGAACTGAGAAACAACTTGTAGAGTTGGGTGTTGAGTACAAAAAGACTCAATTTCCATTTGCACCCATGGCAAAAGCGAAAATTGATGGAGCGACTGTAGGATTTATTAAAATACTCTCAGAGCCTGTACATGGAGAGCTCTTGGGGGTCCATATTGTCGGGACTAAAGCGACGGAGATGATTTCTGAGTTTGTTTTAGGAAAAGTGCTTGAAACAACACTCGAAGAGATTGGGCAAGCTATTCACCCGCACCCTACATTGAGTGAAACAATTCAAGAAGCCGCTCATGCTGGTTTAGGGGGGGCTATTCACCTGTGAAAACTGAGGGCAGAACTATGGAAATAGAAGGGCAAGCAACTCGCCTTCCTTCAATGGGAGAAGGTGTTCAAGAAGCAGTGGTTTCACGTTGGTTAAAATCTGTGGGTGATAAAGTTGTGCAAGGAGAGGCTATCTTAGATGTCTCGACCGATAAAGTTGATACAGAGATATCAGCGACCCAGGGTGGGTATCTTGTTGCTCAATACGTCCATCCTGAACAGACGATTCAAGTGGGTGATGCAGTGGCGTGGATTGCTGACGTTATGAGTGATGATCATCCTCCTCAACCTTCCAACCTTCACCATTCTCAGCCTGCGACTGGTGCCGGGAGGAAGAATAAAAAAGAACCTTCCTCCCGTGATGTCGGCCGTATTGCATCGTCTGTAAGAATACCTGGTTCATATGCAGGTCCTGTTAGAGCAACGCCTCTTGCTCGCCGATTGGCGAAAGACGAGGGAGTGGCACTGAGCGATATCATTGGTAGTGGCCCAGAAGGGCGTATTGTGCGCGATGATATTCTTCTCCACCTCCAAGACTCTTCTTCAGGAGGGCCTCAGCTGTATCGTGCTGAAGTCGAGCGGCTAAAAGTAGATCGTATTGATGGGGATGAGTATTTAAATGGTGTCAAGATCCGCCGGGAGGAAATGAGCCGAGTGCGCCGTTTGACAGCAGAGCACATGGTGCATTCTGAAAAAATTGCTCCTCATGTCACGACAACGTTTGAGATGGATTTGGAAGCTGTTCGTATTCAAAGGTCGAAATCTCCAATAAAAGTGACGTGGACGGCTTGGTTTTTAAAAGCAGCAGCCGTAGCGCTGAAAAAGCGAGAGGACTTAAATGCGGCTGTCGATGGCACGGATATTTTATATTACGATGAAATTCGCCTTGGATGTGCGGTTGCAACACCTCAAGGGCTTGTGGTTCCCGTTATTCAAAAAGCAGATGAATTGACCCTGGAAGAGATGTCGCAGACATTAAATGACCTTGCGCAAAGAGCGCGTGACGGTGGGCTCAAGTCTCATGAAACTCAAGGAGGGACTTTTACTGTGACAAACCCGGGTATGTTTGGAAGCTTACATTCACAGCCTATATTGAATCAGCCGCAAGTTGGTATTTTGAGTATTGGGACGATTACGCAGAAGCCTGTAGTTGTGGATAATCAAATTGTTATACACCCGACTTGTCAAATGGGTGTGACGTTTGATCATCGAGCAGTGGATGGAGAGGGTGGAGCTAAGTTTTTAGCTGCGATGAGAGACGCTTTACTGAATCCAAACTCCCTTATGTAGGGCTCTGTTATTAATCACTATTTGTTAAGTTTTATCTTTTTCTTGAAAGAGCCGATAAGGCTGTGTCAAAGACAGGAGGTGAAGTGATGGGTGATGTGATTCAGTTTCCGCAAGATCGACGACAAGCTGAAGATGTTCTTAGGATGAAAAATTTTGCTGATCAGCTTGACGAATGGATATTAGACTGTGTGATGGCAGGAACTCAGCCTCATGAAATTTCAGGTTTAATGGCCCATCGTCTTGGGTCTTTGATCTGTCATGGTGAGGATCCTGTGGTTCTTGCAGATTTTTGCCAAAATTTGATTCGTAAACAATTAGAAAAAGTTACTGATCAAGGTGCAAGTTAGTTTTTATAAGTGAAATGCAAAACACTTCTTTCAAACAGGTCTATTTCCGCATATCCTACATATGCTGTTTTCTATGATTTTTTGAAAGGGTACACGCATGGTAAAGCCTCAAAGTGAGCAGGTAATTGCGGGCATGTTCGATAAAATTGCTCCTCGCTATGATATGTTAAATTTAATTTTGAGTGCTGGACAAGATCGCCGATGGCGTCGTCACCTTATACGAAACATTCCCAAAAATGCACGACTATTAGATGTGGCAACAGGTACTGCTGATGTTTTGATTGCAGCATCGAATCAAACGTCGCATTTGCAAGGAGTTGATATTTCAAAAGGAATGTTAGCTCTCGGTGAGCGGAAGCTGAAAAAACATAATATTGTTGCTGATTTACAAACGATGAGCGCAGAAGCCTTAGCTTTTGCACCACATAGCTTTGATTGTGTGACTATATCGTTTGGCTTGCGTAATGTGGTTGATCAGAAAAAAGCAATTCGTGAGTTTCACCGAGTGTTGACATCAAGTGGGCGTTTATTGATATTAGAGTTTTTCTTGCCAAAATCAGGGATGCTGAGTCGTTTCTTTCAGTTTTATTTTCATCAAATTCTGCCGCGTATTGGTGGTGCTCTGAGTGATAGCAGTGCTTACCGTTATTTGCCTAAAAGTGTAGAAGATTTTAATTCTGCGGATGCTCTTGAATTGAAACTTCGAGAGGCAGGTTTTCAGAGTGTTGAGCAGGTTTCTTTTTTATTTGGAGCTTGCAGACTTGTGATTGCAAATCGCTAGTTTTATTGTGGCCCTCTTCCTCTGTTTTTAACTTTTTAAAATTGAGAAAGAAGGCTGTGATTTCCATTTTTTGATTATAAAATTTTTCCAAGACTCTTTTTTCTGGCCCGTGGTCCCAAGAGGATGTTCTTGATCTTTAGGTAGAGCTTTTAAGACACGTAGGCGCATAAGGCGCCTTTCTTTTTGTTCCTGAGCTGTATCAAAAGGATTCGAGTGATAAAGTGTTCTACACATGGGTGGGACGGGTTGTTGTGTAAGTTTTGATCTTCGGTGATGCTTAAGGCAGTTTTCTAAGGATTGGACGAGATTAAGGAGAGCTGTACGTGTTTTTGCTGCGTATTGTTCGATAGGATCGAGTAAATCATCAGTGAGGTCACCGCTTGGTACATAAGGGAGCCCGAAAGAGGTCAAGATTGTATCTTCAACTAAACGTGTGACGCGGCCGTTCCCCTCATGGAATGGATGTATAGAAATAAGAGTTTTTTGAAAAGTCGCTGCGAGTTCAATGGGTGAAATATTTTGTGTCGTATCGTTGGCTTTTAAAGCACGCCATGATTTATTAAATTCTTTAATTTTATGACGGAGCACACCTTCTATGCGATGAGCTTCTAAATAATAGAGAACAGCGAGTTGTCCTTCTTGAGTGCTGAGTCCTGAGCGTAAACGAAGAACAGATCGGTCATTTTGATCTTTGATATCATAGTTATTGAGATATGCGTATTGTTTTGGTGATAGTGGGCTATCAAATTGATCTCGTGCAAAAGCGATGACACTAGGGAAAATACTGTGCCAAGCGCGAAGTTTTCCTGGCTTGGCTCCTGGGATGTATCGGCTCTTTCCCATGATTATTCTTTTTTTATCAATGAGCTTTTTATGAAGGTGTTGAAGATGCATCAGTTTGAAGTTTTGATTTGAATTCGACAATTCTGTCGCGAGTGACTCCATAAAATGTGAACCTTTTTCCCAATACTGCCAAGAGAGAGGATCTTGATAATAATCCCATGGATTTTGGACGGAGGTCGGTTTCACTTGGCTTATAAGAGCTCTTGGAATGAGGCGAATTGTTCTATATTCAGTGAGAAACCTAACGTCTAAATCAAACTCGTGGTCAAAGTTTTCTTTTACGGCTTGGTAGCGGTCGTGAATCTCACACTCCAATGGCCATTTTTCAAAAACTTCTGGGCAGGAGAATGAATTATGAGCAATGATGGAAGTGAGTAGTGAAAAAAAGTATTTCATAATTGTGCCTTTTTTTAGAGACCTGCATTTTGGCAATAAGATTCTTTGATATAACGAATTTCATTTCCACGAAGTTTTGCGCAACGTCCTTTATGCCTAAATCTTATCGGGCAATGTCTTGAGTCTACGCTTTCTTTAATTATGATTTGAGGATAACCTCTTACGGTTTCGCGACAATTGCCCTTGTGCCATGAGTATGTCGGTTGGCGTTGATCTCGGCAAAAATCATCAGAGATGTCATCTTGTACGAGATGATAGTTTTTTGTATACCAGCCACAACTAGCGTCTGCTCGCCAAAGGTAAAGGCTCTGGGGCGGTGAAGGTTGAAGAGAGGGTTGAGCTTCTTGTTCTGTGAGTTTTCGAATTCCCTCACGTTGGGTGACAACGTTTCTTCTTAAAATGGGAAGTATTTGAGAGTAATTTTCGGGGGTGTCTCCTTTTTTTACGAATTTTCGATAACTTCGTAAAAGCCGAAAAACATCAGGTTCATGGAAATTTGCAAAAGAAATTCCTTCACGTGTTTTTATGACCCACCATTGATGAGTCTCGTCAAAACGAATGAGTGCATTTGGGTTTAGCGTAAAGACATCACGGCGTTTGATGTTTAGTCTTTGCATATTTTTTTTTGTTTGAGGGTGTGTGAGATCTAGGTAAGGCGTGCCAGCTACTGCATGAACTTCGATGAGGGTGTCCCCATATTTTGAACAATTGTCGTAACGCTCAGAGATATACATCCCTCGACCAGCGTGGAGTGTTAAATTATCAAGCTTCGTTCCAACGTGCATAGTGACCTGAAAGCGAGGGATTGAAAGATAGCCAAGCGAAACAAGTCGTTTTGCTTTGTTTGGCCGAGTCCAATGGTAAAAAATTTGATGATGAGGGAGTGGTTGAATGAGAGTGTTGATTTGTTCAAGTTTGTATTTTTCTTGTTTGGATTTTGCGAATAAAGAAGTTGAAAATAAAATCCATACAAGAGTCAAGAATCGTTTCATAACAGCCTCAGATTTTGTAAAAACACCATAAACTCTTCTAACTCAAATCGTCAAGAATGAGCAAGTCTTTGGCTGAAGCCTGTTTAAAAATAGAGATATTGGTTTTACTAAAAATTTGTCCTAAAGTTTGTTTTTAGGAATCAAAGATAGTGCATTTTGTAATATTGTAGGATTAGAATTATGTCATTTTTGTTAATTATCGCTTGAAGGCTTAGGGTTCAGCTGAGGTTATCTCTGGAAGTTCTATCAAATCCTCGAAGTCGCGAAGTTCGTCAAAGGCTCTAGTTGAAACAAGAGCAAGTCGTGAAGGAAACGGCATTTCAAGTGTCCCTTGGCGTATAGGTAAAGTCAATGAAGCCCGGATCCACCCTGTCGTTGAATCGATGACAGTCACTCGAAATAAAACTTTTTTGCCTGCATTGTAGTCTTTTTCGTCACCGTTAATATCAATAAGAACTAAATAATCCACATCGAGTTTTTGAAACATCCATGTATTTAAACGAGCGATATTTGCAAAAAATTTTTTTTCTTGATCGAAAATTTGAAATATCTTTTCAGAGTTTTTTTCTTCAAAGGAAGAGTTTAAATGATAAAGTATTTCATGTTCATTTTTTACACCTTGGACCAGAATTCTTGGATCTTGAATCTGTGCGTTTCCTTGAGTTTTGTGCTGTCTTTTGAGTAGTAAAGGATCTGGTGTATGTATTGATTGATATTGTTCTTGTTGAGAATCCTCCCATTCAGAAGGGTTGTTTTTTAATTCTCGATACCATTCTAATGGCATAATTTGTGCAAATTGACTCATGTGAATTTCAGATAAGATTTCAATCTGTAGAGAATTTTTGACATTTCTTTCTGGCCAAGTCCTGTCGGCGTGATCGACAAGTTGCTCATGGGTAATGTGTTCAGGTAGAAATGGGTTGCGGAGCACAAGAACGCGTTGAATTTGTTTTTTTTCTCGGAGGTTGTCGACTGAAACTTGTATTTTTGGAGCATTGGAATAGGTGCAACCAACGAGAAAGAAGGCGGTGCATAAGTTTTGAAATACCTTGGCTAACATTGGAAGCTCTTTGTTCTATCCATACGGTAGACCTATCGGTTGTGTGCCACCTCTCTGGAGGTGAATGTTTTGCCGAATCATTTTTTAATGACATGGGGGATACCTGCAACTACGTGGACAACGGAACGTGAAATTCGTGCAAGTTCTTTATTGAGTTCGCAAATTCTATTTCTCAATATTCGAGAAACAGGGTTCTGTGGTGAAAAATCGTAGCCAGCTTCAGCTGTTGTTATTGTTATGTTTTTTGCGTCGGACATGTCAACGATGGTTTGTGCGAGTTGAAGGCCGTGCTCTTTTATCTCTTGATCAATGGCTTCATAGTGTTCTTTTGTACTTGAAAGTGCGATGTGAGCTAACCATTGAGATGCTGAGTCAATGAGGATTTGTGAATGCTGGCATTGAGAAAGTTGTTGAAGAAGGTTTGTGGCAGAGTCGTGACTCGACCAAGTCGAGGGACGAAATTTTTTTAGATTGGTGATTTTTTCTGTGAAGAAAGGGTCTGCGGGGTCACAAGTTCCTATAATATCAGCTCCTTGTGTTTTTTTCATAGTGTCCATAGCGGAAATGGATTTCCCTGAATGAGCAGCTCCTATAAAGAGGACAGGCTTAGGGAGCTCGGTGAGAAGAGGCATGAATTTCTCCGATGAAGTATAGATTGCAGCGTTTGCTTCTTAAATATGGTATGTAGCAGCCTCGTGTGAACGCAAGTATACGAGGTAGGCATGACTGATTTTATTGAGTTAATGGAAGCAAGAGAAATGGTGGCTCAAATAAGTCATCGAGAAGAACTTCAAAAGCATATGAAGGAACAACCTCGTAGTGCTTATATTGGCTTTGACCCCACAGCACCGAGTTTAACTGCTGGGCATTTGTTGCCTTTGATGGCTCTGAAACGATGGAAGCAAAGCGGACATAAAGTTGTTGTCCTTCTAGGTGGTGGTACAGGGCGTATTGGTGATCCTTCAGGGAAAACTGAAATGCGACAGTTGTTAGACGATGCCAAGGTGCAGGAGCATATCGCATGCCAAACGGCACAGTTTCTTCGTGTGCTGCAGCTAGGGGAAGGGCAAGGTCAATTTGTAAATAATTCTGAGTGGTTGTCAGGACTCAACTTTTTAGAATTTATGAGAGAAGTTGGGAGCCACTTTCCAGTCTCCAAAATGTTAGCAGCTGAAGCTTTTAAAGCTCGTCTCGGAAGTGGGCTGACGTTTTTTGAAATGGGATATATGCTTTTGCAGGCGTATGACTTTCGCGAGTTGAACCGCCAGTATGATCTTACAGTCCAAATGGGTGGCGATGACCAATGGAGCAATATGCTGGCAGGTGTTGATCTTATAAGGAGAATGGATCAAAAACAGAGCTTTGTATTGACTGTGCCTCTCTTAACAACCTCTGATGGCCGCAAAATGGGAAAAACAGAAAAAGGAACTGTTTGGCTGGACCCAGAGCTTACATCTCCATGGGATTTTTACCAGTACTGGCGAAATGTTGAAGATGAGGTTGTGCGGAAGTGTTTGTTATGGTTAACAGATCTCTCACTGGAGACTGTTGAAGACCTTACAAAAGAGGGTGGCGCAACTCTTAACAAAGCAAAAGAATCTTTGGCGGAAGCTGTCACTAGTTTTGTTCATGGTGCTGAGATTGCTAGTGACCTGGCTAAGAAAGCACGTGAGCTTTTTAGCAAAAAAGATGGGGAGAGTG
This sequence comes from Oligoflexales bacterium, assembly GCA_045106415.1. GTDB lineage: Bacteria > Bdellovibrionota_B > Oligoflexia > Oligoflexales > Bog-1112 > JBGCEP01. The sequence goes on along the minus strand of JBGCEP010000027.1, from coordinate 84,438 downwards.
CTCCTGAGTTTACTGTTTCAGTGACGTCAGGTGTTTTGCTGGACCTTCTTGTTGAAGCCAAGTTGGTCCCATCAAAAGGGGAAGGGCGAAGGCTTGTTCAACAAGGAGGGATACACCTTGATGGTGAAAAGCAAACCGACCCAAATAGCCAGGTGAATCTTACCGAGCGAGGTGTGGTTGTTCGAAAAGGGAAAAAAACCTTTGTTCGGCTTATGCCCCCTACTTAATTGAAATTCATATGTTTTTTCTTTTTAGAAGGCCTCATGGAATTTGAGGTTCTTCTGAGTCTCTATATTCTCACCTTTGAATCATTCATGATACTCAATGAAGAACTCTTTGAATTCATGCTGTTTTTTAGGTGTGAAGACATAAGGCTCAAGGCTTTGCTGTGTGAGGTCGAAGTGGCTTATGAAGTCTGAAGGAGGCTTATTATGAAAAATTTGATAACTTTAAGCTTTTTAGCGTTTTGGATGGTCAGTCCGTTGTATGCCGGTACTGTTGTAGTTAAGAAGAAAAAAGCTTTGGTGTATTCAAAGCCAAGCAAAAAATCGCCTGTGGTACAGACCCTTAAAAAGGGCGACACTTTAGATAGTGTTGAAAGAGAGGGGATGTATTGGCAAGTTAAAGTGAAGGGTGCAATTGCTTATATATCTATCACGAAAGTGACGCATAAGGTCTCTAAAGAAGAGGATGGTCTTGCTGGGGCGATTCGTGAGGCTGTGAAACAAGGCCGTGATGAAAATGATGCTGGTAACAATCGACAAAGATCTGCTGTGATGGGTGTGAGAGGTTTGGATGAGAGTGAGGAAACAGCATTTGCTGGAAATGTTAAGCCGAATCTCAGACATGTTTATAATATGGAAGATGTCGTTCTTTCTCGTAAGGACATAAAAAAACATGAAAATATGGTTTTTGCAGAACTTGAGAAAAGAGCTAAGTGACGGCATTATCCAATAAATAAACGATTTTTAAAAAACCAGTAACAATTGAGGTTACTGGTTTTTTTGTGAAAACCTAGTGTGCGGTGGCGAAGGTTATTTTTGACAGTGCATTTGTTTTGGATTTAATAAGTTCAGCGATTAAAAGTGACTACTTTTTGCCTCACACCCTTTGAAAGCCACGCAATACAATATCTCTATATAGCTATTTGAGATGAATGAGGCTTGCATGCGGTTTCGGTTCAAAAAAAACGATCTTTATATTTTTTGCATTGCTGCTTTGGTAGCAACTTTGGGAGCAGGATGTGCTTCTGAAGTGAAACTTTCTAGCCAAAAGAAAGCGTTGCAGAAAAAAGTAGAAGAATATCAAGCAGAGGTTGAAATTGGTCGTAATATGGCTGGCCGTCTCCTTACGTATTATGGAACTTATGGTGATCGTTCGACAGTTGAATACTTAAATAAAGTAGGAAACTACATAGGCACTTACAGTGATGCTCCTGAGCGTCGCTATATGTTTGCTATTTTGGATACGGAAGCTGTGAACGCTTTTGCATGCCCAGGAGGGTATATTTTAATTACTCTTGGAGCGTTGAAAAAGATTAAAACAGAAGCTGAATTAGCAGCGATTCTGGGGCATGAGGTTGCCCATGTTGGCCGTCGTCATATGTTTGATACTTTGCGGTCAATGGATGAAAAGGAAAGAACAGATCAAGCAAAAGAATTAGATAGCAGAAAGAAAAATGAAAAAGGAAAGCCATACTCGATGCGTGTTCGCAAACGTCCTGATGCTGAAAAGTCAGCAACAGGTGATAAGCTCGCTCGATATCTTTCAGGCTCCTCTGGAACAGGTCTTAGCTTACTTCAAGCAGCCTCTGCGGGTATGTCAGTTATTCTGGAAAAAGGGCTTGATCAAAAATTAGAGTATGAGGCCGATCAGCTAGGGGTCAAGTATGCTATTCGAGCGGGTTATGAGCCAAAAGGAATGTTGCATTTTTTACAGCGCTTAGAGCAAGGTAAAAAACATACGAAACTTAAAACTCTTGAGAAAACTCATCCCACAGTGATCAATCGACAACGTAAAATTGTAAAACTACTGCGAAGCATGAAAGCTCATCAAATGGTGGGTGCGATTGGTAAAGAAAGATATCAACAGTTTTATAAAGTTCTTCCTCAATCTAGAAAGAACACAAAAATATAATTTCAAACAACCATACGGAGAAGAGCTATGCACCATGTTTTATTGATGCTGTTATTGAGTGTTCCTGTTCAGGCCCTGGCTGATCAATACCACTATTCAAATGTTTTGATTGGAGATAGAGCGATTGGCCTAGGAGGCGCGTTTGTTGGTGTTTCTGATGATGCCTCTGGTGTTTTTTATAACCCAGCAGGCTTGGCTTTTGCACTTTCAAACGATATTTCAGGTTCTGCTAACGCACTCTACAGCAGAACAGTCACATATAAGGGCACAATTGCAGGTAAAGACTTTGTCGAAGAAAGCGGAGGGAGCCTGCCGTCTTTCTTTGGAGGGTTGAATAAGTTGGATCATATTGAAAAAGGTCTTGTGTTTGCTTTTGGGATTATGACTCTTGATGGGGAGCAAAAAGAGCAGAACGATCTGATTAAAGAGAATGAGGCTCAGGTGTTGAGCTCAAGAACCTGTGATGATGGTACAAGTGGTTCAAACCTTCTTCACCGGTATCATCGAGTTGTGAACCAAAAAGCGACAACCTCATTGTATGCGGCTGGAGCTGGTTATAGAATTTCGAATAATTTCTCTTTAGGTTTTGGGTTGAACTATTATGGGATTGATGAGTTGACACAGGTTTATCAGGATGTGAGCCAGTCAGAATCATGTACAAATAATTACACGCGTCGCGCTTTGAATGTACGAGAATCCTTAAGTGCTATGGCAATCCAACCTGTTTTTGGTGCTCAGTATGTTTTTGGAGATGTTGCCCTCGGTTTGACTGCAAAAATCGGAGGAGCCTATGTCAGTCAACTGTATGATGTGGCGACAGAGGGCCTTAATCTCCAGCTAGTTTCCGCTGATAATACGTCTGTTGAAGAAGCAAATGGTGGAATGATACCTACGAAGAGTACAGCTGGTATTCAAAGAACCCTTATTGAATCAGAGTCTAGCAATCCTTTAGGGTCGAAATATCCAGATGAATTAAGAGCTGGTGTGGCATGGTTTGGTTCCACAAGGTTGCTTGTGACGACAGATGTTATTCTCACAACAGCGTCTAAAGGAGAGAAAGAAGGAGTCTTTGCTGCTGTTCAAGATGGGGGTGCTGCTAAGGATCGTTATTACTACGAACGAAATCAGGTCTTGAATGCAGCGGCAGGTATGGAGTACTATGTGGTGCCAGCGGTTCCGGTACGAGTCGGTATCTTTACAAATAATGATGCGAGACCGGAAGTGAGTGAGCAATATGCAGGTCAAAATGATCATGTTGATTATAGCGGTGCCTCTCTTTTTGCATCGTGGGTGCAACCGAATAGTCAAATTGGTGCTGGTGTAGTGTTCCAACAAGGAAGCGGAAAGGCACAGAAACTTGGAGATTCAGTGATTCAAGATATTGAAGCTGTTTCTTCAACATTTGCTTTTTCTGCGACTCATAGTTTTTAAGGGGCGCTGTAAAGTTGAAGAGGTTTAAAAAATGAGTGTTGAATCTGTCCCGTTAACTCGCGAGGGTCATAATGTTTTGACTGTCGAGTTGAAACGGTTAAAAGTTGAAGATCGTCCATCTGTTATTGAGTCTATTGCTGAAGCGCGTTCACATGGCGATTTAAAAGAAAACGCTGAGTATCATGCTGCTCGTGAGCGCCAAGGGCTTATTGAGGCACGCATTGCAGAGCTTGAAGATAAACTTGCACGTGCGCAAGTTATTGAAAACTCTGACGGTGAGCACAATAGCGATAAAGTGCGTTTTGGGGCTTACGTCAAGTTAGAAGATGTCGATTCAGGAGAAGAGAAAGAGTATCGTATTGTTGGTGATTTAGAGGCTGATATTGAAAGAAACTTACTTTCTATTAGTTCTCCACTTGCAAAAGCGCTGTTGGGTCGAATGATTGGTGATCCTATTGAGTTTAAAGCACCGAAAGGTCTTCGAGAATTTGAAGTGGTTTCTATACACTATTAAATTTAACGATTTAGATGAGTCATAAAAAAATCCAGATTTAACATCTGGCTTTTTTTATGACTCATCTAGTTTTATTCTTCTGGTTGGACACTCCAGGTTGTGCCTGTTTGGTGGTCACAGATAAGGATTCCGTGTTTAAGAAGTTCATCGCGAATACGATCGCTTTCAGCCCAATTTTTATCAGATCGCGCTTGATTTCTTTCTGAAATTTTATTTTGAATTTCAGCCTCTTGGAGGCCGATTTCAGAGAGTAGCCTTGCTCTTAAGGTTTTTAAAAAGCTTTGTGGCTCGGCTTGGAAAAGCCCAAGAACTTGGCCTATACTTTTTAAGGTGTGTGCGTGCTGGCTGAGAATTTTGATATTTTCTGGAGTTGGTTTTTTAGCGAGTAAACGATTTATTAATTTTAGAGATTGGTTCACAATGCTCATGGCGACAGGTGTATTAAAGTCATCGCTCATGCATTTGTGAAACTCTTCTTCGGTGTCAGCCAACCCTTCTGACTTAGGGGTGTCTTTAAGAGATACGTGAAGGCGACAAAGAGTTTCATATGCGTAAATGAGTTTTCGTAAGCATCTTGAAAAGACTTCATTACTCAGGTCAACATTAGAAGCGTAGTGATTATGAAGATAAGCAATTCTTAGAACTTCAGCGGGCCATTGTTCTAGGAATTTTTGAATTGTGATTGAGTTCCCAAGGCTTTTAGACATTTTTTGATGCTGGATGGTTAAAAGCCCAGAATGAAGCCAGTATTTAGCGTACTGGCAACCATGCGCAGATTCTGATTGCGCGATTTCATTTTCATGATGTGGAAAAATAAGGTCTCGCCCACCACCGTGTAGATCAAACTGTGGGCCAAGAATTTTATGAGACATTGCTGAGCACTCAATGTGCCACCCTGGCCGTCCTTGGCCCCAAGGACTTTTCCAGCTCGCGTCTTTTGTTGTGTCAGCTTTCCATAATGCAAAGTCTAAAGGGTCTTCTTTAATGTCGCCTTGAGCAATTCTAGCTCCAGACCGCAAATCATCAATGTGACGGTTCGAGAGTTTTCCGTAGTCTTTTTTAGAACGAACCCTGTAATATACGTCACCCTGAACAGAATAAGCTGCGTCTTTTTGAATGAGCGTCTCAATGAGCTCAATAATGTCGTTAATGCTTTCAGAGACTTTTGGTGCGTGGGTTGGAGGAGTAACCCCTAATGCAAGCATGTCGTTTTCGCTGGACTTGATCATGGTTTCAGCGAGATCTTTTGGCGACATGTTACGTTCTTGAGCGCGTTGGATGATTTTATCATCGACATCAGTATAGTTACGTACATAGGTGACTTTATAGCCTGCGAACTCAAGATAATGGCGCATCACATCGAAGAAAATCGCTTGCATGGCATGCCCAATGTGGCAATCGTCATAGACGGTTACGCCGCAGGCGTAGAGTCCAATATGTCCAGGTTGAATGGGTACGATTTGTTCTCGTTTGCCACTGAGGGAGTTTCGGACGAAAAGAGTTCGCATATTCTTTCCTAAGTTGGTCTGAAGATTAAAGTCCTTGAAAAAGAACGCCTGGACTCTGACATAGCCTCTTTTGTACAACAAGTCTAGAAAATTGAAAAAATTGAGATGTACAGTTTCCTTTTTTACAGAACTTAACAAGAAAAAAATATCTATTGAAACTCAAAGACATGTTCCGAAGGGATCATTAAGGAGCTTTCATGTACGCGAATTTTGAAAATAAAGCGACCATCCATGAGTTGAGTTGGTATTTTGATCGGGTGGAGCAAACACGGGTTGAAATGGGACGTTTATCTGTTCGAAACGCCCAAATATTAATGCTTCGACGAGATTTGCATAAGCTTTCAGATGAGTGCTTCGACGCTGCGATGAAAGCAATCGAGGGAGTTGTTTCTTCGTATCGTGTTGAAGAAAGACCCACAAAAGAAGACCAAAAGCGTACACGCCAAAGGCAGCAAGAACTGTATCGTTCGACACAAGAGTTGAGTGCTGAAGAATTCGACACGGACTCTATGATGATTTCGTAGTATAATCGAATGTATGAACAGTCTTTTGAAAAAATCATGCTTACAAAGAGCGGATACCTTGCAGCTCAAAGACTTAAAGGCCTTGTCCCCCGGCGTGGGTTTAGGGCGAGCTGCTTTAATCTCAAAATCTGCACAATGTCAGACTGTACAGAAGCCATCACTTCAACTTCCAGAGCTTTTAGAAGAGCCTGTAGGCCGGCAAGATAAAGATATAACGTTACACAAAAAAAAATCAAAAATTCGTGATGAAGATCCAGATGTACATAAAAAAATGAGATTTTTTTATGTACTGTCTTTGCTATTTACTGATACTTTTTTCATAGCTTTTCTAGGTTTTTTAGCGTGGGCTTGCACCCTTTTGGTCGGGGTTTTTACTGGTTTTGACCATCATGTCATAAAAGATAAAATAGCCTTTTTATGGGACTTGTCTTCATGGGGCCATATTATTTTTTTAGGGGGAGGGAGCTATTTTTTTTATTATCTTGTTTTTTATACAACGGTTGGAACCCCTCTTTCTAAGTTACTGTTGAAGCGTCGGTAGACTTTAGAAAGCCTTACCTTCCATCTCGTATTTAGTGATTTAGAAAATTATTATAAAAAGACAGTGAGTTATAAGAGTTAGAAATGTCACCCCTCGGACTTGACCCATACCGTCTCGGTCGTTATAGTGATCGGTAAGTTCTCATTTTTAGAGTATTTGTTGAGCAGTTGCTTCATCCACTTCTGGAGGGATCATGAGGCGTACGGGTTCGGTTAAGTTCCCTAGTTCTATGCAGTTGTTTAAGTTTTGCCATAAGGTTCTCGTCTTGAGATCTGATCGCAAAGTTCATGATCAAGAAGTAGGGCAGATTTTAGGTTTTTCGCCCTCAGACTGTAGTCACTGGAAACGAGGGGAAAAGAATGTCCGTTCTATTTTCGCTCTCGAAAAATTAGCTCATGGGCTTGTCACAGATATTGGCTTGATTCATGACTTGGCAGTGGGGCATATCACTTTAGATGAAGCGTGGTATGAGTACACAGAGTTGAGTGCGCAAAAACAGATTCGAAAGAAAGTTCTGGAGTGTGTGGATTCACAGCTACAGCCGACTCGGACGAGAGTTTTGAATTTTGTGCATGATCTTTTAGGCAGAGCTGAAGCGCAGACGCCGCCTTTGTACTTGCCTGAAGTGTTCCGTTATTTTTCTTTTATTCAAACGCAAACGGCCGATATTTTTGATCGTTTGACGAGAGTTTTAAGAACCAAACCGGGGCACTACACTTTGCAGGTCCGTAAAGGAGATATCAGGGCTCATGCTCGTATGAGCATGGTTCGAGATTTAGCTCGAATTGTATTTGAAGCGGAGCGCTCACAATTTCCTGAATTGGGTGAATTGGACCGTGAGATGTTGGAGTATGAAAAAATGCTCTTTACAGCAGCTTTATTGGTACCTATGCCGCAATTGATGCAGTCTCTTGTTGATGTCAATCCTAGGAGAGACTTGGCGCAAGAGCTATCGCAAGTTTTTTGGGCGCCGCGCTCTCTTGTGAATTTTCAGCTGCAAGAAGCGATGTCTCATGTGAATACAACAGAGATGACTGAAAATCAAAAAGTTCCTTCACATATTGCTGTGGAAGGAACTCGAAAAAGTGACGTGAGCCTTAGGCAATAAGGTTCATAGGACTCAAGCCGAGATTCATATCATCAGGGCCCTGTTGTGAAGGGCCTTGATTTGAATTATCATTTGCTTCGGCGAACAGCATCTCATTAATATCAAGCAAGTTAAATGCGCCATTTGATGCGAGGTTTCTGACTCGCCCAAGGACCATCATTTCGACGAGGCGGTATTTACTGTCGTCGACAGAAGCAATGCTTTCTAAGTCTTCTAGCCAGCTGTCAGCAAGTTCTTGCGGTACGTGTGAGAGAAGAAGCTCCAGAATGTGCTCATCTGCGCCTTTGAGGAAGGTTAAGAGATCTTCACGTTCAAGGCCCATAATGACCTCAAGGAGATGTCCATCTTTTAAGAAAGGTAACATCTCGATGGTAACAAGTTTTAATTTGATCGCTCGTGCGGCATCAGGATTTGTTTCAGTGAGATTGGTCATCAGGGCTCGTTGTTCTTTTAAAGATGCTTTTTCAAGTAGATCTAGTAAGACGTCACTCGATCTTAAGTTTTGTGTGTCGAATTCTGGTTTGGATAAGACTTTTCGGCCAAGAGCTTTTGCGACATTCTGAAGGTATTCTTTAGGGATCGCATCTGCTCGACAGAGCTCTTTCATAAGAGCAACTTTTTCATCACCTTTAAACATGTCGAATACGGTTCGGCGTTGTTTATGGTCGACTTGTGTGAGTACGATACCTTGGACTTGCGGTTTTTCATCCGCGACAAGGTTGTAAATTTGACTTGCATCTAATCGATTTAAAAATTCAAATTGATCCATTGTGTTTTTTGCGAGAACACGTATTTCACTAGCTGTGACTCGTGTTTTTAACGAGGACAAGAGCTTCCACTCTTCTTCAAGTGTAAAAACGAAATCGGATTTGTGATAATACTCGGTTAATTCATAAAGATCTCTTTGTAGGTTCGGATCGTTCAAGAGGTCCATAATGACCATTTTTCCAAAGATGTGGACATATTTTGCAGTCTCTTCCACCCCATCTTCTTGCAGAAGCCTTGAAAAAGTTTCTTTTGCAACTCGTGGGGCTTCGGTGAAAAGATCTATGAGTTCTTTTCGAACTTCTTGGTTTCTTATTCTTAGGTTGAGCTCTTTGCGGATTTCATCACCGACTTCTGAGTTTTCTGTTTCGCTTTTCCCAGTCTGTGGTTCAGCAAGTAGCGCAGCAGCGTCACGTTTCGCATTGTTGAGCTGGTAGGTAATGCCGCCAATTAAGGCTATTGCGCTGAGAAGTCCCAGCCAAGCCATCCAGGATTCAGTTTCACTTTCATGGCTAGCAGAAGAAATAATTTCTCGCGTGCCCGCAAGGTCTCTGAATAAAGTAAGAACTCGTCGAAGTTTTTCCAGCCCATAAGGGTCATCAGCTTCTGAGTTGATACGTTCTTGACGAGCAGTGTGAGACTCTGGAAAGTCTGTTATGTTTGTATCAACTTCTAGATTGCTTACAAATCGAGTCCGAGCTTGTATGAGGTTTAAAATCCGTTCTCGCCCAGCTCCACCGAGTGTCCTATCCATAGTAATAAGAACATTGGATCTGTCAATTTTTAGAAACCCTCTTCCTGAGGATGAGCGAATCACTTCCCTGGGGTTCAAGCCAGAGGCCTCGTCTGGCGAAATAAGGTGGCCATCAACATCAACATTTGATAAGAGGCACTGTTCAGGGCAGTAGCTTTGTATGACGTTTTCTACTGAGCGTGAGATTCGAGCGCGGAGTTTATTGATGAGTTTCTGAGCAAGCTCGGCAGATTCTCCAATTTGCGGAAGTTCGATTTGAACCCAGCTGACTTCAGCTGGTAGGCCTGTGCTTTCTATGTGATGATTGAGAATTTTTCCGAGTCTTTCTCTGTTAGAATTTGTGACTCTACTGTCTACCTGAATGGAAACAGTAACCTTCTCAACATAAGCTAGACTCTCAGGAGATTGCTCTCCTTCAAATCCAAGTTCGTTTGATTCTTGTAGAGCGTGGTCGATTGCAACATCGACTCGAATGAGTTGGCATGCATCGCTACAATACTTTCGTAGGAGTGGTGTGACTGTTTTTGTGATTTCAGCAATACTTTCTTGTCGAATTTGCTGATCTTCTTGCTTTGTTCCAGCACCAAACAAACGGCTGGAAGAAATAGCAATTAAGAAGAGCCATATAGCTATGCTGTTATAACGTCGAAGTCTCATTCTATGCCTTTCGAGTTCCACGTCATTCTTATCGGTCGATAAGGAAAAGGCTGATAGAACGTTTTTGCCTAAGGCATATAAAAAAGCCTCCAGGCAGCTGTGGCCGGAGGCTATAAAGGTGGTGTGGAGAAAATTTTTACTTTAAAGCTTTGCTGATCTCTTCTTCTAGCACTTTGGGATCATAGCCTGCGATTTTAATACCGTTAATGTAAATGGTAGGAGTTCCGCTGATGCCTAGGCGTTCGGCTTCTTTTTCTCCAGCTTCGACAACTTTTCGACCCTCACCGCTATCCATGCATTGCTGCCATTTTTTCTCATCTAATGACACTTTTTTTGCAATTTCAAGAGGTGAGTCTTTTGAGAGGGTTTTTTGGCTATCAAAAGCTTCCTCATGGTATTCCCAGAACTTTCCTTGAGGTTGAGCACATGCAGCACCTTCAGCGACAAGGCGAGAAATTCCAGAGTGATTGATGGGGTAGTCCAAGAAAGTCATACTAACATTTTTAGGGAATTTTTTAAGAGTGTCTTTGACAGCTTCAGCGGCTCTTTGGCAATGTGGGCACTGGTAGTCAGCGAACTCGACAATTTTGACCTTTGCGTTTGCTGGGCCACGGCTTGGAAAACCATCTGTTGTGATTTTAAAAGTAGGTCTTTGTGGTGCTGTTAAAGCCATTGAGAATTGTTTTTTTTCTTTTAAATCTTCAATGATTTTATGTCTACCGTCTTCTTTTAAGCGGTAGGATAAAAAAGTTTTGATTTCACCTTTGATTTTATCAAAATCGCGCCCACCTAGGCGGTGTTTGTTTTCATCAAACCATGCCTTAGCATCAGCATCACTTGCTGATGCTGCGAAAAGTTCTGTTTCTACCTGCTCAACTGTTTTGTTTTTCTTTTTAGAGAGGTCTTTGAGGTAGCGGTCATATGCATCTCGCTCTGCGATTTCACTTAAAGCGTCATAGTGTGCTTTTTCTGCTTCATAGTAAGCTTGTTGCAGAGATGGGTTGAGGCTTTCAAGGGTGACACTATCGCCGTTGTGGCGGTAGAGAGTTTTTCCATAAGCAAAGGACGTGAGTCCTAGCACTATAAGGCTGATCCACTTTTTTTGAACTGTCACTAGGTTCTCCTTCTTGTGTTTATCAACTCTGGAACGATGGGTTATATCGACGTTTCTAACCGAGTGGGTATAAACCGTCGATGATTAAAAGACTCTCTGATAATCTGCCATACTCCATTGGTCTTCAGCCAGTATAAAACTTTTCGGCCTTCAGATGTAAAGCGTTGGTCACCACGAAAGTCTTGGTTCATAATACTCATAGCGTATTTTTCATGTGTAATGATATGTAAATCTTCAATATTTAATGCTATTTTTTTGTAAGATCTGAAAACACGAGACTTGTAAACTTTGTATTTTTTTAGATTTTTTCCTTTTCCATTGAAATCAGGGTGATAAAAAGAAAAGTAAGACTCAAGATCTCGGGTGCGCCACGCATGCAGCCAAGAGAGGGTTTTTTGATGTAATGCGGCAATGCTTTTTTGGGTGTTTACAGTGGAGGCTGTTTTGCTGATGCTGACAAGGGTCTGGTATGGTTTGATAAATTGGCTAACTTCTATCATGTCTTTATTGTAGAAAGCGACACACCCTTCTGTGACAAAAATTTTATCCATTCTTCGATCATCACCAGCTCCGTGTAACCAGATTCCGTGTCCTGTTTTTTTCTGAAATTTATCAATAGGATTTGGAAAGTTGAGAGGAATGGCTTGGGGCCCGTATTTAGATTGGAGGAGATTTTTTCCTGAAATATGAGGGCGGGCAAAATATAATCCCTCAGGGGTCTTATTATCACCTTCTTTTTGTTTGTCTCCTTGGGACTTGCCAAACGATACTGTAAATGAATGCAGTGTTGCTTGGTGACTTGGATTTTCAGGAGAAGGAAGAGTTTGAATGGTTGCACTGCGTTGGGATTTGTCGATATTTATAAAAAGAAAGGATTCTTCGTATTGGGTGGATTCTGATTTTTTTATGCTGCTTTCAGCGCATACGAACGATGCTGTGTGGTTAAAAATAAGAAAAAGACCAAAAATAATTTTGTTTGAGTGTGTAGAGGTTTCTGGAGACTTCAGCATAACTCGCCTATGAATTCTAATTTTTAGATACATGTCCTCTATTCATACCTTATTCAGTATCAGACTGAAAAGGCTTAAGTCGATCAAGGAGATGTTTGAAGTCTTTTGGGAGATCGGCGTGAAAGATTAAGGTCTCGCCAGTTGCGGGATGTTGAAAGCCGAGAGTGCGAGCATGCAGCATTTGACGGTTTGGTTTTAAAAGTGCACGGAGGTTTTGGGGGAGACTGTGAGGATAATCTCTACTTTGACCATATAAAGGGTCTCCGATGATGGGTGCTTTTAGGTGTTCGCTGTGTACACGGATTTGGTGAGTTCTGCCTGTTTTTAAAGTGACTTCAACAAGACTGAGCGTATGTGCATATGTTTTCTTCACTTGGAAAAATGAAGAAGACCATTTGCCTTTATCTGTTTCAGGAGCGCAGCAAAATTTTAGGCGATTTTTTGGGTCTCTATAAAGGTGGTTTTCGACGCAAATATGATCAGTGGGGAGAGTTCCATCGAGTAATGCGAGGTATTGTCTTTGGTTTGTCTTTTCAGCAAACTGTATGGAAAGTTTGGCGTGAGCGTCTACATTTTTAGCAGCAACAATGGCTCCAGTTGTGTCTTTGTCAAGACGGTGGACGATACCTGGGCGGCTACTATCTCCACCTTGAAGCCCATGAGCAAGAAGCCCGTGCAAAAGTGTGGGAACTGGAGCACCTGCTCCTGGGTGTACAGATAACCCAGAAGGTTTGTTGACTACAATAAGGTGCTCGTCTTCAAATAGAATATCAAGACCCATTGGAATGGGTTCAAGGTGAAGAGCTGTTTCTTCTAGCTTGGGTTGAGTGAAAATTTCAACTTGAGAACCACCTTGAAGCTTATGTGATGCTTTTACGCGTTTTTGATTGACATATACGCCGGGGGAAAGAAACCACCGCTGAACAAAACTTCGTCGATGACCAGTGTGTTTTGTTAACCATTGATCACAGCGTTCTGGGGGTCCCGAGTATGTTTCTATGAACCAAGAGCGTTTTTGTTGTCCCACCAAATTTGAAATCTCGATAGATAAGCATGAACGGTTGTCTGAATATCAGGAATACCAATATAACTGAGGTAACCCTTTAAGAACCCTTTTAGGTACACTGTTTGAGGAAGAAGGTCAAAGTCATTTTCTTCCAGGCATTTGATGTAATAGTTTGATATTTGAGTTTTCTCGAAGATTTCTTGTTTCGAAATGAGAAGCTGCTCTCTAATCATTTGGTAGGTGCGGCCGTCTGCGAGGTCTTCACCTGAAAGAATGCGCTGAATATCTGAGCTTTTTTCTTGTGCCTGCTCTGAAACAGCTAAGAGCTCTCTTGGGAATGAAATAGATGTTGAAAAGTTCTCGCTGTGAACGCCATGATTGCTATTCTCTTTGAGATCTTCAGAGTTTAAGGTTGTGAGGTTCATGGTGTCGTTCATAGGGTCTGGAAGCCAGTCGATGATGTCATGAGGGCCAGAGAGACTCTTTTCATCTAGGGTGTTGTGCTGCTCACAAATTTCTTGAGGCTCGAGTGTGTTTTCTTCGTCAAGCGATAAGGTTTCATGGTATTTGGAGCGACTTGCCGGGTTGCTGAGAACTTCATAGGCCTGATCGATCTGCTCAACGATACTTTGAATGCTTTCTGGTGACATCAAGCTATATAAGGCTTGGTTGCTGCTGACGTAAGTGTTTTTTAGTTTGAGGTAAGATTTTTGAATATCATCGAAAGTTGCGTTGATGTCGACTTCAAGAGTGGAGTAATAATCTTTTTCTACGTTTGACATGAATACCCTTTATATTAATAGCCTAGGGTTGAGAGAACTTTTCCAGAAACTTCTGTGATACGCCTTGCAAGAATAGCATGTGGGAAGTCTGTGACTAGTAACCGGCGGTTGCGTAAGGATTTCCAGGCAGCGTCGTCATAGTTTAAATATCCAAGAGCTGTCGTTTGAAAACCAAAGTAAGTATGGCAGACTGTCTCCATGGATCTGCCTATGTCAATATCTCGCTGTGTGCGTATTTGATTTACGATAAACCCAATGTTGCGACCTTCTAAGCTTGTGAAGATATGTTTGATGAGCTCTGGGTGTTTGTGAGCTTGTGATTTAAGGCGTTCAACACTTGAACTGAGATTTTTAGGGTTTGGAGAAAAGAGAAGATCTTTGAGCTCATCGGCAACAGCGCATGAATGCATGCGAATACCTGCATTTTCAATGAGTCTCCAGAGTGTGGCTTTTAAGAAAGAGTAGGCATTTTCTATCGAAGTTGGCTCTGGTAAAACTGTAACAATACCGAGATGTGCAGCTGTAAAAAAATCGATTGTGTGTTTTTGAGTTCCAGCTCCAAGGTCAATGATAATGAAATCGAAGTTTTTTTCTTCTTTTGCGTTGAGTATAGAGTCCCAGAAACCTAAGAAAGCCCCAGCCCCAAAATCTGAAGCGTCAGACCAAGATTCATCTCGCCCTCCAGGAGCAAGGTGTACATTGGGGGTGTTTGTTGGAATGACGGTATCCCATAAAGAGCCTTGGCCCATTAAAATATAATCAGCAAGAGTTTTCTGAGGCATAGGAATGCCGAAATATGTGTGCAGGTTAGCACCGCCAATATCAAGGTCTGTGAGTAAAACTTTGTGTCCGGCTTGCCCAAGACGAGCAGCAAGATTTGAGCTTAAGATGCTTTTCCCAACACCACCTTTTCCTCCACCGATAGCAATAATCGTTGGGGCGTGAACTGAGTGGTTGAGCTCAACATGTGCAGGAAGGCCGGCGAGCCATGCTTCTCTCCGGTGGGAAAGAGGGTGGCCAGGGCGGTATGTTTTAGGTGGCGGAGTTTGAGACCGCCCTTTTTGGAAGATGTGACTAAGTCTCATAGGCATTAGCTCTGCGTTGGTGTGTTTATCATTCTAGCACAGTTTTTGTTCATAAATTTAAGAGAAGCCTTCATTGCGTCGATGACTAAAGAAGGGAGGCTGTATGCAAAACAAAAGTTATGACCTTGTTGTTATAGGCAGTGGACCAGCTGGGATTTATGCTGCTGTGCAAGCAGCAAAGCTTGGTAAAAAGTCTTGTGTCATTGAAAAAATGCCAGGAAAAATAGGTGGATGTTGGGTTCATACAGGAACTCTGCCTTCAAAAACCATACGTGAATCTCTTGCGACAATTCATAGCATCCGTGGCCATGTTGGTGAGGTTTGGGTTCAAAGAATTGTTGAGGATTTGAATGCAACGAAGCTTCTCGGGCGAGCTGCAAAAGTTGCTTCCCAAGAAGAATCATTACTTCATAAGCATTTACAGAATAATAATATTGATATCCTCCAAGGTTATGGATTAATTGAAAGTCAGCATAGTGTTCGAGTGATCCCATCGAAAGAAGAACCTTATGTCATTGAAGCGAAATATACTCTTATAGCTACAGGGTCGAGGCCAAGGCGACCAGAGGACATTCCCTTTGATGGCTGGCGAGTTGTTGATTCTGATGAAATTTTACATCTTGAAACCGTCCCTAAAGAGCTTTTGATTTATGGTGCAGGAGTTGTTGGTTGTGAGTATGCATGTATTTTTGCTGCTGCTGGAACCAAAGTAACTATTATTGATTCACGCTCGAGAATTTTACAATATCTGGATGTTGAGGTTGGGGGTGAGCTTCAAAAAACAATGGAATCATTAGGAATTGAATTTGTTCTTGGTCATGCAATGGATAAAGTCGATACTGAAGGCCCTAGGGTTATTGTCCACGTGGGTGACCAAATATTGTCTTCAGAGGTTTTGTTTTTTGCAGCGGGTCGAGTGTCTTGTAGTCAGAGGCTAGGGCTTGAAAAAGTTGGAATTGATGTGAATAATCGTGGTGCAATTGAAGTGAATGACGCTTTTCAAACAAAAATTCCTAATATTTACGCCGCTGGTGATGCCATTGGTCCGCCAGCCTTAGCTGCGACGTCTTTTCAACAAGGAAGGCATATGGCTTGTCATGCTTTCGGTGTGAAACTCGACACTTTTCCTAAACTTTTTCCTGTTGGTGTTTACACAATACCTGAACTTTCCATGGTCGGTATGACGGAAAGTGAAGCGAAACAAGCAGGCATTTCGTATGTTGTGGGTCGGGCAACTTACGGTGAAATTGCAAGAGGGTATATCAGAGGTGATTCTCATGGCCTTTTAAAAATACTTGTTGAAGAAGAAACTTGCCGTTTGCTGGGGATTCACATTGTTGGGGCTGATGCCTGTAATCTTATCCATATTGGCTTAGCATTTATGCTTAAAGATGGCGTGGCGCAAGATATGGTGAATATGGTTTACAATTACCCAACATTAGCAGAAGGTTATAAAATTGCAGCATTTAATGCTTTAAATAAACTTTTTCCGAACGGAGTAATCGGGAAACCTAAGAAAAAAACTAAACAAAATTTACCAGAAAGTCAGTAAAAAAATTAATTAATTATTTTAAAAACATCGTGTTTTAAAATTGAATCCTTTTTATTTATCTTCTCATATTTATTACAATAATCGCATATGAGTGAGTATGCTTAGCTAGAGAGTTCATGACGTATTTTCTGTCGTAAATTTTATTTATAAGTGGAGAACAGTCTAAGCATTTTCTGTTCAGGGATTTTTTTTGAGAAATCTTTTTGCATTTTTTATCGTCTTATCTGAGGTCATGCGCATTGGAGAAGAGGAATTTTTTTAGAAGAATGATGAATTTCTACCAATATTGAGTCATGGAATTTTTTTTTGTTTCCTAAAGAACCTGAAAATATGTTCAGGTTTATTTTTTTATTTTATTTTTTCTTGTTTCTTTTGAAGAACTTATCATAGTTGTTACGTTTCGTCCTGTTTTATAAATCACTGTATTAGCTAAACTTTATATCTTTAATTGTCGAAACATCAAAGGCCTGCTGGGTCGCGGTGACTTCAGCTGGTTTTCAGTATCTCAAGGAGGTCTTTATATGAAAGGTTCATCTTTCTACGCAAGTCTTATTGGCGCAGGGTCAGAGCCTGTGAGGGAAGAGAAGAGTTTAAGCTTTTATCGTGACCGATCCAGTAGTGATCGTGAAGAGCTTAATTTGGCCTGTCGTCTCAAAGAGGCTCCGCATGTCTTACTTGTTGATGATGATCCGGTTTATGGACGCATTATGCAGCGAGTTGCATCACAGAACTCTGTTTTTTTAACTTATATTTCAACAGTAGAAGAATTTCCAAAAGATCAAGATTTTGATGTTGCTGTGATTGACTATGATTTGGGTTCTGTAACGGGGTTTGAAATGGCTCACTACCTCGAGTCATTATCAAATATCGATATCCCTGTCATTTTAGTGAGTCAATCTGAACAAAAAGAAACAAAACAATGGCCAACTATGATTAGAGAGTTTGTACATAAAGATCTAGGGCCGTACGCTGTTTTGGAGGCGGTTTTTGAAGCTTTTGATATATCTAAAATTCATGAAAAAATTGATAAAAAAGTTTCAGATCAGCATTAGGTCGCTGTGATTTTTTAGGAGGTGATCATGGAAGATAAGAGCTTAGATGTGACGAGTGAGATAAAACCGAAAAGAATTTTATTAGTCGATGATGATCCTGTTTATTCAACAATTATTGACAGAGTTGCAAAGCAAGAAGGGTTGAGTCTTGATTGGTTTCAGTCTTTAGAAGATCTTGGATCTGTAGGAGCTATAGGAAAATATGATGGGGCTATTATTGATATCAATTTAGGTGTGAGTTGTGTCAACGGTATTGAAATTGCAGATTATATTGATGCTCTAGATTTTCAGCTCCCTGTCATTATTGTAAGCGAGTCAGATTTAGATAAAAAAAGAGCACTACCAAGTTGTGTGAGAAAATTTCTTCCTAAGTCGATTGGTTATCAAGCTGTGGTTTGGGAGGTTCAAAAACACACAGCTCATTATAAAGGAAACCTTTCAAAATACTTAACGAAAAATCCTTTAATTTCTTGATGTGTTAGGGCCTAAGATGATGGAAAAAATATACACTATAACTTTAGATGATGATCCACTTGTCTATAAAATTATACAAAAATCAACTCAAGTGACTTCATTGCCATTTTCCTCTCTAGAAGGTCTTTGTAAAAAATCAAGTATGCTACAACCACTCGGATGTTTTATTGATGTTCACTTATCAGGTAACACGAAAGGGTATGATGTTATACCAGATTTAAGAAAGAGGTGGCCATATGTTCCTCTTTTAGTCATGACGGCTAGTGATGATGTTGAAATTTTAAGTCACTCTTTGGGCCTTGGGGCTGATGATTTTTTAAAGAAACCTTTAAACCCTTTAGAGATAAGAACGCGTTTTCAAATTAGAGCAAAAGAACTAGAAGAAAAAAAGAAAAAAAATCTTGTGAAGCTCTTTGATATTACGTTGGATGTTTCTCGTCGGACTATTTTTTCTCAATCTCAATCTCAACCACTGTCACCAATGTCAGTAAATTTACTGGAAGCTTTAATGCAAGCAAAAGGCATGCTTGTTGATAGGGATTTTTTGAGAAAAAAGTTATGGGGGATTAACCATGTTACAGATAATAATTTAGATAGGCAAGTGAGCTCATTGAGAAGAATTCTTGCGGATTCTGGAAGTCGAGTTGTCTTAAATAGTCAAAGGAACAAGGGCCTTTATTTGTCAATAGAAGAAGGGGTTGGATAATGAAAAATGTTTTAGATGATAATGTACTTAATAATTTATCTTTACTTAATGATGAAGACGATGGAGAAAATTCGTTTTTAAATGAAGTTATTGATATTTTTTTAGATACAAGCCCCCCTCTTTTTCAAGAGTTATATCAATCTATTTCTGCGAATGATGAACGAAAAATCCAATATTATGCTCATCGCCTCAAGGGTCTTTGCGCAAATATTGGAGCTGTTGATCTGCAGTGTATTTTTGCAGATATTGAAAATCAAGGAGCAGAAAGTGGAGAAGCTAATAAAATAGAATTTAACGTACAGAATGTATTTAAAGAAACAAAGGTTCAGTTGCAATCTGAATGGCGTCGATGAGGGGTTTGTTGTGGCGAATAAGAAAAGCACTCATGTATTATTGCTCAGCGATCAAGCGCGCAGTATAAAAAATATTGAGCAATCTTTATTATGTGACCTTTTCAGGCTTTATCAAGTAGATAAGGTTAGAGATGCTTTGACTATGCTGGACTATAAAGATATTGATGTCATTTTGTGCGATTTAGATACAGAAAAAAATCAAGGTTTAGAATGCTTTAACCTTATTTTTCGAGAGTTCTCAAACATTCCAATAATCGTATTAAGTGATGAAAGTAAATCTCATTTATCGGTTATTTCTATCCGTGAAGGAGCTCAAGATTTTGTCTTAAAATCTGAATTAGATAGTAGTTATTTTTTAAATAAGGTGATTTCTTTTGCTATAGAAAGAGCTTCTGTGTTGAAGGAAATTAAAGCATCAGAGAAAAAAAGGAGCGAGTTTTTAGCTCAATTTAGTCATGAAATTAGAACACCGTTAAATGCAATTACGGGTATGTCAAGTTTATTAGAGGATAGAGTTGAAAATTGTGAGCAGAGGAAAATGCTAGCAACGATTCAAGGAGGTGCAGAAAGAATTTTACATATTATGAATAATATTTCTGAAATCTCTAGAATTGAATCAAATGAAGTGAAAGTGAATGAAGAACAAGTTTTGATTCGAGATTTTATTAGAAATGTGGTTATGAATTTTTCTAGAACCATAGATTCTAAAATTATATGTGCAGATATTGTGAATAAAAAAGTACCTAAAACAGTGATGATAGATCGTAATAAAGTACAGCAAAATATTCATCATTTATTGTGTAATGCATCTAAGTTCACAGAATCAGGTTTTATTACGGTTGAAGTCAATATGAATCAAGCAAAGCAACTTTATATAGGGGTTGAAGATACCGGGTGTGGGATTTCTAGTGAAAATCAGAAAAAACTTTTCCATCCATTCTCACAAATAAAGCATGATAAAGAATCTTTTCGAGGAACAGGTCTGGGTTTGATTAGATGTAAAAAAACAGCAGAACTTTTAGGTGGGAAATGTGGAATGAGCTCTCGTCGAGGAAAAGGTTCTCTTTTCTGGTTTACAGTTCAACCTAGTTTTTTATTTGAAGATTTTGAGGATTCATTTGATATTGACTCTATTCAGGTGAAATATAGAATGAAAGATTCAGCGTTAAGTATTATGGAAAAACAACTTCAGTCTTTAGGCTTAAAGACAAGGTGTACGGAATTAAAAAACATAGATCAGAGTAAGCAAGATCTTTTTGTATTATGTCATGAAAATCATGATCCTAATGATGCTATCGATATAGAAAAAATTTGTATTCAGAATTTTCATTCTCAAATACTATTGTCTGACATTATAAATCAGAGCATGAATGATATTCGTAGAAGTCGTAGTTCTTCTGAGTTGAAAGGAACCCCTATGAATAAAGTTATTGTGGTGGATGATGAGATGGTTAATCGGAAAATTATGGTTAAAATACTTAAATCTTTGCATATTGAGGCTTTAACTGCGGCGAACGGTGAAGAGGCTATTTCTATTTATAACAGCAACCAGGCCGACGTTATCTTTATGGATTGTTTTATGCCAATAATGGATGGGTATGAAGCAACTCAAAAATTAAGAGAACAAGGCTGCCAATCTCAAATTATTGCTTTAACCGCACATGCTCTTGATGAAAACAAGCAGAAGTGCTTTGAGTCAGGGATGGATGATTTTTTAACAAAGCCGGTTAGTATACAAGATATTCGAAGCGTTTTTGATAAGATCATGAACTCATAGCGTCGGGTTGTTCTTGAGGTGAAGATAAAAAGCATGGTTCTGTTTTTAAACAACGGATATAAATGTCGTGCAATAATGGGAAATCTTCTTTTTTTATATCGAATCTTAGGGCATTATACCACTGTGGCACAAAGCAAAGATCTGCCATTGTTATTTGATTTCCATAACAAAAATAATCTTTTTTATCCCGTGAATATTCGAATACTGTAAGACCTTTATGTATCCATGTATAAGCATGTTTTTTTTGATCGTGTGATTTTTTTAAAACTCGGAGATTTTGTAGAGGTTGAGTATCACAAGCAATAATATGGCAAAGTTCTCTTACTTTTTGTTTTTCTAGAGAGTCTCTTGGAAGTAAGGATGGAGTAGGGTGCGTTTCTTCTAGCCACTCAAGAATAGAAAGAGATTGACTTAAAATTTTATCTTTGTAGTGAAGCTGAGGGAGTAGCCCTCCAGGGTGTTTTTCTAACCATTTTTTTTGTTCTTGTTCACCATTTTTTAGGTTCACGGAATTAATTTCGTGAGGGATTTCTTTTAAACGTAAAGCCCATCGAACACGCCATGAGCAAGAAGAACGCCAGTATTGAAAAAGTTTAATATCTTCTTTTGTGATGTGATGCTTCATAAAAGGATACCTTTTCGCTCTGTTTCAAGAAGAGATTGTTGATCAATGAGGGAAAATGAGTATTTTGAAAATTTTTCATGATAAACATGATGTCTTTCGCGTAACCTTCGGAGTGTACCTTGGTATGCGAAGTCGACAAGTTTTTGCTGCAAACGATACTTCATTGGAGATCCAGACATAAGTTCTGCGCACTCTTCCCAAGGCTGAAAAACAACAAAGTCAACATCAGGGTAACGCTCTGTAAGGTGAATAAGAGTTTGTTGAAAACGGGTATAGATGAGGGTTTTTATTGTTTGAATAAGAGAGAAGCCGCCTCCTTGGCGTTCGGTCGTTCCTGCTTCAATATGTGTGTATGGTTGAACAGGATCAACGATAAGAATAAGTCGACACCCTTGGCGGACAAGTAACTCTAAATTACATGTTTTTGTGATTTGTCCATCAATGAAAAATCGACCACCAAGAGAGACAGGAGTGAAAAAAGGAGGGATCGCACAAGATGCTCTGACCGCTTCAGAAACAGGAACGTCCATCCAAGGGTCTAAGCCAAAAACAGTATGTTCAAATGTATCGTGATCTGTAGCTCCAACAAAACAGGGGTTCTTAAGAAGGTGAAAGCTGTCTTCACAGCCGAGTTTTTGTAGCGTTTGTTGGATATATTTTCGTATAACATTTCCTTCAAATAATCCTGTTGGTATTGATTGAAATGCTTTGTTTGGCCACTGTGATAATTGAAGTGATTGACGGCCGAAGGTATTTTTAAAAACATGTTTTGCAATATTTTTTCCAGCGATATCATAAAGATCTTTTCCCCGTAAGGGTGGAAGTAGAGAAGGCTGGCCTCGAATAGATTTAACGACTTCTTCTATTGGTAATCCCGCACCAAGCAGTGTTGTAAGAATGGACCCTGCGCTCATCCCTGATGAAAAGTCAATTTGATGGGTAATAGACCTTTCTTTTAATGATTGTGAGAGTGCGTATAAACAGCCGACTTGAAAAAGAAACCCTTCCACACCACCGCCACTTAGCGCTAAACCAACTTTGTTTTCCTCTGGCTTTAAGTCATTTTGGAAAATACGAGCTATCCATAAAAGAATAGGGGTCATGCTTTTAGGCCCGGCGATAACATCTCTGACGTGATCTCGGCCTAATACAAAAGATCGATGTGCAGAGTCTGGAGTGTCTTCTAATATGGCTAAAATGCGGCCCATGGGCAGTTGAAAATCAGGTCCCCATAATCGAGATAAGTTGAGTATGTCATCACGTATTTTATGAAGTGCTTGAATGGCTTCGAAACCTTTGCGCTCATCATAAATCATGAGATCAATTGGATTTTTTTGAAGATGAGCTGAAATACTTGAGTTTTCGTTGTGGAGGTGAATGATGAGTTCTAAATTAGGGAGCTGTTTATGTTTGAGTTGAAAGCCATCATTTTTGACTTCAGAGTCTTGGTGAGGATGAGCTCCGAGCCGTGATAAACTTGCACGTGTGAGCTGCAATTGTTCCTCAGATCCAACATATAGAATATATCGCCTCATTTGATCTCCTTTAGATACTCTAGAAGATCTTTATCTGATAAATAACCTGCTTTAGATTCTTTTTGTCCATTAGGGAAGTGAAAAATAAGAGTTGGAAGCCCAGCTAATTGATAGCGCTTTTGAATACTTTGAGTTTCTGGAGTGTCTTGTGTTAGATCTAGTTTTAACAGGACCCAGTGATGTTTCTGAAAATAATTGATGACTTCTTCAGAAGAAAAAGTAGTTGCATCCATTTTTTTGCAAGATTCACACCACTCTGCCCACATATCGATCAGTAATGGCCTGTTTTCATTTTTTGCAGTTTCAAGGGCAATTTTTTCATTTTTTAGCCAAAGATTATTATGGTTTTTTGAAAAAGAGAGTCGGGTCATACTGAACAAACTCAGTCCTAATGAAAGAGCTGCTAAGCTCATAAGGAATGATGATTTGTTTGATTTAATGATCACAAGGATGATGCTTGCTGCAAAGCATCCTGAAATGAGACAAATGTGTGCCCAGTAAGGCGCAAGAAGAGACAATTCTTGATACAAAGGAATGCGTAGGTAATAAAAGCTTAAAGCAAACATAGTCCCTGAGAAAAGAATCTTGACAATTGAAAACACAGAAGCAGAAACTTGCATGCGGGTCATTTTTCCAGCAAAGCTACCTAGGGCGACGTAAGGAATTGCAAATCCAAAACTATAGGTAATTAAGAGAGCTGTTGATTCCATGATGTTGTTTTGTGTTGCGGCATATCCTAGCAAAACACCTAAAATAGGGCCGGTGCATGGTGAAGCAATAAATCCAGCTCCGATTCCCATAAAAAATGCGGCTTGTATCCCCTTTTTTCCTTGCCCAACCTTATTCCCAAAGTTCTGAAAAGCGTTGAAGTTGAAAAGGCCAAGCATTGTAAAAGCTAGAAGGCACATGAGAGCCGATAAAAAGATGTTGACCCAAGGGTTTGCCATAAAGGATCCAAACAGGGATCCAGTGGCTGCGGCAATAGAACCAAGAGCTGTGTATGTTGTCATGATTCCCAAAGCGTAAGCACAAGACCCTAATAAAGGTTTTCGCGTTTGTGTTGAAAGAAGGCGAATCGTTATGGGGATCATAGGATAAACGCAAGGAGTAAGATTCGTTAATAAGCCACCTAATAACGCGATGAGAAGGAGAATGGTGAAGTTTTTTTGTGAAGCTTCAAATTTTTGTAAGAGGCCTTGTTCTAAAGAGTAGCTTTTTAGTGGTGATGTGCTTTGAGTTTGTGCTCTTTTGTGTTCCCTTATCACTGGAATATCCAGGTTTTCTGTGTATGGGAACAAGCAAATCTTTGAAGTGCAGCTAATATAGCGTATTGCAAGAGGAAAACTGTTTGTGTGGTCTGGTATTTTGACCTCTAATACAAAGTCACCATCGTCGTAGACATTTTTATATTCTCCAGATATTGGATCGAGGACTTTCTTCGGTACAGGGTGAGATTTAGGGGTTATAGGAAAACCGTCTGCTGATTTAAATTTTAGCTGGTCTTGGTATAAAGTGAAATCATGATCTGTTTGTAGGCGGACTCGCAGTTCACCAGTGTTTTGCGATATCATTGTAATATTATCAGGTGACCAATGAACAACCTCAGAGGGCTGAACATC
Organism: Oligoflexales bacterium; assembly: GCA_045106415.1. Taxonomy (GTDB): domain Bacteria; phylum Bdellovibrionota_B; class Oligoflexia; order Oligoflexales; family Bog-1112; genus JBGCEP01. The sequence continues at coordinate 59,810 of JBGCEP010000027.1, read as the reverse complement.
ACGGTCGTTATGACGATTGAGATTGAATAGGCCTTGTGAGTAAAGATTCCAAGGTAGACCTACAAAAATAAATAATAATGACAAAATTTTTTTTAACATATGGCATACCTTGGTTTAAAAATGATGGTTTTATCATATCAAAAAAAGTGATGAGAGTGAATCCGTTGAAGCTTGATTTGGTGTCTGTAACTATTTGTTGATTTAGACATTTTTGGTTTTATTTTGTAAGGAGTTTGTTTTTATGTCTCTTTTTAAAGGTCGATGTCATTGTGGTGAAGTTGCGTTTCAGTTTGAGACAGAAATCACATCTCTTTTAGAATGCAACTGTACGATTTGCCATAAACTTGGTTCATTGTGGATTTTTATACCAGCTTCATCTGTGCATTTTGAAAAAGAAAAGGTAAGAATGTCGGAATATCAATTCGGTCAAAAAAAATTAACGCACAAGTTTTGTCAAAAATGTGGGATAGAGACTTTCGCGTGTGGGGAGGACAAAGAAGGAAATAAGCTAATGGGCATTAACGTCAGATGCTTAGAAGACTTTGAATGGAAAGATTTTGAGGTAAGAGCTCATGATGGTAAGAACCTATAAAGTAGGGTTCATGAGGTTTCTTTGTCTTAAAACGTCACTAAACTCTGTGCTTTAAATTTTAGCGTGTTCAATGATGATCAGGCTCAAAAGTTGCTTACCGTTGGTGGGGTTGATTTTACTGAGTCTGTTTTGTGAATAAAGTGCTCAGGTATGTGATTTATGTGATGTGAGTATGTGGGTGTTGTTATCTTATCGTTTTTAATAAGGAATCTTGTCCCAATCTCTCATCGTAGTAGATAGCCCGATTATCTATCTTGACTTAGCTGATTCTGTCGTGTACAAATGCCACCTATCTTGTCGATGGATGGCAAGATTTTGTAGTCTATAAGAAGACGCGTAGGAGCAGTCAATGTCAGACGCTATTCAAAAAACGCGCATCCGTAAGGGTGATAAGGTCGTGGTTGTTGCAGGTAGTTGCAAAGGCGAAAGCGGAACCGTTGATCGCGTTGATTTTGAAAAATCAAGAGTTTTCGTTGGTGGTGTAAACGTTCGCAAGCGTCACCAAAAACCAACTGGTGGCCAAACTGGTGGAATCGTAGACAAAGTTATGTCTATACATATCAGCAACGTGGCGTTCGCCGATCCTAAATCTGGTAAGCCAACTCGTCTTGGTTTCAGGGTTGAGGATGATAAAAAAGTTCGCTTTGCAAAAGCATCTGGTCAAACTGTTTGATCAGAAAAACCTTGGATGTCTTTTTCAAGGTTTTAACACCACTTCCATAAGCGGTATGTCATGGAAAAATGGGTCCGAAGTTTTGTGCTTCCGTACTGGTATTGGTACGTCCTAGGCTTCGGATCCCTTTTGTTCACAGCTTGGCTGGCTGTTTCTATTCCTGTAGCTATCTCCCAAATTGTAAATCAAATAGAGCAATGCACACAGGTTCAAAGTTGTGAAGTTCAGTCTATTGTTGCGTTAGGTTTACTCCTTGTTGTCTTTCGTTTTTTTTCTAGAGTTTTCTTTTTTTGGCCAGGTCGTTGTGTTGAGACGGATTTGCGGTCGAATTTGTTTACGAGGCTCTTGAATTTACCGCTTTCATTTTTTGAATCTCATACGCGTGGCGATTTGCTGTCTAGGCTTTCAAATGATGTGAATCATGTCCGAGTGTTTTTAGCATTTGGAGTCTTGCAGTTCTTTAATTTGAGCGCACTGGCGAGTCAGGCGCTGTATAAGATGTTTCAGGTGAGCTTTGAGTTAGCAGCCGTCTGTTTAATTCCTGTCTTTTGTATTTTGGTTGTGGGGCGTCTTGGTATTCCATTTGTTTTTGTAGCTGCAAAACAAAAACAAGAAGCATTAGGGAAAATTTCAGATGGTGTGACGGAAATGTATTCACATGTGCAAGTGATTCAGTCATGTCAATTGGAAGCGAGCTTTCTTAGTCAAAATGGTGCAAGTACAGAGCGTCTATACCAAGCACAGATGAAAGACCTCATGCTCAACAGTATTATTTATCCTCTCATGACACTTTTTGCACAGTTAGCGCAAGTTTTGATCGTTTGGTATGGGGGATATCTCGTGTTGCAGGGGAGATTAACGGTAGGAGATATTCTTGCTTTTGATCAATTTATAGCATTGCTTGCGTTTCCTCTGACTGCTATGGGAATTTTATTTGGAATTTATCAACGTCTTCAAGTGGCTTTGCAGAGGTTACATGTTATTCATGATGCACCTATAGAAAAACAGCTTGTAAGTAGACGAAAGGCCCCTATTGAACCGCTTCTTGAAGTATGTGGTTTAACTCATAAGTGGGGTGTGAATACTGTTTTTGAAAATATTTCTTTTTCTGTAAATAAGAACAGCTGTGTTGGTATTTATGGAGAAATCGGATCAGGGAAAACAACTCTTTTGCATTGTTTGACAAGACTGTATGACCCTCCAGTAGGTAAAGTTTTCTATAAAGGGCAAGACGTTTTATCCTTAGAACCATGTGAACTTAGAAAGAGCATAGGCTACGTGCTGCAGGGGACTCATTTGTTTTCTGGTACGATACGGGAAAATGTTTTGTGGGGTTATAAAGCAGAGCACACTGAGTGTTTGAAGGCTGCTGAAAAAGCTTCATTTTTAGAAGATATCCAAGAGTTTGAGAACGGCTGGGATACTCGTATTGGTGAAGACGGTGTTCGTCTATCTGGAGGGCAGAGGCAGCGACTTGCTCTTGCAAGGGCTTTTTTAAGAAAGCCTGAGTTGTTTATTTTTGATGATGTCATGTCAGCGGTTGATGAAAAAACAAGCCAAGTACTTATGGATAATATTTTTGCAACAGGTGCCAGTGTGCTGATTGTTTCTTCAAGGGAATCTGTATTGAAAAAATGTGAAACTGTTTATAGGCTGCATGATCATAGTCTTATGAAAGATCACCTTTATGAAACGTGATTTTATTCTGTTTTCTAGGCTATGGAATGATGCGCGTCACTATAAGATGCTTATCTTTTTGACGGTGGCTATGGTCCCAATAAGTGCTGTAGTGGTGAGTATTCAACCCCTATTATTGCAATATGTGATTGATCAAGGAATTTTAGCTGGTGAACTTGATGTTGTGATGCAAGTTGGATCGCTGATGTTGGGTTTGGTTTTTATTCGTTTTTTTTCCCAACTGATCCGTTCTGTGGCAAGTGGTAAAGTTGTTTTTTGCGTGATTCGAGATCTTAGAAAAAAGATGATGCAACATCTATTGAAGTTACGTCTGTCGTATCATGACCGCACTCAAAGTGGGACTTTGGTGACCAGAACAACAAGTGATTTTGACCAATTGAGTGAGTCTATAGGGTCTGGTTTATTGAATGCTATTGTTGACTTAACACAGCTACTAGGTTGCCTTTTAGGGCTATGGTGGTTAGATCACAGGTTGATGTTTATCTCTCTTTTTTGGGTTTTATGTTTTGGTTTTATTGTAAGATTTTTTAGTGTAATGCTAAGAAAGACGACTCTTCTGGCGCGTAAAAAAATAGCTGTGATGCATGCTTTTGCACAAGAAGCTTTATATGGAGTCGTTGCGGTTAAGGTTTTAGCTGCGGCAACATCGGTGTCTACTTGGTATCGTGAACGAGCAGAAGATTATCGGAATGCACAAATGAAATCTGTTGTTCTTGATGCAGGTTTATTTGCTGTTTTAGATGGTGGTTTTGCTGTGACGTTGGGCGTGAGTTTGTGGTTGCTTGCAGATGTTCTCTCCTTTGATATGAGCGCTGGTGTTTTGATTGCGTTTGTACGTTATCAACAAGATATGTTTTTGCCGTTGAAGCAATTAGGGTCGTTGGTTGCCTCTTTGCAGAGTGCTTTGACTGCTTTAGAGAGAATTTATGGTTTATTTGATCACGAAGAATTTGTGAAAGGGGATCAAGCTCTTATTGGCTCGAATTGCCAATTAAGTTTTAAAAATGTTTCGTTTCAATATGGTGATGGTCCTAAGATTTTAAATCAAGTTTCGTTTGAATTAAAACAAGGGCAATCTGTTGCAATTGTGGGGCGAACTGGAAGTGGTAAATCAACCCTTGCGAAGTTGATTTTGAAGCTCTACGAAGGTTTTGATGGAGATATCTGTTGGGGGCAACAAAATCTTAAAGATTTAGATGTCGCTGCAGTTCGCCGAGAAATTGCTGTTGTTCCGCAAGATGTTGTCCTGTTTCAGGGGAGTTTGCAATTTAATTTGGATCCTTTGGGCTTATATGATGACGTGACTTTAAGAAAAAAGTGTTTTGATCTTAATTTAAGCTCTTGGATAGAAAGTTTGCCGAATGGCTTTGAGACGGTTCTTCGGGAAAGGGGTGATAACCTTTCTCAGGGGCAAAGACAGATTGTGGCTTTTGCTCGAGCCCTTATGAAGCCGTCTTCTTTTCTGATTCTAGACGAGGCAACTTCTTCCGTCGATCCGCAGAGTGAGGAATACCTGCAATCGATTTTAGAAAAACAAAATCAGACTCTACTTGTTATTGCTCATCGCCTTAAAACTATACAGCTTTGTGATCAAATTTTAGTGATTGAAAAAGGTAGCGTTGTTGAAGCGGGAAGTTGGGAGCAATTGATAGCAAAGGGTGGCTCTTTTGCAGCACTGCAGCGGGCTATGGGAGAACAAGAAGATCTTCCTAGCTGAGAACCGTGCATGAGAAGAACTCATAAGCTAGAATGAACCCATCATCATAATGGGAGGATTCGTTGAGTCAGAGGCTTCGAGAGTTTGATGTGCTTGTCGTAGGAAGTGGTCCCGGAGGAGAGGGGGCTGCAATGACTATTACGAAACACGGTCTAAAAGTTGCTGTCGTAGAAAAAGGCAAAGTCGGAGGTGCTTGTGCTCATTACGGGACGATACCCTCTAAAGCTTTGCGGCATTTGGCCAAAGGGGTCGTCGTTGCTCGGCGTGAGGGACTTTTTGATTTAGGTGTCCAATCTGTCCGTTGGCCTCAGATGTTAGAAAAAGCTCGTAAAGTTAGCCATGAACAAGCTCTTGTTCATGTTGGTCATTATGCTAGAAATAATGTTGAGGTGATTTCGGGGACTGCAAAGTTTGTGGACTCGCACACGATTTGTGTCGAAAACCAAAATGGCCAAGAAGAACTTTTACGAGCGGATAAAATATTAATAGCAACGGGATCAAAGCCTTATAGGCCTAGCCATATTCCATTTGATGATAGCTGTATTTTTGATTCTGATACCATTCTTTCAATGTCGAAGCACCCGCGATCAATCACAATCCTTGGAGCTGGTGTGATCGGCTGTGAGTATACGTCTATTTTTAGAGCTTTTGGGGTTAAGGTTCATCTGATGAATACTCGTAAAAAATTACTGAGCTTTCTGGATGATGAGATTGTTGATGCTTTGGCTTATCACTTAAGAGACCAGGGCGTTTTGATTAGGCATGATGAATCTGTTGCCGAGATTTATAAAGAGAACGACGGAGTGGTGGTTCAACTCGAGTCGGGCAAAACTATGCGATCTGATGTGGCTCTTTTTGCGATGGGGCGTAGTGGAAACACCCAAAATATGGGGCTGCAAGAAATAGGAGTACAACTTATTGAGAACCGAGGTGTGATTCCAGTCAATAAACATTACCAGACAAACTTAGAACATATTTATGCAGTTGGAGATGTCACGGGCTTCCCAAACCTAGCAAGTGCTGCATATGACCAAGGGCGTTTTGCAGCGAACCATATGATTGACCCAACATCAAAAGATGAGCTAGCAACAGATATTCCTTCAGGAATTTATACAATTCCTGAAATCTCATGCATTGGACGTACAGAAGAAGAACTGACTCATCATAAAATTCCTTACGAAGTAGGACACTCTGCTTTTAGACATCTTGCTCGCTCTCATGTTTGTGGAGAAAAAGTAGGAATGTTAAAAATTTTATTTAATCCAGAAACACTCGAAATTTATGGCATTCATTGTTTCGGTGAAAATGCCTCTGAAATTTTACACATTGGCCAAGCGGTGATGGGGACTGGAGCTACGTTAAAATATTTTGTGAATACAACTTTTAACTACCCAACTATGGCAGAAGCTTATCGAGTGGCAGCTTTAAATGGTTTGAACCGTGTCCAACAGCTTTTATAAAAAACTCTATAATTTCATTAGAAAAATTGAGATGTTTTAAAAATCTTTGATGTTTTGAGTTAAGTTTATAAAGAAATAACAGACACAGTAAACAAAATGTTTTGTTCTTGTGTTATAAGTCCACTCTAGCGATATCGCAAGTGTGGATTTTTTATGTTTAAAAAATATATTTTTTATTTTTATATGTTCTGGTTTTCACCTGTTGCTATTGGCGCTGATGCTTCATCCGCTTTAGCGGATGTTCATTATGTCGATTTGCTTGAATGTGCGGCTGAAATGATTGAAGACCAGTACGATGAAGGAGAATCTGTCCGTGTTGGTTTGGAGTATCTTTTTTTGACTGTCGATACGCGGACCTCATATGAAGCAGCAGCAAACTCTTGTGCTAAACGGCTGCAAGATTTTAGGGGAATAGAGAGCCCTCGTGGTGCGCATTTTGAATTTTTGAAAAACCTGTCACAAAAAGATGTTCGTTACACTGAGGTGCTACAGCTGCTTTCTTTTCAACGAAAAAAACTGCAAGTACAGAGTGTCACCAGGCGAGGGTGTACGTTTGGGTTGGGCCTTGCTTTGACGTGTGGATATCAAACTAAGATTATGAAAACACCATTAGGAAGACGGTATAAATCTCGACGTGCTCTTTTTCCATTGCACACCGGAATAGGTTTTGCTGCTTATAAATACGAAGAACCTGAAGATATAAGAGCTGGTGATTATCATTTTCATGTAAGTAGACAAGGTTTTTTGGAGAAAAAATGTCTGAGGCCAAGGCCTGAAGGAGCGATGGCCTCACATTTTAGGGAGAAGCCGTATGAAGTCGCTTCACCTTGGGGGTTTGGCTATGGTTCTTTTTGTAAACAACGATCCGAACACTCTGATAGTAGGACACTTTTTATGGTTAAAATACCCTCTGATTTCCGGCAAGTGTCGAATCTTTTAATGAACTTTGTGAAAAGAGGTTCTAGGGCTTCAACAATGTCTTCAGATATTGATATTCTAGAGTCATGCTCAAGACTCTAGAAGTTTATATGTTCTTTGAGGTGATGGTGACTTTATAGTTGAAGGCTTTTTATGATTGTATTGTCTGAGCCTGAATCCTCTGTCATGATGTCCCTGTTTTTTGAGTGCTAAATGAGGAAAAAACATGGGGCAAAAATATCAACATTGGCTTTCACGATCAAATGAAATTCCTCAGAATTATGAAGATGTTCGAAGAATCATTGAGAAAAACCGAAATTTTCAACCAGCAGGGCAGCTCGATTATGGCAATTTCGGCCTAGAAGATGCTTACCAAAAAATACGGACTGGTATTCAAAACAATCAAAGAATTGCACTGTATGCAGATTATGACGTTGATGGAACTATGAGCTGTGTGTCTTGGATTTGGTTTTTTCAGGCGATTGGCTTTAAAAATTATATCCACTATATCCCACACCGTCAAAGAGAAGGCTACGGTGTTAACTTAAGCGCTGTTCGTTACCTTGTTGAGGAACAGCAGGCTAATATTGTTGTGACTATGGATACAGGGATTACAGCAAATGAAGAAGCTCAATGGTGCCGTGAGCGAGGTGTTGATTTTATTTGTACCGATCATCATAAAATACAATCTGAGAATATGCCTGATTGTATTATTTTAAACCCTCAAACTCATCCAGATCCTATGTATCAACAGCTGTGCGGTTGTGGTGTGACGTTTGTGTTACTGCGGCGTTTAGGGCAAGACTTCGAGGTTGCTCTGGAGGTCTGGTCGGATTTATTAGCAATTACTGCTATGGCAACAATTTGTGATGTCGTTCCTCTGGGAGGGGTGAATCATAGACTTGTTCAAACAGGGGTGAAGACTTTAATGAAGAGTCGTCGTCCTGTGTTACGAAAACTTTTAGAAGCATGTAAAGTCCAGGGTGTTCAAGAACAAGATGTGGGCTTTCGTTTAGGGCCTCGTATTAATGCTGTGGGACGTTTAGAAGATGCAAATGCCGTGGTTGAAGCTTTTTTATCTGAGGATCCATCTGAACTGATTCAGCATATGGAAGAGTGCAACGAGAAAAGAAAGGTTTTTCAGAAACGTATCGTTGCAGAAGCAAAAGCACAAGCAGCCACGAAGTCAGAAGAGGCGATTGTTTTTCAAGGTGGAGACTGGCATCCTGGAGTTGTTGGGATCGCAGCAGGCCGTCTGGCTGATGAACTTTGGAAACCTGTTTGGTTATTTCATAGAGGAGCTGATATCTGTCGAGGATCTGCTCGTAGCATCCCTGATTTAGACGTGACTGACATGATGTCTCAGTGCAAAGAGTATTTTGTGGGATTTGGTGGTCACTCAGCAGCAGGAGGTTTTTCTTTTCTTCCTGAAAATGAAAAACCACTCATGGAAAAATTACAAAAAATAGGACAAGAGAAAAAACAGAAAGATATAGCTTTGTGGGAGAGCCGAGCTTCATATGATTGTTTGTTACCAGATCACCTTTTAGATGAAACTCTGTTAGAGACTTTGGATAGTCTGAGGCCTTTTGGTCATGGTTTTGAAGCCCCTGAATTTTGTTTGAACGCTGAAATTCAAAAAGTGCAACATTATAAAGATCGAAAAACACAAAAACCCACTCATACAGCTTTATGGACACAGAGTGGACGTAAAATAATGTTTTTTCACGAAGTGCTTGATCCGACCCCTGGATCTAAAGCGCAATTCTTGGTGCAGCCCAGTCGCAATGAGTGGCAAGGTAAAACCAGTGTGTCCCTTGTTGCAAAAGATATTCAACTGACTTTTTAAGGTGGTGTTATGGATATCGATCTTCATGCCCATTTATATGGTTACCTGACCTCATCTGATGTGTATGAATTAGGGCAATCAAGATGGCGAAAACGTATGGATCGCCTGAGCTGGTATGAGCGTGAGTATATGCAAGCTTGGGGCCGACAACCACAATGGCAAAATTATTGGTTAAAGAGTCATGAGGGTCTTTTAAAGGAAGATTTTTTATTTACTTCCCCAGGAAGTTTTAGTCGTTTTCAGTCTTGCTTTAACCTGATGATTGCTGTGCTACCAGCTGTTTTTGATGCTAGTGCTGTCGCGCGTTGTGTGTTGGAAAGAATTGAGCAAGAGAAGTATTTATCGCATGTTGAGCTTCGTATGCCGTTGCCACCTGGAGTGAGTGAGCAACAGGCAGAGTCTTATCTTAATGACCTATTAAGGGAGTTCGCTAGGGTTGTGAGTCAAAATTTTACACCAACGTTAGCGATTTCTTTACCGAGAGATCATAGGTATCTAAAAAAACAATATGAGTGGATTAAAAATTGGCAAAAATCAGCTGATTCTACTCTGAAAAAATATTTAACGGGAATTGATTTTTGTGGAGCTGAAGAAGAGTGGCCCCCCCATGAAAAAAAAAGATTCTTAGATCAGGTCCATAAAGATAATGATGATACTCAAAATGCTTTAGCTATACTGTATCATGTTGGAGAAACGAGCCTCACATTAAGCCCTCACTCGTCTGTTCGCAGGATAGCTGAAGCCTCCCTTATAGGGGTACATAGGATGGGTCATGCGACATATCTAGGGCTCAACCCTCAATCTTTGCCACTTAAAATGCTTGAGTCTTATAAAGAATGGCGTTTCCATTTATTGTGGCTATTAAAAAATCAAACCCTTTTGATGGAGCATGGGTATTTTTTCAGTCGAAAAGATATTCTAAAAGAGCTTCATGAAATTGCTTATCTGCCAGGTTTTTTTGAAAAGGTTTATGACAAAAAAGTTAAAGAAGATCTTAATAGGTTTCAGAATGCTGTTTTTTCTTTAATACGAAAAAATCAAACAGTGATTGAAACGTGTCTTACTTCAAATATGATGCTGGGTGGGATCGCTTCTTTGGCTCACCATCCAATTACAAGATTTATAGATGAAGATGTCCTCTTGTGCTTAGGGAGTGATGACCCTGGGATTTTTGCAACTTCATTTCAAGAAGAAAAAGAAAAATGCTTAAAAGCAGGAATTCAAAACTGTGATCTCCTGAAATTAAAAGACGAAGCAAAAAAAATGAAATCTTCTTCGTTAGTAGGAAGGTTTTTATAGTGTTTCAGGGATTTCCCATTGAATAGGGGGCATATTGTGCTTTTTGAGGTATGTATTCGTTTTAGAAAAAGGTTTTGAACCAAAAAATCCTCGGTATGCTGAAAGGGGAGAGGGATGGGGGGAGTGTATCACTAGATGCTTATCTGTGTTGATCGTTGCTCCTTTTTTTTGTGCGTAGCTCCCCCATAAGAAAAAGACAAGGTGTTCTTTTCTTTCGTTGAGTTCGTGAACGATCCTATCCGTGAAGGTCTCCCATCCTTTTCCTGCATGAGATGCAGCCTGAGACTCTTCCACAGTGAGTACTGAATTTAAAAGAAGAACACCTTGCTCAGCCCATGAAGATAAATATCCATGAGAGGCTGGGTGGATATCAAGGTCTTCGTTAAGTTCTTTGTAAATATTTTTTAAGGAAGGTGGAATTTTGATTCCGGGAAGTACCGAAAATGAAAGTCCGTGTGCTTGTCCTGGACCGTGATACGGGTCTTGGCCTAAAATAACTACCCGGGTATGCTGTGGGAGAGTTGAATTGAGAGCTTGAAAAATATTTTCAGGTTCAGGAAAAATAGTTTTTTGATTTTTTGTTTCTTTATCTAAAAATTCAAAAAGACTTTTAAGGTAAGGTTTTTTGAATTCGTCACCGATCCAGTCTATCCATTGAGGGTGTAGTCGTTTTTTCATGAGATCCTCTTAGATTGTTTTGTTTTATTCTGGCATATATGATTTTGAAATCAACCTTTTTATGCTGTTTTTCTTCACGAATAAAATGAAATTATAAGATTTTTTTTGCTTGTTTGAGGTTTTTGATGAACCATTTTATCTTCTTTATATGGTTATGTATTTCTTGCTGATCGACATCAAGTGATATGAAAAGTAGAGTCTTTAGAGTTGCGGTGTGTCATGTCTTATAGAGGTTGTGACTAGGATTTTTTAAGTCAGGGCACAAGAATTAGAGAATATTACTGAAATAATACAGTTGCTTGATTATGGAAGCTTTGATGTCAATAAAGTACGATTTAGCTCTTAAATTTTTTGATTAATTTTTAAAATTTATTCTTATGATCTCGTAAATCTTACTTTATATTTTCTTTTATCTTCTTAAATTTTAAGCGTTTAAGATAAATATTTGAGAGTTTGACCTGAAAACCGATACGGATACTGTCAATGGTCATGTCTTCTTTTGAGTGGGTGTTTCGTGAAATCTTTTATAATAAATCTAAGTTGTGTCTTTCTTTTAAGTTGTGGTGTGACAGATTTATCTTCCCAATCAAGTCAGGTGGCAACAAAAACATCTTCTTTCGAGAGTGAGGATTCTACTTTACGTATCGAGCAAGATTTATCTTCAAGACAGAAGGGCCGTGATGTTGAAAAAAATTCTTCGAAGCGAAAGAAAACGGAAACTAAGAATAAATCAATTGAGATAGAAAATGAAAAAAACGATACCATAGAAGAAAACCAACAAACAGAGGTTGCTGTTGAAGAAGAGATGGTTGAAGATCCTATCATATCCTCAAATGGAGAGGGAGGGCTGACAGGAATGAATGAAGTCAGCTTTGACTCTAGTAATAACTTATCCAGTACCTATAAAATTAATGCACCAGAAGATGTTTCTCAAAAAGTTTATGGTTTGCATATTCATCTACATGGAGATGGTGGGGGAGGGTATACTGATTTTCCAAATGTGGAGACACGCTATAATTTGATTGGTGTGACAGTACGTTCTCCTAATCAAGGCACAAGTTGGAATAGAGATGGACAAAACTTTGCTCTATATGTTGATGAATTGATTCAAAATGAACTGTTGAAAAAATACAATATTGACCTTGATCGTATTTATTTTTCAACAGTGTCGGGAGGGTCTTACTTTATGACGGGTGCCTTTATTCCACTATATGGCGCTAAGTATAAGACAGGGGGTGCTTTCATGATGTGTGGTGGTAGAGCTCCGCAGTTTGATTTTTCATCTCCAGATGGAGAGAGTTTTTTAAAGACTTATCGTTTGCATTGGGAAAGTACAAATGAGGTGGGAAGAGCAGATATTCGTAGTTCTGTTGAAGCAAGTGTTGCTGCATATCAGCAAGCATTAGGAGCATTGGGAGCTGTGGAAAATCCGCAAACAAATCAAATTAAAGATGACTTCGGGCATTGTGAGTTTGATGGGCAAAATTATACCTCTGGGATTCAACTTGCTATTGATGAAAGTTTTAAAATAATTCTTCCAGAGGAAAATTAAAGATCCCTTCATGACAAAAAGAAAAGTGATCGCTATGATAGAGCTGCAATGATGCTGGGTATAACCAGGAGGTGGCTTTGTTTAAGGCGGAATTTTTAAAAACGATATGTATAATGCTGTTTTGTTGCGCCTTTTTTTCTTGGCCTCTTTTATCATCTGATATTCAAGATGTCTTAGGACAACGTCGAGGCATTCAGTTATTAAATTATGAAAAACAATCGAATTTTTGGTCTCAATTTGAAAGCTTAGGTGTCGATCAATCTATTGAAACAACACCCCCTGGGACAAAGTTTTTTGATAGACGGGTTACCAACTATTTTGCATGCGGCAAGGATGTATTCTTAGGTACAGGTGGTCTGAGGGTGGCGATTGAGCTTTTTCACCAGGTTATTAAAAAAGAAGAAGAACAACCCCCGAAATCTCCTGTAGAAAATAAAGTACTAAGGCTAGATACAGCTGTTGATTATACTTTTGTTAATCCTAAAGGTTTGGAAATAGCTCTGGGGTTGCATGATAGCTATTCAGGGTCAGAGTTAGAAAAACAAACCTCAAATGCGATTTCATCTGAAACAAAAATAGAGGATGCAAATTTATATACACCGCGTATTGCTATTGTAAAGCGCTCGAATCAGTGGAGTGGGAGTTTTTATTTTCGACAAGGCTCAGGAAATAAACAAAGACGTTTTGAGAAAATAGGGTCAGACGGTACGACTATAGAGGGCTCGTCTTCTATTTATATACCAGGTCATTACGGTGTGAGTGGAAATTTTTGGGCGGGCCCAGCAAAAATCGATATTGATTTTATGGTTGTACAAGCAGGTGAAGGAGGTCCAGAAAGTGAAGAAGGTATCCCTGTTCATGGAGATTATTTAGATATTTATTTGCGGACAGAAATGACAGGAATTGGTGTAGCGTTACGACATAGAACGCTTTCTTATTCTGAAAACGCATTTGTAAACTTAGATAGAATTCCATATACAGCTTTGGCTATTTATTCATTACTCGGCGAACCTGGGCATGGGCTTAGGGTTGGTTTTTTGGGTATTTATGGAGATGATGGTCAATCTCTCCCTGAGTTTAATGCTAGCTACCATAAACAAGGTGTGGGTCTATTCATCGACGGAATTTGGGCTGTTTGAGAGGATTTCTGTGAAGGTTTTACTATGTTTTTATTTATTGCTCTGTACAGCTGTTGTTGAGTCAAACCCTTCTGAAAAAATTAAAAAAGAAAGCGACTCTACACAACGTTTTGGATCTTTAAAAAAGCTGTGGTCGATGTCTCTTATGCCTCTTGCGCACTCTGCAGATGTTCGTCATTTTTACCGTTTGTATGGTATTCACAAAATTTTGGCTTTATCCATAGGAGGAGACCTCTCACCTATTCGTTTAGCAGGTTTGTTTAATCCTTCTGAATTAGAGGTTGTGGGAACCGATATTCATCCGATAAGTTCTAGAACTTATCCTCATCCACCGAATTTTTCTTTTTATCGTCAAGACAATAATGAACCTTTTATATTCCCGCAGAAATCTTTTCAAATTATAACGTTGCGCTGTGGGTTATGTGTCTGTGAAAAACCATATTGGTGGTGGCAACCTTTTCGAACATGTGCTGGGCTGATCGTGCGAGAGAAAGTATTAGAGAATTTTTTTTCAAAGATTCTTAACTTATTAGATAAAGAGAACGTGCGTAGTTATGCTGCACTTGATGGTTGTCTTGATGAGATGACAGAAAGAACAATAAGACTTTCTCTTAAAAAAACCTTAGAGCATAATCCACTTTGGGGTGCAGAAATTATGCGTAATCAAGATGGACTTTCCGCAGGTGTTTTATTTGCGCGCCGAGAGATGTTTTAGAATAATGTTCTATAAAATCTTAGTTATTTACTTCTGTTTTGAAACTTTTTAATTTGATCTGTATAGACAGATCCTGATTTTTCAAAGCTTTCTCTTAGATAGGGTAGGGCTAAAGAAAAAATGGTGTAAACAGATAGATTAATAGCTAAAAATATAAATAAATATTTAAGATTCTTTAATAAAGACCCATTTTTAGGGGGCAGTTTAGTGGGTTTCTTTTTTATGACAGGCTGAACTTCAGGTAAGCTGAAATTTTCAGGCTTATCCCAATCATAATGAAGCTGCTCTTCATAAAATTGAATTAATTTTGTACCTAAATTATATTTTTCTTGCGCAGATAAATCAGCTAGGTGTGCAGATGCTTTGAAATGCATTTTTTTATTTTCTGTATTGTGAGGCGCAATATTTGTAACTTTGAGCCAGAGACCTCTTTGTGACGTTGTGTGTAGAAAAGGACTGACCATATAAGCGAGAGCAAAAGAATTTACTTTAAAAGGTAAGGAAAATTCTATGTGCTCAGGATGAACTCCAGTGATATGAGTTGGGAGAATAATTTTTGCAAACGATGCTTCATCATGTGGTTGTAGGTAAATAGCATCTTTGCCGTTGTGAGATTGATCAGAGATTTCACTACCAAATAATGCCCCAGGGTTTGCAGGTATATGAGGAAGAAAAGTGATGTGAGTGCTGTCGACGCCAGCCTCTTGAGGAGACCCAAGAATGAAAATAGGGGTGTCATGATCGAGTACGGCCATCATTTGTTCAAATTCTGGTTTTCGGCAAAGGGGAGCTTCTATAAAAATAGCATGAGGAGAAAGAAAGTTAACTTCTTGGACAAGCCTTTTCATGCGTAATAGTGAGTGTGTTTCATAGTATTTGCTATTTAAACGATTTGCTATTGTGCGCCTATTGTGTGAAGAAGACATGACAAGCAGAACTCTGAAACGTTTTCCAAGATCTTTCTGATGTAGGTGATGGAGAGCCTGCTTTGCTTGTGGTGTTGCAGGGCATCGCCAATGAACAAGAATCGAAGTTGAAAAGCGGTAATAAAGATGTCGGTGCTGGATCCGATGAACCGTGCCTGTGATGACTTTAAGTCCAAGTGTCTGAGCAATAGCGCCACCAATACGAATGATACTTCCAATTGGTGGTTGAATTTGGCCTTCCAGGCAGATCATGTTGGGAGATATCCAAATAATTCGAGCAGGTAGATTCAGTTTTGCAACTTGTTGCACACCAAGAACATGAGTTGGTTGTGGTGATTCTATGGCTAATGTGGACGCTGCAAAGATAAATCTTTGACACCAAGATTTGTTAGATATTGAAAAAGGGATTAAATCTCGAAAGTTATAGCTTGCCGCATACTCATATAAACCTGTATTTTGTTGTTCTAGTGATAAGATGAACCTTGAGGCCCGAGTTTCAGGGTGATGTGTTAAAGTTTCTACCCAGGAGTAACCAAATTCGATATCATCAGAAATAATAATGATGCCAGCGCGTCGTTTTTCGAAAATTTTTAAAATATCTTCGATGTTTTGACAAAATGTGACTTTATAACCATAGCGGAGTAATTCTTCTGCTCTCTCTTTAACAGGCCTGCGAGTTAACCATATAACGTGGTGCTCTCTCATGTCTAACCTCCGTAATAGACTTATCGGCTGTAATGATTGAGTCTTGAAACGCGAAGAGTTCGGGTTAATAATGGTGAAGGCAAGAAGTGATAAGCGTATCGGCAAAGTTTGCGGTTTAAGATCTCGTCGTGATACCCCGATGCTTAATTTATGGTTCCATCTGCTGATTTAACGGGGAGGATTTTGTGACGAACCGAGTTTGCTCTCTTATAGTTCTATGTTTTTTGTGGGGCTCCACACAGAGAGCTCAAGGGATTACCTGTGGTCATGTCCGAAAAATTTCCGATCGGACATTGGAACTTCACATTTCACAGCAAAAGTTTAATGAAGACTTAGCTAAAAAAGCTCTGGATAATTATATCAAAGCTTGGGATCCTGGAAAATTGTATTTTCTAAAATCAGATATTGAAAAATTTCAGAAACAGTATGTGCCGACTCTATTCAAAGATATTAAACAGGTCAGGTGCCATAATGTTGACGATGTCGTGCGTGTTTATATGAAAAGGTTTGAAGAAAGGCAGGCTGATATTGATAAATTGATCCAGAGAAAATTTGATTTTACACTTGATGAATACATGGTTATTGATAGAGATGTTGTGACATGGGCTGAAGATTCTAAAGAACTTAAGGATCGCTGGAGAAAGAGAGTTAAGTATCAATATCGCCAATTAAAAGAAGCTTTGTCGGATGATAAAAAAATACGTGAAAAATTAGCAAAGCGTTTTCAACTTCTTCGAAAAAGAACATCTGAGCTCTCTACTGACGATACATACAGCACATTACTTAATGCAATAGCAACAGCTTTAGATCCTCATTCAAGCTATTATAGTCGCGAACAACTTGATAATTTTAGAATTAATACGCGACTTTCTCTAGAAGGTATTGGCGCAGTCCTTCACTCTGATGATGGTTTAACAACTGTTTCGAGCATTGTGAAAGGTGGAGCAGCTGCGCGCCAAGGTCAACTTAAAGTTGGAGATAAAATTGTAGCGGTTGCACAAGGTGCTAAAGGGGAGCCTGTTGATGTTATTGATATGTATCTTCCAGATGTCGTTAAGTTGATAAGAGGCCCCGGGGGTAGCACTGTCTTGCTCCATATTCGGCGAGATGAGGGGCGTAAAAAGAATCATCAGATTGCTATAGTGAGAGAAAAGATTGTTTTAGCAGATAGAGCTGCAAGCTCGAAAGTGTATGACACAAAAGTAGGGGAAGAAACCTACAAAATAGGCCTTATTTCACTTCCTTCTTTTTATATAGATTTTGAAGGCCGTCAAGCGAGACAAGAGAATTTTAGAAGTTCTTCGAGAGATGTGTGGAAAGAAATGATGAGTCTATCAGAGCAAAAAATTGATGGCATGATCGTTGATTTGCGTTCTAATGGGGGGGGGAGTCTTGATGAAGCTATTAATATAGCTGGGCTTTTTGTTGATAAAGCTCCTGTTGTACAAATTAAAGGAGGGCAAGAAGAGAAGCCTCATGTCAGTTATGACCAAGATGGAGGGAAAAGTTTTTATGACGGACCCCTTCTTGTTATGGTTGATAGGCAGTCTGCAAGTGCTAGTGAAATTTTTGCTGGAGCTATTAAAGATTATGAACGAGGACTCATTGTTGGAGGGGACCATACTTTTGGGAAGGGGACAGTACAAAATCTTCATGATCTAGAAAATGATATGGGAGCCCTGAAAGTTACAATTCGTAGATTTTATCGACCCTCAGGAGATAGCACTCAACTAAGAGGTGTCGAGTCAGATATTGTTCTACCCTCAATGGCAAATGAGCTGGAAATTGGTGAAGAGCATTATAAGCATGCTTTAGAATGGGATGTGACGACACCTGCTCAATACCCCAATTATCATAAAGTAACCCCATATGTTGCCGAGCTGAAAAAAGTTAGCAGTCATCGAGTTGATCAAGATGAAAACTTTGCGGAGATTCGAGAAGCTATTCTAGAGTTCCGAAAAGATAAAGAAGCTCGAACAAAAGTTTCTTTGAAAGAAGAAAAAAATACAGACTCTCACAGTGAGAAAGACAATAAAGAAGCAGAACAGCCAACAGATGAAGTTGTTGAATCTTTACCAGATGACCCTTACCTTCAAGAATCGTTAAGAATAGCAACAGATTATATTCGGGTGTTGAAGAAGAAAAAAGTAGATATTGTTGAAGTTCCTCTTTTGAAAAAATTAAAAGCAGAACAATTAGCTAAAGGAAAAGATAAAAAGTTATAGATCTTTGATCATGATTTTAGGTGACTCTTATGAGAAAGTTTCTTCCATAAGGGTTATTTTTTTATCTGTTGTTAGTGTTGGCCATGTTTTGACTTGAGTAAGAGACCCTTGATTCATGTGCCAAGCTTGTTGCGCATAACGGGCTGCATAGGGAGCGATGTGTGTTGCTAAAATAGTCATGAGACCTTGCGAATGTCTTGCTTCTAAAAGCTGGTGCAATGTCTTGAGATGGTAGAGATCTAAGCCAGAAAAAGGCTCGTCTAAAATAAGGATGCTTGGGTCATGTATTGTGCAAAGAGCTAATCCAACACGTTTGTGCATACCGTGGGAACACATGTTGAGGGGTTTATTTGCAAATTCATGGCAGTCCCATATTTTTAGTAGTTCATTGGCTGATTGTTTTGAGCTGTGGAGGTGGCGGACATAATTGAGAACCTCGAGAGGCGTTGACCATGGTGGAAGAGTAAGGTTCTGTGGGAGGTACCCAATGCTTTTTTTGAGTTCGTGAGAATGAGTTGTCATTTGTTGCTTGTTGATATAAACTTGTCCGCAATCATAGCTTTTTTGGCCAGTTAAAATTTGAAAGAGTGTTGACTTTCCAGCGCCATTGCCACCAATAATCACAATATTTTGGCCTTGCTCCCACTCAAAGTTAAGAGGGCCAAGTTGAAATTCAGGATATTTCTTTTCAAGTTTTTTAACAGAAATATTCATTTTTAAGCTCCGTAAAATCGATCATGTTGTGATTGGTATCCAAAAGCTCGAATTGGAAAAGCACAGATAATAAAAGCAGGATGTGCGAGAAGGGCTGTTGACCAAAAAATTGAACACAACCATAAGCTCGGTATCACAAGTGCAGGTCGTTTTCCATCAAGTTGCAGTAGAACCCATGGAACAAGCCATGGAGTTGCAAGCATGATGAAGCATAAGTGTGCGTTTTGTGTCGCGTAGAATATAAGGCTGCTTGGTATAAGAGATAAAATGAGAATTGTAATTTCAAAACTGAAAAGCCATGTGACATGAGAAAGACCAGCTGTTTTTTCAAAATGAGAGTTTTTAAGAGCTTGTGACATCCCCTTGATAATGACGAGTGCGTAGCCAAAACTGAGAACCCACACCCATAGGGCTTGCTGGTAAAGTTTTGGATAATTAGAAAGAATCCAAGGAATAATCATTGTAAATAGAAGAAGGCTGACTTGAGACCATTCAGATCTGATGATTTGAGATAGTCTCCATCTTATTTGAGTACCTATAGCTGTATTTGAAGGGTGAAAAGGAAGTCCGTGAATCGATCGTGTATGCTTCGGGATATATAAAATACAAAGGCATAAAATGAAAAGATAAGAAATATGAAAACTGTACTGAAAAGAAAGTCCTAGTAAAGATCCGATAATCATTAATATCAACAAGGGTATGATGAATTTTTCCAGAATCTTAAAAAAGAAAAGTGGATTTTTAGGAGTAGAATAAAAGCTAGCGAACTGGCTTATGGATTGCTCTGTAAAACTTAATCGTAGACCCCATGAGCTCATAATCATGACTGAATAAACCCATAGAGTTGTCGCTTGTTCATACATAGGTGCTGATATTTGATGGAGTATTTTGTTTAGGAAATCTTGTGAAATATATCGAATTAATAATAAAAAAATAGCCATGCTGAAAAAAATAGAGCTTTCTCGAATGACTTGATAACGAATTTGACGAATAAAGCTAGACATGACTAGTTTTATAAGATTTAAAATAGTAGACAACATATATCTCTCTAGGTCTCATAGGTCTCATAAGTCTCATAGGTATGAGGTCTATCTTATCAGAATATCTTTCTTTATATATGTCTTATTTAAGTTTTATGAGAAATAAAATGCGATTTGTAAATAAAAATCAATAGATGCTAGTGAAACAAGAAACTCCACGCAGGATCAGTTAAAATGGAAAAAAGCATATTTGGAGGTGATCGTGAAATTTTTTAAAATATTGGGTCTTATGTGGGTGTCAGTAGCCTATGGGTGGAATGGTGTTGGTATCCGTAAAACACCTAAACATCCTAAAGATTTAATCGCGTTGCCTTATGTGAATCCTGATGCACCTAAAGGTGGTCGTATTGAAGTAGGTCAAGAAGGAACATTTGATACTTTAAATCCATATGCCCCAAAAGGTTTGGCTGCTATATTGTTAAATCACCTGGTGTTTCAAACCCTGGGACAATCTGTGCTTGATGACCCTGCTGTGAACTACCCGTCTTTAGGGAAAAATTTTTTAGTAGCAGAAGATCACAAATCTTTAACAGTTGATTTATATGAAGATGCTAAATTTTCAGATGGGCATCCTGTCACAGCTGAAGATGTTATTTTTAGTCTTGAATTGTTCCAATCAGATAAAGTGCAACCATGGTATCGATCTTATTGGCAAGACATTATTCGTATTGAAAAAGTGAATAATTCAAGGATTAAATTCTTTTTTCATAAGGTCAACCCTGAACTTCCAATGATCACAATGGAACTTCCGATCTTGCCAAAGCATATTTATGGTAAAGGAAGTTTTGGCAAAGATTTTTCAGGAAAAGCTATTGGATCTGGACCCTATGTTGTAAAAGATTTTAAAAGAGGTTCGTCGATTGAATATCAGAGAAACCCAAACTTTTGGGGAAATGAGAAACCCTTTTTTCGAGGTCTCTATAATTTTAATGAAATTGTTATTACATACTACAGGGATACGACAGCTCTAGTGGAAGGCCTTAAAAAAGGAGAGTTTGATTTTTATGTATGTAATAACTCTCGAGTATGGGCGAATGATCTTGATGGTAAAAAATTTGAGTCAGGACTTATTCGTAAATTAAAATGGAAGCATGAAAACTCTCGAGGATCTCAGGCATTCCATTGGAATTTACGCAATCCTTTATTTAAAGATATTCGAGTAAGAAAAGCTTTGGCTTTAGCTTTTGATTTCGAGTGGACCAATAAAACTCTTTTCTATGGGCAGTATAAAGAAAACAAAAGTTTTTTTGAGAACTCGGAACTTGCAGCAAGGGGACAAGTGACTCTAAAAGAAAAAGATGCTCTGCAGTCTCTAGCTAAAAAATTCCCAGGATTTGTCCCAGAAGAATCATGGAACAGTGCTATGGGGTCTCTCGGTAACGGATTGAATGATAGACAGCGGTTGAGACAAGCTCACGCTCTTTTAAAAGATGCTGGCTACCAAATTAAGGATGGGGTTTTAACGAATTCACAAGGCCCCTTATCTTTTTCAATGCTTCTTTCCTCGCCTGTTATGGCAAGAGTGATTGAGCCATGGGCTAAGAATTTAAAACGTCTTGGCGTAAAAGTGGAGATTGATATTAAAGATCGGTCTGTTTATCAAAAAAAAGTTCAGGAAAGAGATTTTGATGTCATCGTCTATAGCTTAGGTCAGTCATTATCACCAGGTAATGAACAGAAAAGTTTTTGGCATTCTGATGCTGCAGATGAAAAATACTCTCGTAATGTAATGGGTTTGAAGAATCCAGCGATAGATGAAGTTGTACACAGTCTCATCTACACGACTAAACAAGAAGATTTAATCTTTTATACGCACCTTTTAGATCGAATTCTTTATCATTCTCATATAGCTGTTCATAATTGGCATATTGATTATGAAAGAATTGCTATTTGGGATAAGTATGATTGGCCAGAGGTTCTTCCTCCGTATTTATCACCTTTGTTGTACCTTGATGTGATGTGGGCAAAACAAAAAAAAGATAAACACTAAAAGATAAAAGAGGTTCTATGGGAAGGTATGTCCTAAATCGTGTCCTACTTATGATACCTACTCTTTTTGGTGTGGTATTACTTACTTTTGGTCTTATTCAGCTCGTTCCAGGGGGACCGGTTGAACAGGCGATACAATCACGGATTCATGGATCTGGAGGTGAAGTATCGGGTCAAAATTCTGACAGCTATAAACAAGGTATCACTGAAGATCAGATTTTGGCTCTCAAAAAGCTTTATGGTTTTGATAAACCTATTCATAAGCAGTTTATGGATTGGTGTTATAAGCTATTTACTTTTCAATTTGGTGAATCTTACTTTTATCACAAGAAAGTTTCTGTTTTGATTGCAGAAAAAATGCCTGTGTCTGCATCTTTAGGAATTATTTCATTTCTTCTTACGTATCTTATTTGTATTCCTTTAGGAGTGATGAAAGCGTTAAAGAGAGGGAGTTTGTTTGATGTGATCTCCACAGCCTGGGTCCTCGTAGGATATAGCATCCCAGGTTTTGTCCTTGGAGTTTTTTTAATGGTATTGTTTGGAGGAGGAAGTTTTTGGGATTTTTTCCCTTTAAGAGGTTTAACATCAGACCACTTTGAAACTTTGAGCTTATCAGGAAAGATTTTAGATTATTTGCATCATCTTATTTTACCCGTGACGTGCATGACGATCGGTAGTTTTGCTGTTATGACTAACCTGACTCGTAACTCAGTCATTGAAAATATTCGTCAACAATACACTTTAACGGCTAGGGCGAAAGGTTTAAAGGAGAGGCAGGTAATTTGGAGGCATGTATTCAGAAATTCAATGATTCCCTTGGTTACAGGGTTTGCGGGAAGTTTTTTAACAATACTTTTTGGATCATCTTTGCTTATTGAATCTTTGTTTTCATTAGATGGTTTAGGGCTCTTGTCTTGGGAGGCTGTGGTTCGAAGAGATTATCCTGTTGTGATGGCAAACTTATTCATTTTTTCAATGTTATACATTATTGGAAATCTTCTAGGTGATCTTATGTACGTTTGGATTGATCCAAGGATTAGTTTTGAGGAGAAAGATTCTTTATGATCACTATTTCCGAGCTGTCCAAAAAAAGATTTTATATTTTTTATCAACAAAAGCGAGCTTTTATAAGTCTTTGTGGTTTAAGTTTTGCTTTAATAATCTCACTTTTTGGTGATTTTTTATGTAACCATAGGCCGCTTTTTGCTTATTACAATGGTCAAGCTTATTTCCCTGTTTTAGTCTCATACCCAGAAACAACTTTTGGAGGTTTCTTTGAAACTGAGACTCATTATAAAGAACCTGAGATTTATGATGCGATGAATCAATCACCTAACTTTGTGGTTTGGCCGATCGTGCGCTATGGCCCAACAGATATTGATTTGAATTTAGATCATCCTGCTCCATCGCCACCGGACTTGTCACATCCCCTTGGTACGGACGATCGAGCGCGTGATGTTCTGGCTCGATTGATTTTTGGGTTTAGATTATCAGTGATTTTCGGTCTTTTTTTAGCGATTTCTTCATCATTTTTAGGTGTCTTTGCTGGAGCTATTCAAGGATATTTTGGAGGGCGTGTTGATATGCTAGGTCAGCGCCTAACAGAAGTGTGGTCATCGCTTCCTGAGCTTTTTATTTTGATTATCATGACATCTCTTTTTGAGGCGTCCTTGGGTATGATGCTTTGTATTATGACTCTTATGGGGTGGATGGGCTTGTCTGCCTATGTTCGAGCAGAATTTTTGAGAGCTCGAGAATTTGAATATGTTCAAGCAGCATCTGTTTTAGGAGCATCTCGTTTTCGAGTGATGATGAAACATATTTTACCAAATGCATTGACCCCTGTGATTACATTTTTTCCTTTTCGTATTTCAGGTGGAATCTCAAGTTTGGCAGCATTAGATTTTTTAGGGTTAGGGGCGCCACCTCCAACACCAAGCCTTGGAGAACTGCTGGCTCAAGGTAAATCAAACCTTGATAGTTGGTGGATCATGCTTTCAACATTCATTGTAATGGTGTTGACCATTACAATGTTTAATTTTATTGGTGAAGGAATCCAAAAGGCATTAGACCCGAAAGGATCATAAGGGGCTGGGGCCATAGAAATGACCCCAGAAGCTTTACTTTTTGCTAGAACCGTTTGTTTTTTTGCGGCCTGCAGAAGCTTTTTTAGTTTTTTTCTTGACAGCTTTTTTAGCTGTTTTTTTCTTAGTAACTTTTTTAGCTACTTTTTTAACAGCTTTCTTAGCTGTTTTTTTCTTAGTGACTTTTTTAGCTGCCTTTGTAACTTTTTTAGTCGTTTTCTTAGTGACCTTTTTAGTTACTTTTTTAGTAGCTTTCTTAGCCGTTTTTTTCTTAGTGACTTTTTTAGCTACCTTTGTAACTTTTTTAGTCGTTTTCTTAGTGATTTTTTTAGTTACTTTTTTAGCAGCTTTCTTAGCTGTTTTTTTCTTAGTAACTTTTTTTGTAGTTTTCTTAGCCGTTGTCTTTGTGGCTGTTTTTTTACGTGGGCGACCGACAGCTTTCTTCGTCGCTTTTTTCTTTGCTTTCTTGACCAAAATCGAGCTCCTTATGATGTTTTGGCTTTAAGACCCTTCAATCCTAACATATACCTTACCATAAGGTTTTAGTATTTTCCTACGCTCTTCTTTGTTTCTAGCTGTAATAGGTAAGAAATACCTAAAAATGAAATCCAATTCCGATATCTAATTCAGAAAATTGAGTTGTGCCCTTTGTGTTACTCCCACAAATTGAGAGTTCAGACCCATTTGGGCATTTTAATAGAAAATCACTTGTTTTCTTGTGGTTTTCTAAAGATGAATATATCTGAAAAAGTGGTGATACTGCATAATATGTTCGAAATTTAATTGTAGTGTGCATAAATTTCGAGGAGATGTCGCGAGAGATATGACCAAGTAAGCGAAAACTAAATTTTTCAGAAAATTCTTTCGCCCATTCCAAACCAAGCAGGTATGTGGACTGATAATTCTCTTGTAAATCTAGACTTCCTGTCTGCGCATGGCTGACTACTAAGCTAGGGTAAGTAGAAAATTCTATACCTAGAGTGAAATCAATATACCAGTGAGAAAGTATTTCAAAGCTATGATCTTTGTTTTGAATAGTCTCAGTTGTTGTAGTTGCAGAATTTTCATTTTTCTTTTTAATTGAAAAATTATGAATTTGGTGTGCTGTTCGAAAAAAGTGTTTTTTTGATAGTTTTGAGAAAAATTCAAACCCAATAGAAAAATAACCATTTTGTCCTGAAAATTCGATCTCATCTCCGGTTATATCAAGTTTTTTTGAACCTAAACCTGTATGTAATCTTAAAAAACGAAAAGGTTCATGGTTAAAAGCTGCTTTTTGTTCTTTTTCAAGTCTGATAATTTCTTCTTTTTCTTCTTTCTTCTTTTTCTTGGCCTGTTCTTTTTGGGTTAAAGACAAAGAAGAAGTTGTTATTGGGGGGGGCGGTGTTAGTACGGGTATTTTAATGAACTGAGTTTTATCGATTCTGCGAAAGCTCATGGTGTGTACCACTTGGGGTAATGAAACAAAAGGTATGCCTGACAATGTGAACGCTTTTACATAAACTTTAGCAGGTATATCGATAGAAATATGATCTTCTTGTGTCTGAAAAGTTTGAGGTCCATTTGAAGTCCAAATCACACCCTCATAAAAAGATGCACCATGAACTTTATGCCATGTATAGATATGTATAGGCTTATCCAAGTCTTGTGAAAAAGACATGTTCGTAAGAGAAAATATGTACATAGCAAATGTTATTTTTAGAAATAACATATTTCTAAATAGCATGAAAAACACTCGACGTTATTATTGCTATTCAGATCGGTATAAATTATGAAAATATAAGTTCGACGACTTTTTAATCTTCTTTCAAACAACCAGCACTTATGAAAATTTCTATTAAATCTAGAGACTTATCCCCAAGGCAGAGTCCATATTTATATGAGTCAGATTTTGCAAAATCTGGTTGAGCCCATTGGACAATGAGAATGATTCTTTTATCTCGAAAAAACAACACAAGCCTATCGTCAACTTTCATAAATGTTGATGAAATCAGCCCTAACCCCCCTGAACTTAAATCAAGAGGTTTACAGATAAGGTCATGACTCGTTGCTTCAAGTTGTATTCTGCCGGGCATAACACCAGATAGAGAGTACCTTTTATTCGATCTGCGTTCTTTGTCTTGCCATGGACGCCTAGCTTGCATAAGCCCTCCTGTAGTAAGAACCGTGTCGACGATTTGGAGGGAAAATTCATAAAAAAATAGTATTTCTTTTATACTCTTTCTGAATAGGGGGTTATGTCTTTACGGATTGATCTATTTTCTGAGCAAGAGCTCTAATTCGTTGCAAAGATGCTGCAGATTGTTGCTGTTTAGAGGGCTGCTGTTGCTTAGCTGGGCGTTGAACGGTCATCTTGAGTTGTCGAGGTGCCGGTGATGATGTGCTTTTTAGGGATAAGTGCTTTGAAGCTGAAGTGAGTCCTAATTCAACGACGCGGCGCTCCATACACAAAGGTGAAACTCGAAAGAAAGAAGCTAGTGATTCAATATTATTTATTTTTTTAAATGCTCGTTGTACTTTATCTTCTGGTAATAAAATTTCGCTAGAGAAGCGAGAAGCTTGTTGCTCATCAATATCGCTGAAGCCCTGCTGAATATAGTGTTCGAGTGGTGAATGGATGATTTTGTATCCACAGGTTTTAAAATCACCTCTGGCAATAGATGGCAAAGTTTTTAGAAAATATAGGCCTAAACAGTGGGTTAAAAGAAAGGGTCTTTCTTCTAGAGAGACGGTTTCTTGAATGAGTATGGCGCCTTCAAAACGACCTTTATCATCTTTAACGGCAAGAATAGCTTTTGTGTTTTGAGTGTCTAGATGTTGATAAGAGAGTTTAAGTCCGCAGCGTAGGACCATAGCTTCTAAGTCGGGTGTAACTGTGTGAGGGCGAAGGATAAAGTATTGACGAGCGAGTTGGGCAACTTTACAAGGATCTGTCTCAGCGCAAATTTCTGGAAATATAGCAATCATTTTGCCCACCTCTTTTTTAAACATCGTTTCTATTTTAACAGATGTTTGCGACTCAGTGGTGATGATGCCATTTTCGAGGTGAGCTGTTATCTATCGTTGAGATGAGTTCTTCTGATATTTGAGAGTGAGAGCAATAAAACACAGTAAGAGGCTAAGGCATAAACGCACAGTGCTGTCTTGGAAAGCGTTTTGTGTCATTGCTGCAAATACAAAACTTGTCCAGGTGATAAAGCAAATATTCTTGTGATTGAAGTTAACTATTTTAGAGATGTCTCTATAGATAGATGCGATCCATAATAGAAATAAGGATCCTGCAATAAGTCCCCCTTCTACTAAAAACTGGAGATACATGTTGTGTGCTGGGTACGGTTTACTAAAATTTGGTAAACCGCGTAAAGCATACCAAGGGAGTCTTGTTTGATTGTTTTGTAATGTTCCATGCCCGATGAGTGGTTGCTCTTGGAACATATGCCAATGAACATCCCAAAAAGCAATACGATCGAAAGTGTAATGACTATGACGGTCTAGTCCAATAGTCCATGTTTCGATGAATTTTTGTCCAATAGGGTTTGGGGTGATAAGGATGATACTGGTAAGAAGGAGTCCGCCTATAAGAACTTTTTTTCTAGAACTTGGGGTGACTAAAGTGAGCAAAGTCCAAACTCCAGCGCATAGAGCGACAGCCTGAACAGTACGAGACATTGTTAATGCGAGAATTGTCGTGACAGCGAAAAGAAAAAGGGTGTTGCGTAGATCTTTTTTTCTAAACCACAGGCTGAGCGCTAGGGGCCAACCTATTAAGGTTGAATAAGCAAGATTGAGAGGGTGAGAAAAAAAACCTCGAGGACGGAACTCAGAAGGTATGAACTCCGTCCCCTGTATTCTCCAGCCGAAACAATATTGGTTGATGACGACTAGGCTTAAAAAAATAGCCCCTGTGGTAAGAATTTTATGTGCTCGTTCCCATTGTTGGATTTGAAGAACTTGTTTTTGACAGATAAGTATTGGAAGAAGCCACCACTCTAAATGGCCGAACATCCAAGAGCCCATTTGCTTGAAATCATGATGATAAAAGCTAATGAATCCCATCCAAAGCCATAGAAAACATGCTATTTTAGAGGACGTGGACATACTTTTTATTGGTTGAATAGTGATTGATAACCATACCACAGCTAAAGCTGTGCTTGCTTTTTGAAGAGCTATTCCAAAAGGAAGAGTTGCTAGCAGAAGGTAGCCAGGGATGAGAGATGACATCATTATAGAAAAACTCCTCATTGAATCTCGGTAGTGTACCTCAACTTTGAGAGAGTTGCTGACTAAATTAAAAATGTTTAGCGCATAATGATATGCTTTATGCGAAGATTTTGTGTGGGAGCTGTTATGAGTCGTTGTATTTGGGATCCTGGGAAGAAAAAGCATCGGTATAATTTTATGTCTGAATTTAGATTATATATAAATTCACACTGCAATCTGGATCTTCAAACAACATCCGAATGTCATCAATTTTCATTAAATGATCCTGGGCTATTCTGGGAAATGGTGTCTGATTTTACTGGGGTAGTTTGGTCGATACCTCCATCACGTGCAGAGTGGGGATCCTATCCTACTTCATTTGATCAAGAGAAGTGGGATCCTCAAGGTGCAAGAATAAATTTTGCGGAGAACTTAATACCTTTGCCGAGTGAAAAAATAGTTCTTGTTGCACGCTCAGAGAATGGAGTTGAAAAGTTTTCTGCAAATTTTTTACGAGCTGAAGTGATACGAGTACAAAATGGATTGAAGTCACTAGGAGTGCAAAAAGGGGATAGAGTCGCAGGTGTTGTTGTTAATGGGATTGAAGCTGTTGTTGGAATGTTAGCTGCAACCTCTTTAGGAGCTGTGTGGTCATCTTGTTCTCCAGATTTTGGAAGTGAAGCTATTGTTGATCGATTAGGGCCTCTAAATGCAAAAATATGGTTTGTAACGGCGGTGACATATTATGCTGGAAAAAAACATTCTCAAGTTGAAAATATTCAAAATTCTTTAGCGTTATTGAATGAAAAACCCGTCATTATCAGCAAAGATCAAGTAGACGGATGGGTGTCATATTATGATTTTGGAGATAGAGAAAAAGAGGTTATAGAATTTGTGCCTTGCTCGGCTCAGGATCCTGTTTATATTTTATTTTCATCAGGAACAACAGGAAAGCCAAAAGGTTTAATTCATAGTATTGCAGGGACTTTATTACAGCATAAAAAAGAATTGATGCTTCATAGTAATATTGGTCCCGACTCGATTCTGATGTATTTCACGACATGTGGCTGGATGATGTGGAATTGGATGATTTCTGCTTTGAGTGTAGATGCGTGCCCTGTGTTGTGGGATGGAAAACCAGATCCTCAAGAAATATGGAAGTTTTGTGCAGAGGAAAAAATTCAAGTATTAGGAATGAGTCCTGCTTGGGTGAGACAAAATATTATCGCGTCAGTGGAGCCTCAGGTCTGGGAAGAGTTCGAGTTGTTTTTATCGACAGGGTCACCTTTGTTGCAGGATCAGTTTTTATGGCTTGAGCAGAATATACCAGGGGTTCAAGTAGCATCTATTTCAGGAGGCACAGATATTGTTTCATGCTTTTTATTAGGAGATCCAACGAAGCCTGTTTATGCTGGTGAATTGCAAGGTCCAGGTTTAGGTATGGCAGTTGATGTTTATAAAGATGGTCAAAGAGCAGGTGTTGGAGAAGTAGGGGAATTGGTTTGTACACAGCCTTTTCCATCGATGCCGGTAGGTTTTTGGTTAGATGATCAAAATACAAAATACAATCAGGCCTACTTTGAAAAAATACCAGGTGTGTGGTGCCATGGAGATTATGTTTCTCGGACGCATCATGATGGGTATGTGATTACAGGAAGATCGGATGCAACGCTGAATCCAGGGGGAGTCAGAATTGGGACAGCTGAAATTTACCAACAGGTTGAAAAAGATCTAGAAGTTCAAGATAGCTTAGCTATTTCTTGGGATAATAAAGGTCAGACAGTTATTTTGCTTTTTGTACAAACAATAGGGCGAATGGAACCTACCGAAGGTGAACAAAAAATAAAAAAACTATTAAGGCAATCTTTATCCCCTCGGCATGTTCCTTGGAGAGTCTTTTTTGTCAAAGATATTCCATATACGAGGAGTGGAAAAAAAATGGAACTAGCCATAAGAGATCTTTTTGCTGAAAGAGCCGGAACTCACTTAGGTTCAATGAAAAATCCTGAATGTTTAGGTGAGTATATGGATATAGAAAAATATTTAAGAACATCGGACCATAGAGAAAATGCATCTTAAAGGCGATCAAGCCCTTGGATGGATTTTATATGGTCGGGTTGGATTTTAAGAGTTTGTTGATAATAGTCTCTGGCCAAATTTTGTTTCCCAAATCTTTCATAAGCATACCCTATATTGTATAAAATTTTTGGTTCTGTGGGTACCAGAGAAAGGGCTAATTGGTAGTAATGAATTCCTTCCTCATATTTTTCTAAACGGACAAATGTTGTACCCATAGAATTTAAGATACTGGCATCATCATGATCGAGTTTGAGAGCTTTATGATAAAGTTTTTCAGCTTTATCATAGTTTTCTTGTGCAAAAGAGATGTGTCCAAGACCTTTCCACGCTTCAGCTTGTTGTGGGCAAGTCTGTAATATTTTCTGAAAATTTTTCTCAGACTGAGAAAAATCTTCTAACTCTAAAAAAATATGAGCTAACGATAAAATATATCGAGGGTTCTGAGGGCTTAAATTATGCAAATGTTGAGCTGTCTGGAAGCTTTTTTGATGATTTTTTTCATGAAGATAAATCTCTAATAAAAGCTGATGTGTGCGGATGTATTCTGGGTTGAGGACTCTTGCTTGCTGCAAATAAAGCTTTGCTTGGTCCCATTGTTTTTTTTGGATAGCAACGCTCGCCATGCCACAAGTTGCACGAGAAGATTCGGGATTTTTTTGTATGATATCTTGATAAATATGGAACGCAGTATCGTATTTTTGATTTAAGTATTTAAAATCAGCGTCTCTAAGCTGTCGTTCAAGATATGATGGGTGGAGGAGCTTTTGGCATAGAGTTCTAATTCTTTTAGAAAAATCAGTAAATGAGAAAGGTTTTAGAAGATAATCGTCGATACCTACTTCTGAGGCAAGGATGACATCTTGACGAGTTTTTTCTTGCCCCATTAATAAAAAAGCAGAATGGTCGCCTTGTCTTCGAATGTGTTTACAGAGCTCAACACCACTGTCCCCTTCAGGGTCAAGCCACTCAGCTATATAAAGACCAACTTTTTTACGATGGGTAAGATGAGGTATGTCTTGTGTTTTAGATGCTAAAATGACTTTTTGTGGCCATAATCGTTCGAGGAAATCACCAATATGACGTCTGCTGGCATCGGAAGGTTCGAAGACCAGAATAAACTGATCTCGTAGATAGCTTTTCATTACACTCATTGTAAAGCCTATTGAAAAAGGTGGTTGATTTATCATACCAGTTGTCGTTTTGACCTTACTCATCTTGTCGGTTCACATCATGCTATGTAAAATCTTTTGAGTGGCATCAGAATGATCCAAAAAATTTTGCTAAAATTGAAAAAATTCTTAGTGCTCTTTTCATATTTGAGTCAGGTTTGACTTTTGCTGAAGGGCTCATGAAAATGAGCTGTTTCTGAGCGCTTGAGCTGTGGCTGTTTTTTTCATGATTAGCTCAGAAAGAGAGCCTTGATGTTCAATAAAACCTCCTTTTTCACCAGCACTCGGTCCTAATTCGATCAGATGTTGAGCTTGTGTGATGACGTCAAGGCTATGTTCAATTGCAACGATGGTCACTTCGTTGTTGGTGAGATGAGAGAAACTCTTCATAAGATATTCTATATCATATGGGTGTAAACCTTGTGTGGGTTCGTCAATGAGTAGTATTGATTCAGAACGCATACGAGAATTCATCATAGGGGTCATTTTAAGCCGTTGAGCTTCCCCCCCAGAGAGGGTGTGGTTCGGTTGTCCAAATTTTAAATATCCCATACCAAGGTCAACAGCAGGCTGAATTTTCTGTAGTATTTTTTTCTGATTTTTAAAAATATTGCAATTTTGTTCGAGAGTTGAATTTAGAATGTCAGGAATAGTGACTCCGTTCCACTGGATGTCTTTTGCTGGAGAGAGAAAACGTTCTCCGTAACAAAGTTGGCAAAGAACATGGCTATCATTTAAAAATTTCATGCTTATTGTTTCAACCCCTTTGCCTTGGCAATTTGGGCAGCGAGCTCCATCCTTGGCAACTAAAGAATAGTCACGGCTTGTGAGGCCGTAAATTTGAGCGTCGGGAAGTGAGGCGAAAAGTTCTCTAATAAGGGGGTATGCTCCAAGCCAAGATCCTGGTGTTGAGGTAGAGTTTTTTCCTAACGGCTGTCGATCTACCCATAACACATTTGAGTAATGATGATTTAAACCAAGGCTTAATTGTGGGTTTTGAGAAGTTAAAGCTTCGTGCAAGCACTGCATGAGAGAGGTTTTGCCGGTACCTGAAAGGCCACAAATGACATTGAGTTTTCCACGATGTATTTCCACTTGATTCATTTTTAAATGGTGAAGGCGAGGCCGGTTTAATAAGATTGTGTTTTGCGAAAAAGATGAAGGTGGATTTTGATGATGTTGATGTGTCGTTAAGTATTTTGCTGTTTTTGAAATATTTTTATATTTTGGAGCGTCATCTGGTTGAAAACAAGCTAATACTTTCCCTCCTTGCTCACCACCACTTGGGCCAAGGTCAATAATCAGGTCTGAGGCTCTCATTACATCTTGATCGTGATCGACAATGAGAATGGTGTTACCTAAGTTTTTAAGTTTTGTGACCTGTTGCATGAGATTTTTAATCTCTAGGGGGTGAAGACCTTGGCTTGGTTCGTCGAGAACATAGAGAAGGCCACGAAGATTTTCACTGAGAAGGTGACTGAGTCTTAAGCGTTGCAGTTCTCCGCCGGATAATGAAATGAGAGTGCGGCGAAGTTCTAAATGGCCGAGGCCATGATCGGCTATGCGAGCTGTGATTTTTAGTATTTCTTGTTGCAGGGTTTTAAAACCGAGGCTTTCAGACTGCCATGTAGCGACGGTGCTTTGAATGGAGGAAATGTTAAAATTGAGCAATTGAGGCCAGCTAAACCCATGAATTGTTACTGTTTGTAGCATTTTATCTAAACCGGTGTATTCACACGCAAGGCACCCTTCTGGAGCTCCTTGACACTCAGGGCATTTCCCTAGGGAGTTTGTGGAGAAAAAACGAGCGTCCATCTTAGGGTATGAAAAACCACAAGACTGACAACCTGCTTTTTGATTAAAGGTAACAGGGGCTCCGATTTTCCATGTGCGGTCTGTTGCATAGATGTTGCAAGAACCACCTCCTTCTTGGCATGCAACTCTGAGGGCTTCGTGGAGTCGGTCGCGATTTTCTAAAGATATTTTAAGAGTATCGACAATCACGCTCAGAGAATTTTTTTGTGTTTGAGGTATTTTAGATTCAAGGGGAAGGTTATGAACGCTTTCATTTAAAATGATTTGGCCATAAAATTCGTATTTTTTGAGCTCTTTACTGAACTGTCCTTTTTTTTCCTGAACAATAGGAAAGCTTATGCAGTATATGCTTTGATCGTATGTTTTGATCATATGGTCGACAATAGCATCAATGCTTTGAGCTTGAGTTGGAGTCTTATGTATTGGACAAAATGTTTCAGAGTATTGAGCAAAGAGGGTACCGAAAAGTTCACCAAGGTCTGTGTCGTTTGCGATATTTGCACGAGAAGAGGGCCGAGTTTCTTTCTGTGCAAGTTGGATGGCAGGACATAAACCTTTGATTTGACGCACGAGAGGTTTTTGCTGCATATCTAACATGTTTCTACTGTAATGAGATAATGTAGAGAAAAACCTTCTTTGTGATTCAGCAAGAATTGTATCAAAAGCCAAAGAGCTTTTCCCTGACCCACTCACTCCTGTGATCACTGTTACTTTGTGTTTTGGAATGTTGACATTGATGTCTTTCAGGTTGTGTTCTCGAGCGCCGAGGATTTGAATAGATTTTTGCTGATTCATATGAAAATCTCTTATTGAAGGAAGAATCTGACTTATAAATTGTAAGATTTTGCGATGTCGACATAGTGTGTAGCAGAGTGTTTTAGCCCCGCGATTTCTTCTTTTGAAAGTTTTCTACGTACGGTGGCTGGTGATCCGACAATGAGAGAGCCTTCTGGATAGGTTTTTCCTTGCGGTAGGAGAGATCCAGCACCAATAATGCATTGGCGTCCAACAGTCACTTGGTCCATGACGATTGCACCCATTCCGATCAGGCACTCATCTTCAATCGTGCATCCATGAAGAATCGCATTGTGCCCTACTGTTACATCATTGCCAAGCAGAGTCGGGTAAAGTCCTGTGGTGACATGAATGGTGGTGTTGTCTTGAATATTTGTTCTTTTTCCAATACGAATATGATGAACATCACCTCGTATGACTGTATTAAACCAAATGTTTGAGTCATCCCCAATGTGAACATCCCCTATAATGTGAACTCCCGGAGCTAAAAAGACTCCCTTTCCGAGTGTGGGTTTGTGCTCTTTGTAGCTGTGTAGTGTTTTAGACATTGAGGACCTCATCTATGGGTTAAGATAAAGTTATACGATAATGAAGAGTTTTTATGAATAGAAGTTAGTTTTTATTTGAATCCGATTTGTTGTACAGAGTATCATCCTTCGATAAAGAGACGTGGATGTTTCTAAATATAGAAAAATAAGAAATTTAAAAACGTGAGTGATGCTGATGGCGCCGGAAACTTTGTTGAAAGACTTAAAGATTAAATATTTATCTACTGTTTTAGATCAGTGCTTTCACATCTTTCCGTGTGATCATATTGATGCTTCGGCGATGAGTGTTAAAAATCTAGCGGAATTCGTTGAAAAACCATTGTTGGAAGTCTCAAAGGTTTTGCATGAACAGCTCGATTTACAGTTGAACGCTGAAGTCAACCACACAGATCTTTTAGATTCTCAAGATGATGTGATTTGGGTGGATGTCAGGCAAAAGTGGGAATGGCAACAAGGTAGTTTTAGAGATAGTTATTGGTTGTGGGAACAACCAATGAAGTCGTTACTCATAGAGTGGAAGCAACAAAAGAAAAAAGTCGTTATGATGTCTAACGATGGACAACGTAGTTTTGCGGCAGCTATGGGTTGGAGGTCTGAAGGTTTCTTAAATGTGCAGTCGCTCGCAGGTGGTTTTTTGCAAAAACCTCAAGGCCCTGAACTATATCCAAGAAGCTTTGTTAAGTGATTTGACCACCCATTTTTTTGATAATCGTTGAGAGTTGTTGGATCATTTTTTCTTTAAGGGGTCTATGAGCAAGTGCGATTTTTTCTTTTTTAAGGCGCCAGATAATAGTGTCGTGAGAAATTTCTTCTTGAAACGTGAATGTGCTAGATCCCATTTTCTTGATTTGAACTATCATCTCATTATTCTGCCTCTGAATAGACAGCGCTTTTGTAAAACTGTCTCCATCTAATGTGGCTCGTAGAGTCTTAAGAATAGATTCAGGTTCTTGAATTGGGAATGTGATATTCATGTTTTTGAGCCTTATAAAGAGGGTGTTGGTATGTGGAGACAAGAGCCTCAAGTGTCATGCGCAGAAGCATATCTTCACTAAAAACTCTGTGTTCAAGTTTCCAGTAAACACCTCCGAATCCATCGTGATCGGAAAGAAGGTGATGATCAAGGAGTTGCTCAACATTGTAACCTTCAACCCGTGTGAGGCGAGCCCTGATCATACCGGTCAATAATTGAAAACTCAACTGAGAACGATTTAAACTGAGTTGACATTCAGACCCGAGGTGGTGGAAAGTGATTTTTTCTTTGGAGAAACGGTTAAAAGTTAAGGTGTATTGATCGCATAAGTCTATAAATTTGTACCAACTTTCGTGTTCGCGAAGATGATTCTCGCGTGAAGATGAGCTGCTGTTTGGATGTTGCTTGTGATGAGATTTGATTAAGTTTTGGATCCACGTTTCCAGATTCATAGGTTTAACCCTCATTCAAAAGTCAAATATCATGGCATTATATAAAAATGTCATTGACCGTAGGATAGAGTCAGCGTAGCATACTCTGTCCTTTTACTTGGGTGGAGATCATCATGGCTAGGGTATCAATCGAAGATTGTACGGCAGTTATGCCGAACCGGTTTCAACTTGTGTTAGCAGCAGCGAGTCGTGCTCGACAGTTGATGGCAGGTGAAGATTCTTTTGTGAAATCAAAAAACAAAGAAGGGGTCACAGCCCTTCGTGAAATTGCAGAAGGTTATATCGACATGAAGGAGCCTGAAGATAATTTAGATCCTTTCATGGCTGAGCCTTCAGTTGAAGAGTCTGTCTAAAGAGACTCTCGGTCGTTGAGAGGAACTGCTTCGAGCAAATTTGCGAGAAAAAGTTCTAAGACCTCTCCATTTGAAATGAGCGTGGTATCAAACCACCACTGAGTCTGTAGTCGAGGGTAAAGCTCGGCACGACTCAGCTCTTCTAGGCTTGTGTGTAATAAATCTCTGAAATCCTGGTAGTCCCAAGCGCTTTCACTTGCGTGATATTGCCATTGAGCGCGGTAGCTAGATATGATTTGAAGTTCTGGATGGTGTTGTTCAATGAAGTGTTGAATAAAGAGCCCAACTCTTGCTAGGTTCTTTTTTTTCCATAGCTCACGCTGTTTATTGCGATAATGTCTTAAGTTGATGACTGAAGTGGACATGACTTCTCCCAACATACGCAACGGGTTGCTTTACCCGACAGAACTATGCTGTCATATCGGCTTTTTTTAGTGCTGTCTTGAAGGAAATTTAAAGAAGGAGCTCTTCCAGGAAAAATTTACCTGATATTGTGGAGTTGTGCTGATGTTATGATCTTCCTAGGTGTGGAGGTGTGATTATGAGTTATCGAGTTGGAGACCCTCTTTTCGGAGCAGGTGGAGTGCCAGGGCGTATTATCGCACAAGATAAAAAGACTCATACACACAAAGTTGACCGTTCTTTAGAAGAAGTTCAAAAGGGTTTTCGTCATGGTTACCTGAAAGGGCTTGCACCTGAAGCGAGGGAGGATTTTTATGAGATTATGGATGATGTTAAGTCTCATGATGATGTTCGTGAGCGAATTGCGGTCTTAAAAAATGAAGTTGAAGAGAGACAAACCACAGCAGATGCTAAGGACCTTCGTTTCATCGGATACTTAAAAGCTGAATTAGCGCATTTGATGTTTTCGCATCACGTGAACCCGAGAGTTTATGATGTCTCGGCTTCACAAGCACCATAACGTTCGAAAGGAGCTTCATCGTGGCGCATATTGGGGATTTGGTTCCAAAGTCAGGGATGTATACAAACCCTGGAGTGATTATCGAAAAAAAGTCAGATGGTACTGTTGTTGTTGATACAGAACCTATGGCGATTCACAAGTATCATCGTTATAGCAATACGACTGGTCTAACAGCTGAAGAGAAAGATACTTTTAATAATATCCTTGATGAAGTTTACCAACAAGAAGGTGATGTTGAGAAGCTTAATGATATTCAACAAGAAATCGATCGATTAAAAGTTGATCCTGATAATAAGAATATTGTGCAGTATCTGAGAAACCAACAAGCGATGCTGATTCGAAAAGCACAGACATTGCCTCGCCATTATAATGTGGACGAAACAGAGGTTCGTTAGTTTTTATGTTTGTTGAAAATTTATGAAAAAAGAGGCGGTTGAAGCCTTTTTTTTTTTGTTAAATTTCATAGTGTTGAGTCATAAATCATTGTCGTCACTAGGGTGAAGTTGTTCGCAAATTCGACAGGAGCCTTAAGGCTTTAGTGTGATCTGGTTCTTTAATTAAGCTTACTTGTGCAAGAGCGGCAGCATCTTCGTAGTGACCTTGCCTATAAAGGCAAAGACTCAAGTTATAAAAAATGGAAGCGCTTTTTTGATCGTTTTTAAGAACCAAAAGGGCTTTTTCATAATGCTTGGTTGCAGCTTCATATTCTCCACGTCGTACCATTTGAATCCCCTGTGAATTAAGTAGAGAAGCGAGTTCTTGAGTCGATGTGGCTTTTGCTGCAAATTTTTTGGCGACTTCATACTCGCCTTCCAAGAACTTTAAATTTGCAAAAGTGAGTGCGAATTTTTGGTTGTGTGGATCTCTTTGCATCGCTTCTAGGAAGCACCCTTCTGCTTTTTGTAAATTTTCTTGCTCAAGGTGTGTCGACCCTAAATCGAGCCATCTTGATGCTTTATTCTTATTGAGTTGGTGTAGTTTTTTGAGAGTGTGTCGAGCCATTTTGTAATTGCATTTTTGTTTAAAAGCTAAAAATTGATGCTCAAGAGTATGGGGGTATTGAGGATTTTGTTCATGAGCTTTTTCCCATGCCTCGTAAGCTTCAAGGGGTTGTTCTTTGAGCCACATTTCACAGGCTTTGAAATCGAGCACGCTTGCGGTTTGTTTTGGTGATGATTGTAGAAGCTTGTCCTCTAAATCAAGTAAGAGGGTGTCTGTGTTTTCTTTTTTAGGATTTTGAAAGTGCTTTTTGATTTTTTGTAACAAATTTTGATCGTACGGGTTTTGCTGATCATTGTGTTTGTTGATGATTTTAGAAATTTGTTTTTTCGCATGTAAAAGGTGTGTGTCTAACCATCTTATATGAATAATGTTTTTTAAACAGAGCTCACTAAAATAGATGACATCTTCTTTTGTAGGAGAGGTTGTAAGAACAATAATTTGATCGAGGTCTTGATGAGGGTGTTGTTCGAGTATTTCTTCTATGAGGCTTCCCCCAAGGCGATTTGATTCCCAATGGATGAATAGATAGGGAGATTTCTCAATTAAATCCTCAGATTCGGGAACTCGAAACGTACTTGGAAGTCTAAACTTACGAATTCCTAACTCATGGAGCGTATTGTCGATCCACTTCCAGAGCCGTTTTCGGTCATCTGTGATGACAATTGAAAAGTGGTGTTGTTCCATAACTCCCTCGTTGCTTCTGAAGGAGGGATCGGATTTTTGGGGTCGAAGGATAAATAATTGTGAAAGAAAAGATTTCTTCCGATAGGAATGAGGCAATGATAAGATTGAGGTTCTTGTGGCATTACCTCCTAAAAAAGTTGTGGTTGTTGGAAGCCGTGAAGCCGGTGTGACGGTGGCTTCACGACTTCAAATGAGTGGAGTCCCAACCCTTATCGTAGGGCGTGGACAAGGGCGAAATGTCCGTTTTGAGGGGTGGGGGCAGGGGGAATCTTTATTTGTTTACGGTTTAAACCAAGCTCCATTAAGTTCTGCTAATATGGTGATTATCACCGTTAAGGCTTATGACTTACTGGGAGTTATTAAGCGCTATGTGCCTTACTTTACACCTGGAATACCGATTGTGCTTGCGTGTAGAGGAGCTATTGAAGATATTTTGCAGTTTGCATCCCAAAATTACCCTAATTTTATCTGGCGGCGGGGGTTAACTCAATTTTCAACCCGGGCGTTAAACGATAGCTATATGGTGTTAGAGAATTCTGAAAAATCTTGCTTTGTGATGGGCCCACCCTCTCTCTCTTTAGGAGAAATTGGTCTGACTAAGCCGAGTCGGTTAGAAGAACTCATTATAGATCAAGGGTCTATGTTTTTTCGCTGGTGTTCAGATTTAAAGCCTGTTGTGCGTAGAAGGTGGTTAGAAGATACAGTCATAGACACTCTTTGTGTTGCCTGGGAAATTGAAAGACAAGGTGAGCTTCTTCAAAGGTTAGAAGAATTACGAGAGGTGTTTCATGAAGCGTACCACCTTGCTGCTGAGCATTGGGGTGTGTGGAAAACGTGCGAAGATCAGCTTTTTTTAGAATTGATATCAACTATTACGAAGTCAGCATCTCAAGGCAATGCTATGGCAATAGCTCTGTATGGGGGGGCAAGAACAGAAAGTTCCTGTCTTGCGAATCTTGCCCACTCATATCGCGGTTATTCAAAATTAAAAGCTCTCCATCAAGTGATTCAAGATTTTGAAAGAGAGTTTCGTACACTTGATAGAAAGCAGCTACGATAAATGGCTACTCTAGCCAAGGTAGTGGCAATGTATAGGGTACAGGCCTTTTTGCATGCTTTGCTTGGAGCTCCAGATTGCTGACAAGCATAGCTGGGGAAACAGTGCTCACAGGAACAAACCCTGACTCAGCACCACAGAAGCCGTTGTCCACAGAAATATCTTTAGAAACAGCAATGATATTAGCAAGGCTTGAGAGTGGGGTCCCTACAAAATCAACTCCTCGTACCCACTCTTCACTGCCATCAGGAAAAACTTTGGCTGCAATGGTGATTTCTCCTAAGAATGCTTGAAAATCATAGGACTCAGTACCAGTTTCTCCACCTTCAACCTCAATTAAGCGGATGCCGTACGGTAGGTTTTTACGCTTAATCTCTTCAATGAGCTGCTGCTTTAGTTCTTTTGAGGTGAACTGACTTGAGCTTTCAATCACAAGGTTGGACATCCTGGAAATAGGCCGTTCGTAGGACTCGTTGCGAGCATGGCCATTGCTTTGATGTTTTTTTGTTGCGATGTGTGGTGCTCGAGTCGATAAAAAGTTTTTTAAAACACCGCGCTCTATAAGGTTGACTCGTTGAGCTTTCGTTCCTTCGTCATCAAATTTGTAAGATCCCACTAACTTGATGTGGTTGTATTGTTCTAGGGTCGGGTCATCATAAATTGAAAGCTCTTTTGGCATGATGCGCTTACCAAGTTTGTCTTTGAAGGTTTTTCCCTCATCATCCGAGAGTAGTCGAGAACCTTCGAGCCGATGCCCAATGACTTCGTGGAGAAAAAGCCCTGCGGGCTGAGATTCCAACAGAACAGGTCCTGCATAAGAAGTCATTTTTTCTGCTTGGCTAACTTCTGTGAGAAGCTGAAAACGCTCTTTGATTTTTATTTCTAAGTTTTCTTGAGTAGGCAAGTCATCGAAATCTTTGCAGTTAAAGACAAGGGTGGCTTCATGGGTTTCCCCTTTGATATGGAACCACATGAATGCAGTGACGGTGAATAGGCTGTGATCCCAAGATTTTGCAGAACCTTCACTGTTTGTGAACGTTCGAGTTTGATAGTGTGAGTTGAATTCGATATACGAAGATTTGATTGCTGGCCACGCTTCAAAAACTCGACTGGTTTCTCGGATATACGCCTCAACATCTTTGCGGTTGTAGCTGGGCTCTGAATTTAAATGTTGTTCTTGAACAGGTTTTTGTTTAACGAAAGATGCAAGGTGGCTGTTATCATCTTCATAATTGACATCGTTTGACTTGCGCTCGTGGTAAGCTGCTACAGCTTCTCTATATCGAGCATCTGTAAGTCTCCATAATGAAAAGCGAACAGCTCTTTCGTTATCTTCTATAGGGAGCGAAACCATATTATAAGACTCAGTCTCATCCGAGTTGTCTTGCAAGCCCCCATGTGTCACATGGTCGTAGCGAAAGCTTCCTACGCGGACGTCTGTATAGCATGAACGTTTGTGGTTTTTTTTGGATTCACACAAAGCACCATAACGCCCCCATATTGTATCTTCGGTTACATCTGTGATGAGGTAGCTGATATAATAAGGCCGCGGCTGGCGTGGTGAGCGAAGAGATTCCATGGATCGTGTGATCTCTTGACGCATCGAAGATAGTAAGGATGGCACGGAAAGATTATGCAACAGATGCTCCTTGCGAACTAAAGTCAACAGACCCTACGACTCGCTATGTGTCTTGTCAATAGAATTCAAATGCTGTCTTAGTTATTGTGAGCTGAACATGGTTTGTACTCAAATAATGGACAGCAATAGATGATCAGATATAATATATAAGATTGAGTAAAAATAAGGGTTCAAGCTTTTTTTGCTTGAAAGCCTCATATTTTATAGTATGAAAGAAGCTTGTTTTTGTGTTGAGCTATATGTGCTGCCTTACCACAAGTTTTTTGAGGTTGGCATCTTTCTAGAGAAGAGGATCAGGAATGAATAAAATATCTGCTGTAGAATATATCTGGTTAGATGGGGTGCAGCCAACTCAAGCTCTCCGCTCTAAGTGCCGCATTCTTCCTTATAAAGAATCTATGAATGTTGCAGATTTGCCTGAGTGGAGTTTTGATGGTTCTTCAACTCAACAAGCTGAAGGTGATGACTCTGATTGCCTTTTAAAGCCAGTCACTCTTGTTCGTGATCCTGTCCGTGGGAACGACCATTATTTGGTGATGTGTGAAGTCGCAAACCCAGATGGGAGCGATCATAGCTCAAATACTCGGGCTTCATTAAGA
This sequence comes from Oligoflexales bacterium, assembly GCA_045106415.1. Taxonomy (GTDB): domain Bacteria; phylum Bdellovibrionota_B; class Oligoflexia; order Oligoflexales; family Bog-1112; genus JBGCEP01. The sequence continues at coordinate 17,550 of JBGCEP010000027.1, read as the reverse complement.
AAAGCGATGGAAGAAGGTGGGGTAGATCACGACCCTTATATTGGATTTGAACAAGAGTATACTCTTTTTAAAGATCATAGACCTTTAGGTTGGCCAAAAGAAGGATACCCTGCACCTCAAGGTCCTTTTTATTGTGGTGTTGGAGCAAAAAATGTTTTTGGGCGTTCATTAGTCGAAGAACATATGAAGCTGTGTAATGAAGCAGGTCTTTGTTTTTACGGAATTAATGCTGAAGTCATGCCAGGCCAATGGGAGTTTCAGATAGGTTACCGTGGTCTGCCAGGTGAAAAAGTTGATCCTCTTACGGTTTCAGATCATGTGTGGATCGCGCGTTATTTAATGTGCTACCTCGGTGAGCAGTATGGTGTTGAAATTTCCTTTGATAATAAGCCGGTTAAAGGAGATTGGAATGGTGCCGGTATGCATACAAACTTTTCAACAAAAAATATGAGAGACCCAGCAAAAGGGCAACACACTATTGAAATGGCTATTCAGCATTTAAGCCAAAAACATACAGATCATATTGAAGCATACGGAGATGGTCTTGCTGAACGCCTCACAGGAGAGCATGAAACTTGCTCTATTAAAGACTTTAGAGCCGGAGCCTCGGATCGAGGAGCTTCTATACGGATTCCTGTAACGACGGCATCAAAAGGATACGGTTATATTGAAGATCGTCGTCCAGGTGCAAATGCAGACCCTTACCGTGTGGCTGAAAAATTAGTGAAAACAATTTGTTTAGCTGATTAACCTTTATTAAACGATAACTGGTTTCGCTTTTTATTCCGTAATTTTTTGTAGTTTTAACAAAAAATTACGGTTTTTTATTAGAAAGTTTACAAGTGAGTATTTCGGCCAAGGTCTCTGCGTTGAAAGCAGCATATTGATAAACTGATCAATCCAGTTATGAGAGTCGCCGCATAGATGATTTTCCAAAAGGTATGCTGTAAATTGATTTGATCAGTGAGAGGATCCAGTTGAAAGATCTGAAAGTTCCATGCATGGGATAGAATTTGTAATGTGGCTCGGCTAACTGCTGGTGTGTTGGGGGGGATGCTGCTTGCCAATATTGGAGAAATAAGCCCAATAAGCCAAAGGCAAATGGTGCTAAATAGAGCTGTGCTATGTGATGTTATTGAGGCTAAACAAACAGCAAGTGCTCCGAGGACACACCAGCTGATCAGATGAAGGCTGAGCGCAAGGATTTGTTTGAAACTAAGGAACCAACCAGCGTAAACCCATATTGTTGTTTGCCAAAAAGAGATGAGAAGAATGGCAAATAGAAAAAGAATGCAGATCAAGCCACAGTAAGTTCCAATGATCCATAAACCACGAGGTATAGGTGCAATGAGTTGCATTTGGCTTGAACCATCTTGAGTTGCTTTAGATATTAATTGTGTCCCCCAGAATATAGCAACAAAGGAACCTGTTAAATGAAAACCAAAATTTCCAATATCGAATAAAATTTGCTGAATATTTTCGAAACCCCAATCACTTGCAATGATGGCAATACAAATAATGCCTATAGCACTAAAAAGAGCAGGTATGAAAATCCGATCTCGTTTTAATGTTTGAATGCTGTTCAAAAAAATAGCTAAGAACTGTTGGTAGTAGATCATAATAAGCTTTCTTTAGGTTTGAAATAAGATTTTTCACCATAGTCTAGTGGGAGTTTGTCTACTGTAAAAGATTGGATATCTATATTTTGCAGCTGACAGGCGTTGAGCCAAGTATATGCATCAGAAGAACAATCCCATACATAGGTGTGATGTGATCCATTTTGGGTGCGGTGTAAAGGAGAGGGCAAGGACCCTTTTGGTAAATCTTGAAGTTCTAAAACATAGTGTTTTTGAGTATATCTAGATGAATCCCAAATACAAAAGCCAGACTGCATAATGAGACAGTGATCACAGAGAACATGTGCGAGTTTGGTGTCATGGGTACATAGGATAATTGTTTTATTGTGTGTTTTAGCTTCATGAATCCACCGAGACATATCAGAACGTCCGTGTGGGTCTAATCCAGAAAACGGCTCATCTAAAATGAGAATGTCCGGATCATGAATCATGGATTGTGACCACGCAACTCGCCTTCTTTGCCCTTTTGATAATAAATTTGCTTTGCGGTCAGCGTGATGAATAAGATCTGTTTTTATAAGAGTCGATTGTACGGTGTCCTTAATACGTGGGTGCAGTGGGCGAAATAATTGGAGATGGTGTGTAAGAATTTCTCGGGGAGTAAGTTGTAAGTTTAAATGATCTGCTTCAGGTAGATAGCCTAGTCTTTGACGATCTTTTAATCCGATTGGGCGACCATCCAGTAGAATAGACCCGTGAGTAGGGAAAGCAAGGCCTAGAATCATTCGAATGAGAGTTGTTTTGCCTGCTCCGTTATGCCCAAGAATAGCTGTTGTTTTTGATGTATGGAATTCAATGCTTAAATCTTTAATTGCAGTTTTTTGCGTTCTTTTTAAATCATCAAAATAGTGTTTTGTGAGATTTTTGATTGTCAGCATAATTTTTTCTCTTTAGTGTGTTGCGTTAGGTAGAAATTTTGAGTCTAAAAAACCAGGGAGTGATTTCATAAGGCGCCTTATGGATTCATAATCTTCAGGTGTATTTTGTGATTTGTTTTCGAGCTTATCAGCAAGGCGACCTACCCATTCTGGAGCTAACTGGTGCTGAGCAGCGATTCGGTACATAGCTGCTCCTGTAAGGTGATTATGAAGTAAGTAAGCTTCAATGTAGGCTTGAGTCATTGAGATACGCCAGCTTCCTGGAAATATTTTTAAACCTTCATGCGTAATGGCTGCGCAATCTTCAGGGCGGCTGTAAACTTCATTGATATAAAAGCATGTCATCATATAATAAGGTTCGATACGGATATGTTCTTTTGCTATATCTTGAAACGTTTTTATAATTTTTTTTTGATGAGTTACTTCTTGTTTCGCCGGTGACATGATCTCTTGAATTGACCATATAAAGAGATAGTCTTGATAGAGGCGATGATGCCCTAATGTGAAGATACTACGAATCTTTTGTGGAATATGAAGCCCAAAAGGGCTCTGAGTAGAAGAAGAGTGGTGCATGGAGTGTTTCGAAGAAAGATAAACGAGACAACTCAGAGAAAAAAACCATACACATATGATGACTTTGAGCTTCATAGAAATGTTCCTTCGAGAACTTCCTTTTTCCACTTAACTATTTCTAGTGCTTTACTTGTTGTTCAAGAAGAACCTGTAAAGCCTGATGTCATCATTTTATCAGAGAATAGCCTTTTGTTGTTGCTTTAGAGTAAAGAAGCTAAAAGCGTAGGAATAAAACGCTGTAAAAAATGAATGATCATAAGTACAAAAAGTGGGGCTAGATCCATACCGCCAAATTGAAGGCCGAGTTTTTGAAAAGGAGCAAATAAAGGATCTGTGAAAGCGCGTAGTTTTTGTACTGCAGGGTGATAGTGATTGCCGCCAATCCAACTCACAAGGACAGCGGCGAATACCATAATTTGGAGAAGGTTTAGAATCATACTTGTTGCAAAGTGTAGAGTGCTTATAAGTGCTGAGTACATGATAGAGTTCCTTTTTAAAGTTATTAAGGACGAGGTCCAAACAGGCTTGTTCCTAGCCGTAAACAGTCGCTTCCCCCCTCGATAGCGAGTTCAAGATCCTGAGACATCCCAATAGAAAGAAGACCGTTGCCAACACCGAGGCTGCGTTCTTTTGTTTCTTTATACAATGAGACATGATCCCACTTTCGTGGTGGAATAGCCATAACACCTTGTAGCTTAAGATGGGATAAACTTTCAAGTTGTCTTGCAAGTTCATAAGCTTGATTCCAAGAGAGGCCAGATTTTGTTGTTTCGTTCTCAACGTTGACTTGGATGAATATGGGGTAATCTTTGCGGTTAAGGATGTTTGCTGTCTCAGAAATTTTCTTAGCGTGTTTGAAAGATGTGACTGTTTGAATTTCTTTTGCGTGCTTCATGATTTTTAATATTTTATTAGATTGCAATTGCCCTGTGAAAACCCATGATAATTCAGGGTGATGAGGTGCTTTTTCTTCAAGCTCATGAGTGTAGTTTTCACCGAATTCATGAAGACCGAGAGTGAGTGCTAATTGAATCATTTCTAGAGAATGGTACTTTGAAATAGCAACCCAACGAATATCTTCTATAGCTCTATTGGCTTTAAAGCATGATGCTTGTATGCGGGAATGGATATGACTAAGATTGCTTTGAAGCTTGTGGAGGTTGTTGGTCACGAGGTTCCTCGTTTGAGTCAAATCGTTGTTGTTGATGAATATTTGCTGCCTCAGTTTCTTCTTCCTCGAGCTCAGGCATGTCATCAGGCTGTGTATCATGATTAGATATTGATGGCGAGGAAGTGTTTTTAGAGCCCATCGGAGCAGGGCTAGGTGGAGTGTGCTGGGGATGTTTCCCTTTGTATTCACCTAGGGGTAAATAAGAGGCTTGTTCTACGACGGTATAGTGAGGAGCTGCAATAAAAATATGGCCCTTATCATCTATATGAACATCAACTTGTTTTAAATCTTGATTGGTTGAACCTGTGATGTCAGTGCCGTTGAGATAAAGCTGTTGTGAAAATACACTGATTGGCCATACAAAAATAAAAAGAACAAGGGTTCTGAGCATAGCGATCTCATGAGTAGAGGTTTGAGGTAACAGTAACATGAGACGCTAGGCCTTTAGAGGTGTTGTGTTTGCCTAGTTTAGAGAGACATAGCTAATTGAGTCCCTTCACGTATGGCTCTTTCAGCATCGAGTTCATTTGCTTTTTTAGCGCCACCAATGAGTGTGTGCGGTGCCGTTAAGCGTTGTTGAAGATCGAGTCTAGGTCTTTGACCTGTACATAAAATAACATGGTCAACTTGAAGGCAGTGTGATTTTCCATGAAGTGTATAATGCAGCCCTTGATCATCAATTTTGTCATAAGTGACCCCAGCAATCATTTGGACGCCGCGATGTTTTAAAAGTGTGCGGTGAATCCACCCTGTGGTTTTGCCTAGCCGAGCTCCCATTTTTCCTTCGCGTCTTTGCAGCATCGTTATAGAACGATTTACGTGTGGTTGTGCTTTGCAAAGACCCCCTCTTTCACGCAGAGTTAAATCAATCCCCCACTCTTTGGCAAATGACTCAATTGTTTCAGGCCCATTGGAGGTGAGGTATGTCGCCGTGTCAAAAGCAATTCCACCTCCTCCAATAATAGCAACGGTGTTCCCAACGGGTGTGTTTTTTTCAAGTACATCAATATAATTTAATGTTTTTTCATGATCATGGCCTGGTATTTCTGGGATAAAGGGCTTAATTCCTGTTGCCAAGATAATGTGATCGAAAGAGTTTAACTCTTCGGCCTGTGCTGTACGTGAAAGATAAACCTGTATGTTGTGCTTGTCGATCTGAGCTTGGAAATAACGCATGGTTTCAGTAAACTCTTGTTTTCCTGGAATGCGAGAAGCAATAGTGAACTGCCCTCCAATTTGTGATCTTTCTTCATAAATAGTGACTTGATGACCTCTTTGCGCAGCAGTGACAGCTGCGGAAAGGCCGGCTGGCCCTGCACCAACGACGGCTATGTTTTGAGGTTTGAGTGTTTTTTGGATAAGGTACTCACTTTCATGGCAAGCCGCAGGATTCACAAGGCAAGATGCTGTTTGACCTTTAAACGTACGATCCAAACAAGCTTGATTACATCCGATACAGGTATTGATTTCGTGATCCTGATTATGAAAAGCTTTATGCGTAAAGTTCGGATCTGCTAACATGGGGCGGGCCATAGATATGAGGTCAGCGCTGCCTTTTTGCAATATATTTTCTGCTTCAGCAGGGCTATTGATCCTATTGGTTGCTACAATTGGAATTTGAACATTGTCACGCATTTTTTCTGTGACAAAACTAAACATACCTCTTGGAACAGTTGTTGCAATTGTGGGAATACGAGCTTCATGCCAGCCAATACCAGTATTTAAAAGATCAGCTCCTGCTTTTTCGATTTGTTTTGCGAGGTAGGTCGTTTCGTCCCAGGAGTTCCCTCCGTCGACGAGATCAAGCATTGATAAGCGATACATGATTATGAAATCTGAGCCAACTTTTTCACGAGTTTTTTTCACAATTTCTATTGGAAAGCGACATCTTTTTTCAAAAGAACCGCCCCATTCGTCGGTGCGACGATTTGTTCGCTCAGCAATGAATTGATTGATGAGGTAGCCTTCTGACCCCATGATTTCGACACCATCGTATCCAGCTTGTTTTGCAAGATCAGCGCAGCGGGTGAAATCTTTAATTGTTTTTTTGATAAGAAAACGAGGCATAGACCAGGGTGTAAATTTGGAGATTGGAGACTTGATGCGAGAGGGAGCTAGAGCAAAAGGGTGAAAAGCGTATCGGCCAGCATGTAAGATTTGTAATAAAATCTTTCCGCCCTCTTTATGAACAGCATCTGTAATTTTTCTATGATTTTGAATGTCGCGTGTTGAGGTTAGCATCGAACCAAAAGGAATGAGCCAACCTGCTCGATTTGGTGCGTATCCCCCTGTCACAATAAGTCCAACTCCTCCAGCTGCTCTTTGTCGATAAAATTCGACAAGGCGATCGATGTGCTTTGGGTCATCCTCTAAGCCTGTATGCATAGAACCCATAATCACTCTATTACGAAGTTGCGTGTGCTTAAGTTCTAAAGGTTCCGAGAGTTTAGAGAATGACATATCCGCCTCATTGAAAATAAATTTGATCTATCATAGCAGGTTTACAGAAGTTTTCGATATGGGTATGAAGTTTTTTGTTGAAATGACGATAAAGCCTGAGCTTATGCACGGGGAGTTGAAATTTTGAAATTTTCTATTCAGCAGGCAACAGATTATTTTGAGGCTTTCACTCGGCATGAGAATATTTCAAGCCGAGCGATGCCGGTGGAAGATGGAGTTGATCCTTTACGTAATGTCTTGGCATATAGAGTTGATACGCAAGAGGCAAAGGAGAGGGTTCAACATCAGACCTCAAGAGATTCACTCGTACGAGTTGATAAAGCTATTCAGGGATTGAATGGAATTAGAAGTCAACTTAAAGAACTGTATAACCTAAGTGTTAAAGGCCAAGGAACAGGTTTTAGTCGAGTTGATAGACAGGCGTACCAAGCAAGTATTGCAACCATTCGTAGAGAAATAGATCATTATGATTATAATTTACTCCAGCCTATAGCTTTAGGCAGTGAAGAAAAATTAGATGAATCCATGAAAGCGAGTGGAGTTCGGCTTGCAGGTCTATATGAAGCGATAGGACGAGAAGCAAACATGGGGGCTGATGTTGTGACATTAGACCTCGAAGAAGCAAGTTTATTAACATCAAAAGAGTCGAGAATTTCTGAAGAAAAAGCTATTTCGGCAGATGATTATACTGAAGCTTTGTTGCAAAAAATATCAAAAATAGGATATGAGCTGCTAAGAAGCTATGGAGTTGTTGCTTCTCGGTTAGGTCGTTCTCAGATTCCTGAACAACTGCTAGAAAGCAGTCAGGAATTTACTGAAGAATTAGTGCGAAAAATTTACGACCAATATGAAAAATCTACGCTAGCAGAGCCAATGAGTACAAAGCAGGACATTCGATGAAAAGACGAATTATTATTTGATAAATCGCAATAAAGTCGGAGTGTCATAATAGATTTGAAGAGTCCATTTTTCCTCGTCTGTCATTTTTTTTATATCGTTGAGTTGTGTAAATAGGTTTGCAAGGATGTATTTTTCAGAATCGATCTTTTTTGTGTAACCTAGAACATGTCGTCTTATTTTTTGCCCCCATGTTGTATCGGTGACGTGGTTTATGGGAATTTCTTGTAAAACTTTGTCTAACTTTAAAATGTGATAGTCTCCTTGATCTATAAAACCATTCTGATGAAGTAGGCTATATAGCTCAGTGGGTCTTTTTTGTAAGAGCTCTTGAGTTAAAGCTGTTCTGGTTGGTGATTGTTTTTTTTGAAGGCGATTTTCGATCATTGTTTGATACTGATCTAGTGTTTTATTTATAAGATTGTTATGGATACCTTTTTCTAAAAGGTTTTGTTTGGCTAGGTCTAGTTTTTTTTGAATAAAAACTTTTTCCCAGGCTTGTGATGTACTGTAGCGGATAACTGTGAGTGCATGTGGATCTATATTTTTAAGATCATCATCAGTCAGTGTTTCTAGAATATTCTGATTTTGACTATCGATGTTTTGTATAAGCTGGTCGATGTCGGTAAGGTTTAAATTTTGAATTAAAGAAGATGCTGTTTGTAAATGATTGAAGGCAAGCAAAAGAAGAGACGAGTGCCGTTCCCATGCTGTTGGATCTGCCATGAGTGTCAAACGAGCAGACCAACGAATCAGTTGCGCTATGGAAATATGTGGGTCGATAGCAGAAAAATCAATATTATCACTAAGGGTTCTAGAAAGATAATCAGCCGAAAGTGAGTAGCAGTGAGCAAGAATTAAAGCTCTCTGTGATTCAGAAACCCAGTGTGTGAGAGGGAGAGACTGAAGGTGGAGAGCCAGTCGTTCATAGCGTCGACTTAGGGTTTGTAAGGAGTCTTTGATTGAAAAACGAATCTTATTTAAATGCTCAAATGCTACGTTTTCAAAAATGAAGGGATCAATGAGCTCTTGAAGTTGTCGATGTACAAGTTGATCTTTTTTGGTGAGGGGCAACGTTCTTATATGTTCTGTGAGTTCTTGGTTTGTAAGGCGAGTGCTTTGAAAGCCTGTTTTCATAGGTATATGCGCATTCGCTTGAGTGTGAAAAAAGAAAAGAGTGAGCAAGATTTTCATAAATTTCTCTTTATCTTTGATTCTTCTAAAAAAATAGAAAAATCTATGGTTGGTTATCTATAGAGACATTATATCGCTGTGGAAAGTGTGTCAATTTTAGAGTATATAAAGTAAAGCTATGAAGACATGAGAAGAACAAAGGCTTATTCGTGAAGACATATCCGTATTGGCTCGAAGAACCTGTTATAACAGGTAAAGATCATTTGCCACGAGAAGGTGAAATCTTAATAGTAGGAGCAGGGCTAGCAGGTGTAAGTACAGCTTATTGGCTTCTTAAAGAAGGTTTTAAATCTATATCTCTCATTGATGATGAAAGCGCACAAGCTGCTTCATTTCGTAATTGTGGTCACATTCTACACGGAACCGTTGAGTCAATGGAAGGTTTGGTGAAACTGTTTGGGGCGGAAAAAGCAAAAGAAATATGGAGTTTTTCTGTTGAGGCGTGTGAACTTGTAAAAAGTAGTGTCTTTGAATTACGACAAGATGTGGAATATGAGCAAGATGGATATTTGTGTTTAGCGGTTGATCCTGTCGAGGCATATCAGCTCCAAAGCAGTGTGAATTTTTTAAAGTCAAATGGATTTGAGTCTGAATACTGGTCAGAGCACAAAGTGAAGTCCTTAGGTTTTAAAAACGTATTTGGTGGGCGTTATGAGCCAGGGGGTGCGCAGGCACACCCTGTTAAATTTCGTAATGCTTTATTGCAATCGTCGATGAATGCAGGTGTTTTATATCGATCTGGAATGAAGGTGAAAAGTTATCAATCCGATGAAAATGGAAAAATTTGTGTTTCAACCGTACATGGAGAGTTGTTGTATGATGCTGTTGTCCTTGCAACAAATGCATACTCTGCACAATATTCAGATTTTTTCCGCAACGGACACCTTATAGAACCTTTTCGAGGTCAAATCATGGTGTCATCACCTTTACAGAAAGATATAGAGCTCATATCATATCCGCATAGTTTCAATAGAGGCTATGAATATGCCCTTCTTACCCAAGACAGACGTTTGATGCTGGGTGGTTGGAGAGATCAGGTTAAGGGGCAAGAAATTGGTTGTTTTGAGCTTGAGTGTAATCCAGAAATCGAACAGGGTTTACAAGATTTTTGTGAAAAACATTATGAAATAAATAAAGTGCAGTGGGATTATAGTTGGTCTGGGATGATGGGTTCATCAAAAACGGGGTTGCCTTTTATTGGTCCTACAAATCATCCTCAAGTTTTTACATGTGCAGGATTTACAGGGCACGGTTTCTCATGGGCTCACGGAAGTGCGAGATTGTTAGCGCAGCTGATGGCTGGTAGGCCGATTGCTCATTGTGCACGTTATTTTGATCCATGCCAAAGGAGTTTATCTTGAATAGCCAAAGGTTATCGCGAAGGGTATTTGAATTTTTCATAAGAAGGCTTGCTTGGTTGGTTTGGATCTCTCTTTACTATTCATATCGAGTGACTCAGTATAGGTCCAATCTTCGTGATGAAGCAGCAGCTCTTCATACAAAAGGTGGCTTTATTCTTGCTTGTTGGCATGAGCACCTCATTATGGCCTCTATGGCTCAAAAAGGTCTTCCTTTTCGGCCGTTAGCAAGTCGATCGCTTTCAGGAAGGGTGATGGGTTTTGTTCTTGATCGTTTTGGTTTTAAGTGCATTTACGGAAGTCAAAGTAGGAACGGAAAGAATAAAGGAGGAGCGGAGAGCCGTCAAATATTAAAACAAGCTGTTGTCGAGGGATACCCATCGGCATTTACCGTCGATGGGTCAACAGGGCCTAGGCGAGTTGTGAAACCTGGTGTCGTTTGGTTAGCAAAAGAAACACAAGCGATGATTGTTCCCGTCGCAGCTGTTGCGGAAAGTTTTTGGGAGCTTAAAACATGGGATCGATTAAAAATACCAAAACCTTTTTCAAAAATTCATGTTGTATACGGTGATTTTATAATAATACCCTCTTCATTGAGTGAAGAAGAATTTTCACAAAAGCAAGAAGAAGTAAAAGTGGCTATCAATATATGTGAAAAAGAAGCTTCAAAGAAGCTTTTTTTTAAAAAATCAAGTCAACTAAAAAAGAATTATTTTTCGAATATATAATCATAAGAGAGAATGATGCGTCGAGATCAAATATTGCATATTTTGTTTTTCACACCTCTAGGCAAAACAAGAAGCCTTCAAGTTAATAAATCCTGGATTCAGTATTTTAGCGTTGTCGCAATTTTGTTAATTTTTTTTGGAATAAGTTTTGTTTTCTGGGGATATGCTCAATGGCAACAGAAACAAAATATTTTTTCTCAATTGCAAAATCTTCGTGAAAAAGTTTTTTTGGAACAAGTCGATGTTCTTGCTGATTATGATTTAAACTATTTTTTAGAAGAAGATATAAAATTATCTGAAAATATTGCGAATAAAAAGGTAGAAAGTTTTGTTGAGTGGGCCTGGATTGAAAAAAATAGAGAAGACCTTAAAAGTATACAAGTGGTAAGTGTAGCATTAAAAGAAGAAGATGAGTGTTGGACATGTCGGTTTGAAGTTAGAAACTTAGAAGCGAAAAATCTGCAGAAAGGTATTGTGGATGTCTTTGTTTGGTATGAAAACCCTGATGGGACATTAACAACTGGAACAACTATTCCTTTATCGAAAGATTTACTTTCGGGAAAACGTTACTCTTTTCAAAATTTTGCTCACTATGAACTGCAGGGGAAAAAAAGAATAAAAGAAAAAGTAGTCCGTGCTCGTTTGGTTTTTAAAGATTTAAAAGGTAAGCAGTTGGTAGTTGATCCATTTTTAAAAATAGCTATGACATAAGGTGATAAATGTTTGATCTTGTTTTTAGAGAACGCTTTGCAAAACACACAATTTCTATTGTGGTTTTTTTCGAGAGATATCATGTCACAGCAAATTTATTAACATTAATTGGTTTAATATTGGGGCTGATAGCTTCTTTTTTTGTTGCAACAGGAAATCCTGTTGCAGCCATCTTTTGTTGGTGGGTTGGGCGGCTTTTTGATGGTTTTGATGGGCTTGTTGCGCGCCGCACTGGCACGGATTCACCTGGGGGAGCTTTTTTTGATTTAACGGCAGATATGATTGCATATGGTGCTATGATTATCGGCTTTCACCTTTCTCACCCTCAGTATGGCATGGGTTGGAGTCTTATTTTATATGGTTACTTACTTGTGACTGTGACAGCTTTAGCGCTTGGGTCACAAGAAGAAAAAGCTGGTTTGCCAAATCAAGAATCCCGTAATCTTAGACTTGGTGTTGGATTTGCTGAAGCAGGTGAAACAGGCTGCGTTTATACAATATTGTGTTTGTTTCCAAGTTATACCTTCATAGTACAACAGCTATGGATCTCAATGCTTTTTTTCACATTTTTTTTCCGGTGTTTTCAATCGAAAAAAATTCATAAGTTGGTACTGTAGTTTGTAGATTGAAATTTACATTGAGGAAGACACCTTATTTGATATAGAAATATTAAGGCATGTTTGTTTCAATGAAATAAATTTTCTGTGTTTGTTAAATAAAAAAACAGTGAGCAGGGAAATCCTCCTGTCACTGATAATGCCTTGTTTTTTTTAATTAAATTAATGGTTGCGTATTTCCTGGATTCGTTCAACATTTGCATGCTTCATGAGGTGTTTGTAGTCGATGATCATGTGAGATTTATGTGTAACTTTACTACTTAATAGTTTGTTGTAATGCGCAGAGGAATACTGATTCCATATAGCTGTATTTTTGAGAAAAGAAATATTATTTTCTGATGTTGTTTTAAAACTTTCATTCTCTTTTTTTAGAGGCAGAGTAATTCTTCTGCTATTATCTTGTTCTAGCCATAAACCGAGTGTGTCATAAGAAAGGCTATGATTGGACGGTGACTCAAAAGAAATTCTCTTTAAGCTTTGGATGTGCCGTGTTTTGTGGAGAACCTCGTTCGCTTTGTGAAATGATATATTTTGGTGTGGCTCTTCTTTAAAGTAGATAGATTCAAGGTTTTTAAATTTATTTAAACCTTCTGGGTTGATAACTTCATGATCGATGTCGAGTTTTTTAAGGCGAGGAAAGAAAAAAGCAAGAATGTTTAAGTCGAATTTTGATCCTGTAACAGCGTATCCTTTGTCGCCAGAATTTTTTCCGACAATAGCATCGCGATACTTGACGCCAAGTGTCTCGCCGTAAGCTTCTTCTAGGACAATTTTTCGACGTAAACTAGAATGGTCCATGATGTCAGAAATTTTTAAAGTATTCATGCTTTCAAGATCAATTTTTCCATCATTCAGATCATTCGCTAATTTTTTACAATTGAGCTGACCTGAAAGCCCATGAAAATACCGAACATCAGGGTTGTAAAAAGAGTTGTAAAAAATACGCCTTAAATTATGATTTTTAGCATTTTGACGACCTAACCATACAAATAAAGCACGGCTGGAATCCATGCTTCCAGGACCATCATCTTCTTGAGATTTCCGAACGATATTTTCACATTGAAGAGCCCACTGTTGGTCATACGCAGCGAATGCACTTGTAGAACATAAAAAAATAATGATTAATTTTATAGATCTATAAATCATATACTCATCCTATTTTTAAGTTGGCTTTGATGTTCTTAATATCCATTGTTTTCAAAAAAATGCTTTACTGAAATCTTCAAATTTTTATATTTTAGTTATTACTATACGTTACAGTGTCTTTTCTCTAGTGTTTTATACTTGTTTTTATGTGTCTGAAAAACAGACCAGTCCTTTTTCTGTAAATATTTAATATCGTTTACATGACTGGAAAGTGGCGACTTTTGAAGTGTGATGAAGGATACCTTTCTTTAAAAAAAGTCCTAAGATTACTACGTGTAAGCCATTAAATTTGAAGACGAATTAGACACTCCTTGTGAAGATTTCGCTTTAAAAACCAGGAAGATTTATAGATAAGGCAATCGTTGCTGTGAATTTACTGAAATCTTCCTAAGCAGATGTAAAATCAAATTTTTTCTTCAACGAAGATAGTGTCATTTTTATCATATGAGAAAATCCAGAGCTTTCTTCTTCACAAATTAACATTGTGTATCTTGCGGCCATTTTTAAATTTAAAACAGCATTGATATCTCTATCATGCTGTGAAGAACAGTTCGCGCATATTTAGAATCTTTGATGAAGTTGGCCAATTCAAATACTCCAAACACAGCTTTGTTGAAGAAAAGAAGCGGCTTATAATCACGATCTGAGACATTTTTATCTTCGCTTTGTACTCGAATTGTCTTCTAAACTCATAAAAACTCATATCTGCTATAGACCCTGCTAATCTTGAGTTCCTCATCATTCCTTTAACGTGAAGATCCTCAATAGCGATACAAGCACAAACCTCAGTAAGGTGACTTGACGTATGCTAGTAGGCCATCTTACAGTCTCTCTTTGATGTTGCACCAGCTTTTTTTATGGCGACGTATAGATACGCTGAAGTCTTTTGGGAAAAATCAGGATAATTGTCACTTAAAAATTGCTTTTTAAATTTTCTTTTTGGGAAATAAATATAAATGTTATCGTGTTAGGTGATTTTTTTACGTATTAAAAAATTTAACAAGTTGGTAAATCCGCCTTTTAAAGCAATGCTTGGTCTATGCGTGTGTAAATAAAACTCTGCTTTACTATGGGGGTGATAAGGCTGAAAAGGTAGGAGTCTTTATGTAGCTTCCAGAAAGCCCCTTAAATTTAAACCCCCTATAAGTGATGAAAAATGCTCCGGTACCCTTTGTGCCATGTAGCCGGTCTTTAAAATTTCTTTTAGAAAGGAAGACTCATCGTTGGTTAACGGTTGGAAGTCAAGTGGTTCTCCTTGAGTATCCTTGAGGATAAGAAATTGCTTGGCGTGTGGATAGGTCTTTTGTAGAAAAGATAAGTGTGAAGGTTCGTGCAAAGATGTGTTTTGGGTAAAAATAATTTTTTTGTCTGATATTTCTTGAAATTGATACAGTTTTTTTATGGAAGAAAGAATTCTTTTTTCACATTTAAGAATGTCGTCTTTGGAGGCGGGGAGGTGTGTGTTCTCAGGATATTTAGGGTAAGATTCCAGTAGTTTTTGAAATTCAAACGTTGTGTTTTCTTTATAAGTAAGTGCAATCTTATGAAGATTTTTTTGATTGTTTTTGACAATAGCTGCGCATTTCTCGAAGAATTGTGATTCTTTTCCATACCACTCACCCCAAATATAATTGAGATCCTTTGAGTTCCATGTTGCTTGTGCTTTTGAATTTTGATCGATGATAGAGAGTTTTCGTAGAAAATTAGCAGATTCGAAGCCTGTTTGTGTGATGAGCCACCAGCTTATATTGTTTTCAAGCATCATGACATATTCGGCTAAATCAGACCAAAGAGTGTGATCTGGGCCAGCTAGAGTAAAACAAAAAAATGTTGAACAAGTGTGATTACGAAATTTATGAATTGTACAGCCAGCCCCTTCTTGCCAATAGTGACAGACTTGATCATTTGATTCTGTCATAGAAATCATAGCTTGAGGTGTGGTTAGGCTAGCAAGAGGTAAAAAGGCCCCTTTGCTGAAAAGTTGTTGGAATTTTTTTTTGGAAATAGCTTGGTCTTGTAAAGCTGCTCCAATAAGAAAATTAGAAAGCTGGGGACGGTATGTACAGCAGCGGGCTGTGTGTTCATATCCATTGAGGCTTGAGGGGCATTGAGAACATGTCGCGCGAGTTTCTTCAGGCAGGGATAGGGTGAGGATTTGTTCAGGTAATAGCCACTGCCAGTGCGAAGGCATCAGGTGCTTGCTCATGATGGAGTAGTTCGCCATTATAAGTCCTCAGATGGGTGGTGCTTTAGTTGCAATCCTTGCAAAAACCTTCTTAAAATTTGATCTTTACAGGTTCTATAGTGTTTGTGATCTTTCTTTCTGAAAAAAGCGCTTAATTCATGTTTGCTAATTTTTACACCAGCTGAATCAAGAATCGTTAAAATATCTTGATCGTGTAAATGCAGAGCAATTTTTAGTTTTCGAAAGATGAGGTTGTTATTGAGATTTTTCTCTAATTGGCGAGTTTGTCCATCTTGAGCGCCTCTCTTATAGATGATGAAACCAGATAAATAAGCAGCCATTTGTAGATGCGAGCATTCACAAAAAGAAGGATCGTGATCATTTTTAAGCCAATTGCAGACATCTTCTCGGGTAACTTTTGTGCCCCCCAAAGAAAAAATATGAATCATTTGAGAGTCAGAAATCTTGAAAATATAACGTATGCTACGTAAGATGCTGTTGTTGTTCATGTATGAGTACCTGCTGAGAAGTGGATGATGGTGGTGAATTAATGCGGATTTGTATTTGTGCTGATATATTTAAGAGCATAGGTGAACAGGGTTTAATATGATTGAAATCATGTTCTGTAAAACATTTAAATCATTGCTACTATAAATGAGAGCGTTTTTCCTAAGATTGAGTTGCAAAAACAAACCGAAAGAAGCGGCACCATAATCACAAAAACTGTAACTTTACTCAAGCAAAAAATTCTATTTCTCTCCCATCGATATGATCGTTGAATTAAGGTTTAAGGCAATGATATAGGGGGTGCAACCGCTGTCGTAAAACCTATTCATTTAAACCCCTAATAGATTTGATTCTTACTTTTAACTATTTGATGATTTCTGTTGATCTTCTTGTTTAATGCAGTATACAACCTAATGAAAAAATGACTGAAGTTGTCACGCTCTGTTTTTCTATTGGGAAAGAAAGCATAATAATTGAAGTTTCTGTCTCAACTATGAGAATGTGGAATCGGTGCAGTACATTGATTCCTAGTTATCACGCAGCAGGTGGCTATCGATGTTATGCACGGGAAAACTTCAAATTTTTATGAGACACTCAACGACTCAAGAAAACAGAATTCGGACCGGGTATGCGAGAAGTGTCTTCCTTGGGGCAGAAAAGAGGTCTTAAGTGTTAATCTTAACGTTTAAGATCTCTTTTAGAGTTTGCCAGAGCCATTTAAGAAAAAAGGAGATTGTGCTCTAGTCTCCTGTGGTAAATCTGTCAAAATTCTTCGACTGGGTTGGATTTGTATGAATGCATCTATATGCATTGAGGGGTAAGTTAAATCTGTAGTTGTTAGCTTATGCTCTGAGCGTTGGTACATTACCCTTAATATGGAAGGAAGTGAGGTTATCCCTAAATTGCCTCCTGAAAAACAAGAGAGTGTCGGTGTGGATTTGGGTATTTACATTATTAATTGGCAAAAATTTCTGGGTCAAGACCATATCGATCTTATTTGAAGAGATTTAAAAGACTTTGATAGATCTTAACCCGGAGAGAAAAGTCTCTGAAATTGATAAAAAGCAAATAAATAGTTACTGAGAGTTCATGCTTTTTTCGGTTTGGGCGAAAATTTCATTGCTTTACGCAGTGAAAAAATAAAGTTTTTGTCCGAATTGCTATGGCAAGAATTTTTGATTCAAGTTATCAGGACAAAAAAAGATAATATTTTAAAGTTTTCTTTTAATTTATACTTGGTCACCTGGTGATAAAGTTCGTTCACCTATGATTGATTGTTGTGTTTTGGAATATCAAACTTAAATGCTGCATGATTCTACATTTTTGTGTCTTGACCTTAATTCTCTGTTTTTTAGAAAATCTTCTATTGAGAAGTTTTTTAGAGCTATTAAGAAAAGATGAAGAGTGAATATTTTTATGAGTTGTATTCAAGGTTTAGAAATAAATTTTCTACTTTTTTCCGTGCCCAAGGGGTTCGACGTAAAAATT